>NZ_MJUY01000006.1:0-92042 GCF_002237635.1 Acetobacterium sp. MES1
TAATTAATCTCGCGACGATGGCGGAAGGGCCACACCTGTTCCCATACCGAACACAGAAGTAAAGTCTTCCAGCGCCGAAAGTACTTGGTGGGCAACTGCCTGGGAGGATAGGACGTTGCGGGATTTTTTTGCGTGAAACAACGAGCCATGCGGCGAAAATATAAAAAATAGAGACCAAAGAGCAAATTTTATTTGTTTTTTGGTCTCTATTTTTTATATTTTAAGGAAGGAGCCATCTGGCGACTGACGCGACGAAGGCGCAGCGCTAGCTACGCCGAAGTGCCGCATGAGCGAGTAAACGGCAGTAAAGTTATGAGAAAGATATAAGGATACTTAATATCTGTCATTATGAATCTATTTTTTTATGGGGCGAGGCCCCAAACGCATGCGCAGTGAAACGGAGCGGAGTTGCAGCTTCATTTAACGACAGTAATTTTAGGAGCAATCTGAAACGGATGTATACTATAAAATATCGATAACATGAGCGATTCATGTTATAATAAAGAAATACACTAATATAATTTCAGTAGTAAATGTCATGGGAGCCGATAATGAAAAAAAACTTACCATTATTATTGCCGGTATTACCATATCTGGTAATGACAGCCGTGATCTTTTTTATCTTGCCGATGCTGGAGCCGGATTCAAAATATTTTTTGTTCTTTATGCTCTTGATTATTCCCGGATATTGTTTAATAGCTGGGTTTGTATATGGATTTAAAAATGGTATCGTCTGGTTTTATCCGGTTTTTATAAGCATCATTTTTCTCCCGCTTGTATTCTCGATGATATATATGAAAGTAGTTATATATGGTTGCATATATGGGTGTTTATCATTAATGGGAATGTATTTGGGCAATCTTTTCAAAAAAAAGAAAGATAAAGATTCTGACGTGTAGGAAAAAAGATTCGAAATCGTCAATTGCAAAAAAAGGGTGTCAACAGTGATTGAAGCGAATGGCTGAATGTGATAAAATGTAAAAATTATAAATGAAATAGAATAGACTCCTTCAAATAATTATCATTAGACGAGACAATCGGCTAAAACTAATAACTTTAAAGAGGTGTAAGATGGATGAAGTTGGATTTTTAGAAAAACTTAGGTACAAATTTGACAATCTGATGTCAAAAGGAACGGGTATACTATTATTGTCATTAGCCAGTGCGACGGCAATTATGATTGCTGTGATTTCCTTGATCGTCTGGATTACCCAATCCGGGCCAACCTCAAGTTTTACTGAGCTGCTGTGGATGGGATTAATGCGTGCCATTGATTCTGGAACGGTCAGTGGAGATACCGGTAGTGCTGGTTATATCTTTTTAATGTTTGTCACTACGCTTGGCGGTATCTTTATCCTCAGTATCCTGATTGGGATTTTAACAACTGGGATTGAAGCAAAATTGGAATCGCTAAGAAAAGGAAGATCCCGAGTGATTGAAAAGGATCAAACCATTATTCTGGGATGGTCAGAGCAAATTTTTACAATTATTGAAGAATTGATTGAAGCGAACAGCAATCGTAAACATGCTTGTATTGTTGTGATGGGGAATCATGATAAGTCCGAAATGGATGACGCCATTCGTGAGCGGATCACCGATCTAAAAACGACCCGAATCGTCACCCGTCAGGGAAATCCAATCGATATTGATGATCTGGAAATCGTCAGTTTAAATACGTCCCGATCAATTATCATCATTCCGGAGGATGATACCCGAGTAATAAAGACGATTCTGGCTATTACCAATAATCCGAATAAGCGCAGTGAGCCTTATAATATTGTTACCGTCTTGCGAGATCCTGAGAACGTTCAAGTGGCCCAAATTGCCGGAAACAATCAGGCGGAAATAATTCTCAGTGATACACTCATCTCCCGCATAATTGCTCAAACCTGCCGTCAGCCAGGTCTTTCAACAGTCTATACAGAGTTGTTGGATTTTGGTGGTGACGAAATTTATTTCAGTGATTGTCCAGAAGCGATTGGAAAAACATTTGGCGAGACCCTGTTTTTGTTTGAGAAATCAACGGTGATCGGCGTTCAGTCCCAGGGGAAAACATATTTGAACCCGCCGATGGACACGGTACTAAAACCGGGAGACCAAATTATTGCCATTTCAGAAGATGATGATACGATTCGAGTAAAATCAGATCAGCAATCTTCGGTTGATGTTGAAGCAATTCGTCAAAACGCATCATCGCAACCGGACCGACCCGAAAAGACGCTGATCCTAGGTTGGAATGACAATGCTCACTTAATTATTCAGGAAATTGACAATTATGTACCGCAAGGTTCGCTTTTGACTGTTGTATCAGATTGTGTTGAAGACGAAGAGTTTCAAATTGCTCTTAGTCAGGTAGTGAATCAGCAAATCGAATTATTGAAGGGAGATCCAAAAGATCGCCGGATTTTAGACGAACTGATGGTCAAAAATTACGATCATGTCATCATCCTGTCAAATAATTCGGAACTCGATGTGCAGGAGTCAGATGCCAATACGCTGGTCGTTCTGCTTCAGCTTCGAGATATTTCCGAAAAACTGAACTGTCGTTTTTCAGTTGTCAGTGAAATGCTGGATTTTAGAAATAAGAAACTGGCCGAAGTAACCAGAGTCAACGACTTTATTGTCAGTGAAAAACTGATCAGTTTAATGCTAACTCAGGTTTCGGAAAACAGAATGATTAATACTGTCTTTGAAGACCTGTTTGATGCAGATGGTTCGGAGCTTTATATAAAAAGGGCGTCAAAATACATTCAGCCAGATAAAGCAGTTAATTATTACACGCTGGTTGAAGCAGCAAAAAGGAAGAACGAAATCGTTATTGGTTATGTGATTGCGGCAGAACAAAAGGATGCTAAAAAGGATTACGGTATTTATATTAATCCCAGTAAATCAACGATGGTTAGCTTGGGAGAAATGGATGGTTTGATTGTAATCGCCGAAGATTAAATGACGATGGATACTATTTTTATCTGTTATAGAAGTCGCTGCAAGAATAATTTTTGCAGTGGCTTTTTTATGGGGATGACGGTTTTTAACGAATTTATATGGGAGGATGCAATTATCGTAAAGATACGATGACATGCAGCGGTTTTAAAAGAAATGGTGTTGAAAAAAATGTCCCGGCAGGACTCAGAAGCAGAACGAGCGGTTATAATCATTCCGGAAATTTATGGGATGAATCAGTATATTCATGACTGGGCAGAGTTTTTTAGAGTGCAGGATTATGACATTTTTTGTGTGGATTTAAGTCCGGAAGAACGTGTTTATCAATACGCTCAAAGCAATGAAGCTTACCAGGCGTTTGTAGAGAATAACAGCTTTGAACGATATCGTGAAATTGCTACCGACATTGAAGAATTAAAGAAATTTTATAATAAAATTATTGTTTTTGGTTCAAGTGTGGGAGCAACCATCGCCTGGCGTTTGACAGAAAATCCATATTGTGATGGAATGATCGGATTTTACGGGTCACGAATCAGAGACTATCTTGATGTCAGCCCAGTCTGTCCCTGCCTGCTGATTTTTTCGGAGCAGGAGGCATCCTTTGAGGTGCGGTCAATCATTCCTCGACTTAATCAGAAGGAAACGGTTGATACTTTTGTGTTATCAGGATGTCATGGATTTGCTGATCGATATGGGGATTGTTATTGTGAACAGTCAGGAAATAAGGGACTGGATATGGTAAAATACTTCCTGAGAAAAATAGGTTAACAAAAAATATTAAAAAAGAGGTCAAATCATGAACGAGATCGAAATGTTACAAGAAATGATTGCCAAGGCTGGAAATATTGTGTTTTTTGGTGGCGCTGGCGTATCCACAGAAAGTGGTATTCCTGATTTTAGGAGTGTCGATGGGCTCTACAATCAAACCTATCGTTATCCGCCGGAAACGATTCTTTCCCATGAATTTTTTATAAATAACACAGAAGAATTCTATCATTTTTACCGGAATAAAATGCTCTATCTGCAGGCAAAACCCAATGATGCCCATCAAAAACTGGCAGAGCTGGAGAAACAACAGCTGTTGACAGCAGTCATTACTCAGAATATTGATGGACTCCATCAATTGGCCGGTAGTAAACGGGTGCTTGAGTTGCATGGATCGGTTCATCGCAATTACTGTATGCGCTGTCATCAGTTTTATCCGGTTAATATGATCGAGGAAAGTCAGGGAGTACCTAAATGCAGTTGTGGCGGAACCATCAAGCCAGATGTGGTTTTATATGGGGAAGGGCTCGATAGCGATGTGATGAATCAGTCGGTTGCGGCCATCAGTAATGCTGACGTGTTGATTATTGGCGGAACGTCGCTGGGCGTTTACCCGGCGGCAGGTTTGATCGATTATTATCGGGGTAGAAATCTGGTTCTGGTCAATAAATCCTCAACCCCGATGGATTCACGGGCGAACCTTGTCATCAACGATAGCATAGGCAAGGTATTTAAACAATTGAAATGGAGTAAAAAATAAAGCACAACGATGGAAAGTCAAACTGAACTGAGATACCGACAGAGCAATCGCTTATTAAGTCTATTACTGGATAATCACACAGTCGAAGAGGTGGTGGAAACCATCAGTTATCTGATGGAAAAACCGGTGGTTTTTATTGATATCAACTTTTCCATTCGCGGCGTCAGCCGAACCAATGAGATCACCGATCCCTCCTGGAATTTAGCCATCGCCAAAGGCTTTTGCAGCCATGAGTTTATATTTGAAATTGTCAACATTGAAGAAGTCAAACGTTTTCCCAAGGAACGAACACCTTATATAGTTGGTCTGGAAAGTGAGTCGAAGGTATTGGTGTCTCCGGTGATTATCCGGGAAAAATATGCTGGTGCCATGGTGATGTTTTTTCAAGATGCAGAAGTGACAAATCAGCATCTAGAGTTGTTGCTTTTGGCCAACGAGGTGTTAACAGAGATTATTCTAAAAATTCCCCAATATAAATATATTCGTGGCAACATGAATGAGGGTATTCTGATGGATTTGATTGAAGGCCGAGATAAGGAAAACGCTGATTTTAAATCATGGGTTCTGGAATCGGAGCTAAACAGCAGTAACAATCTGTGTGTACTGGTTTCGGAGCAAAATGACGATGGTCTCTATCAGGAAGGGATCAAAGATTCATTACGAGATGATTTTTATCATGTTTTTCCGAAATCCCATGCAATTTTTTATGGCAATCAAATGGTTGTTTTATGTACCGACCTGGAAAAAGAAAAAACCGAAAAAGGAATCAGACGTCTGAAGAGTTTTATGGAAAAACACGGCCTACGAATTGGGATGAGTGATTTTTTTAATGGGATTGAAAATTTTCAGTACTATTATTTACAGGCGGGGGCAGCTATCCGAATCGGTGTGTCTGTTCATCAAAAAAAGCGATTCTACCATTATGGGGATTACAAATTTTTTCATCTGATTGAAAAGATTCATAGTGACACAAGAAATAATCTTAAGGACTTTGTGCAAAGCAGCTTGCTGATCCTTGAGAAATATGACCGTCAGCATCAATCAGAATTGTTTTATACGTTAAATACACTGATTGATCATGGATGTAATTACAAAGAAACCTGCGCAAATCTCCACATCCATCGCAATACGCTCAGCTATCGCATGGAGCGGATTAAGGCCCTTACTCAGCTTGATCTTGCTGATCCAAAGGTTCAATTTGATTTAGCCTATTCGTTTCGGATTTTAGAATTTCTTAGACATCAATAAGTGTTGTGATAAAAATGGGATGATAGACCGAAAAGTTTTAAAAGTGTATAATGAATTGAGTAATTATCTGTGCAGAATGCACAGATTAACCATGCTGTTTTGTAACCAAGGGCTGATGATTTTAACTAAAAAATAGGATATGATAGCACATAGGGATTGTGACCCCTGTTTAGCATGGCGTAAAGTTTATACTAAACCCCTTAATTTAAGAGAGCTCAGGCTCTTTTTTTATTTTGCGAAGAATAAGTGTTAGATCATAAAACAGTTTGATGGATATTATTGATTGCCCATGATGCTAATCGTTTGACTTGTGATTAATGCACAAAGATGAATAGATATTTTGGCAATGATGACCATAGCAAAATTTTGTTCTTCTTGTTAAACTGATCTTGTAAACATTATCAGAGCCACTCGATGAACGTTAATGTGTTTACGATAATCTCAATACAATTAAAAGGAGAAAAGAAATGGACTTAACATTATTAATTGCTGCGTTTGGCGGCGGGCTGTTTGCAGCTGCCATCGGCGGTGTGCCATCATTTATTTTTACCGGGTTAACAGTTGTTGCCGCAATTCTTGCCGGAGATTTCGGAGCGCCAGCGATTGGTATCGTCAGCTTTGGATCATGGTTCTCACCATGTATTGCTTTTGCTGGTGCAGTAGCAGCTGCCGGTTATGCTAAAAAAATTGGTAAATTGGAAGTCGGCGGCGATATTATCACACCGCTTGCTGGCTTAAAAGACGCTTCAGTACTGCTGGTTGGTGGAATCTTTGGTATTATTGGTTACTTATTAAACTTTACCATTGGCACCCTAATCGGAGCTAATGTATTTGGATCAGCAGCGTGGACCGATACGGTTGCCTTAAGCGTGGTTATTTCGGCGATTTTGGTGCGTTTGCTTTTCACAAATTCTGGTTTAACCGGAAAAACGCCAGCCGGTGTGACCCGGCATTATCTGCCTCAGGGTTCAGACATGATTTTCACCCTGGTGATCGGTGCCGGATTTGGGATTCTGGTTGGCGGAATCGTGGCAGCTTTTGGAAACATGGCGTTGGCTGGTTCTGAAGAAGCCGCATATATTTTCTCACAGATGGGTGGCTTTGCCTTTGGGATCGCCGCATTTGGACTGATTTTTGCCTGCATGGGACTACCTTTCTATGGCTGTCATCATATCGTATTGCCAGCAGCATCCACCGCGATTGTTGTATTCTCGGGTACATTAAGCCCATTGGCAGCGATTATTGCTGCCGCCATCACTGGGGTTTTGGGTGCTTTAATCGGAGAGTTTGCCGGGTTAACCTTTAACAGTTATGCAGATAGTCACATTGACCCGCCAGCCTGTACGATCTGGGTGCTGCAATTGATTAATTTTTCCGTACTACCATTAATTTTGCCATCTATTATGTAGTTTATCATCGAGTGGTAGAGACTTTTGCTTCGGCAGAAGTCTTTTTTTTGCGTACGTACATTACTTTAACGATAAATTGCGTTGCAAGTTGACGACAAAATCCTGGATATTGGTGATAATTGATTTGGAGCTGAGGCTGCCCCGATCTTTGAGTTTATTTACCACAAACTCGGAGATATCAACAGTATAAAAATAAACCGGTCGCACTGCGCCATTAATGACCTGGTAGGAGGGGGTCATATTGCCAGTGGCAATGGTATGGAGTTGGGTTGCCAGACAGATGATCGTGGTGGCTTTTCTGGTGTGTACCCGCAGCGCATCCTGGGCGCTGTAAACATCAGCATAGACGCCCGGTAAGGGGCCATCATCCCGAATCGAACCGGCTAAAACCAGGGGTATATTATTGGTAATACAGGAATTGACGATACCATCCGTAATTTTATATTTTTCGATCAGGTTTTTCAGGGAACCGCAGCTCCTGGCCCGATTGATGGTTTCAATATGATGATAGTGACCCAGGGACTTATTTTCTTTGGAGTAAATGTCCTGACCCAAAGCGGTGTTAAAAAAGTGGGATTCCAAATCGTGGGTTGCCAGTGCGTTACCTGCAAAGAGGGCATCGACATAGCCCATCTCGATCAGATGGGTCATGGCATTGCGGGAGTCCTGATCAAAGGTAACCGCCGGGCCGAGAACCCACAAAATATAGCCGTTCTCTCGTTCAAACTCGAGTAATTCATAAAGTCGGTCATAGTCCCGGGAGTAAGCGGTTTCCCGGGAGTTTGACGTTCGAAACGAGAAGTTATCGCCGTTTTCCTGTTTTTTTCTGAAAGCAAAATGATCGACATAAACACCGTTTTCGCCGTCTTCATGACGTCCAACCACAACCGCATCGCCTTTCTTGACGTTTCTGAATTCAATGGCATGGGGCCGATCATCGGCGATTACGACCACACAGTCCATCCGACTTTCAGCCATTAGCTGCCAGCTATCATGTATTTTAAAATATTCGGGGAAGATAGTGGTGGCATAAAAGTTTTCCGGAACCACCCCATCCATGGGAGCTGGCATGGTTCGAACACTGGGGGCTTTAACAAAAAAGCTTTCTGTAAAATCAGGAGCTGTGTAAGTTGGCAGAGTAAACATCGGTATACCTCGTTCGATAATTATAGGTTTATTGGTTGCCTATAGTATACCATATCAGCGTCGCCAGCTGGTATCATAAATCGGTGATCACATAGCGATTAAAAAACACCGCCACCACAGTGATTAGAGACTGAGCTTGACGGTGTTATTAAAAACATCGAGGGAATTAAGCCTGTTCAGGCAATTCAAAATGGGGTTTTTCAAAATCAAATAAATTTGATGCATCAGGTTCATTCAGCAGGAAGTCTTCCATTTCATCACGCTCCATTGCTGGCAGCTCTTTTAAAATCAACCGGACACTCGCACCGGTGGTTTGATTAAAAACCGAAAAAGCCTGTTTTCCACCTTGAATGAAAAACAGATTGCCTTTTTGGCCAGTGCATTCCAGCACCACCCGGATTCCATCAACACTGCAGGATTCATTCTCGGCGACACAGACAATTTTGTCATTGCTGCTCATATCGAGCGAAAGCGCTTTGATCGCTTCCAGCGAAGCCCGGACGCCAATCGCCAGGCCCGGACAGTGATGTCCGTGATAGGTTACACATTTTTCCCATAATTCTTGATTCATTTAGTTACTCCTTGTATAAAACAGGAGACCTGCTGTTGCAGGCCTCCTGGGTTGATCCGTTGTTAGTTTTTAAAGCTGTGAATCGGGGCTGGGATCTGACCGCCACGATTTACAAAAACTGAACAGTCATTTTTATTGATGGGCATAATCGGAGCTCGTCCTAGAAGTCCACCAAATTCGGCAGTATCGCCGACGTCTTTGCCATAAACGGGAATTACCCGAACCCCGGTGGTTTTATTGTTGATGACGCCGATGGCGGCTTCATCAGCTAAAATACCAGAAATGGTGGAAGCTGGGGTGTCACCCGGGATGGCGACCATATCGATCCCAACTGAACAGACGCTGGTCATGGCTTCCAGTTTATCAAAGGTCAGAGCGCCGCATTCGACTGCTTCAATCATCCCTTCGTCTTCACTGACCGGGATAAAGGCGCCACTGAAGCCACCCACCGAGGTGGATGCCATAATACCACCTTTTTTAACGGCATCATTAAGCATCGCCAGTGCTGCGGTAGTCCCATGGGTACCACAATGTTCCAGGCCCATTTCTTCCAGAATTCGAGCCACGCTGTCGCCGATTTCGGGAGTTGGTGCCAGGGATAAATCTAAAATACCAAAGGGGACATTCAGGCGTTCAGCGACCGTTGTGCCAACCAGATGACCGGCTCGGGTAATTTTGAAGGCAGTTTTCTTAATAATTTCGGCCATTTCGCCAAAGGAAGCGTCCTGGGCTTTTTCCAGGGCCCGCTTGACAACACCGGGGCCGCTGACCCCGACATTGAGAACCGATTCCGCTTCGCCGACGCCGTGAAAGGCGCCAGCCATAAAGGGATTGTCTTCGACGGCATTGGCAAAGGCCACAAACTTGGCACAGCCGATCGAATCAGCATTCCGGGTCAGGTAGGCGGTTTCTTTAATCACCTCACCCAGTCGTTTAACAGCGTCCATATTAATACCGGCTTTTGAGGAACCAAGATTAACCGATGAACAGACGCAATTGGTGGTTGCCAGAGCTTCAGGAATGGAGTCGATCAGAATCCGGTCGCCTTTGGTGAAGCCCTTGGGAACCAGGGCTGAAAAACCGCCGATAAAGTTAATCCCGACGGTTGCGGCAGCGGCATCGAGGATTTTGGCGTATTCAACATAGTTAAGATCATCACTGCTACCAGCGATGAGTGATATCGGGGTCACCGAGATGCGTTTATTGACAATCGGGATGCCCAATTCATTTTCAATCCGCTCCCCTTCTTTAACCAGGTTTTCGGCTAAGCGCGTGATCTTATCATAAATTTTCTGGCGGCTTTTGGCTCCGGAGGAATCAATGCAATCCAGCAATGAAATTCCCATGGTGATGGTACGGATGTCCAATCGCTCTTTTTCAATCATTCTTACCGTCTCAAGGACGTCTTTAAACATTGCCATAATCAGGCCGCCTAAATGGTGTGCATGGCATTGAAAAGATCTTCATGCTGAATGCGGATTGACATCCCGATGTCTTCGCCAACGGTTTCCAGGGCGTTTTTCAGGACATTAAAATCGACAGACATATTTGACATGTCCACCAGCATGATCATGGTGAAAAAATCATGCATAACCGTCTGGCTGATGTCTTCGATATTGACTTCATTTTCAGCCAGAATTTTAGATACATTATAAATTATTCCGGTGCGGTCTTTTCCAATAACCGTAACTACTGCTCTCATTTAAAATAACTCCTTAATTTTCATTATTTTATTAGTTTAAACCAAAACGGATACAATCACAAGTTTTAATGTAGAAATTAAGAACAATCAGTAACAGGCGAATTTATTTTTAAGCTATTTGATGTAAAATCAATACAAATGTAGGGAATTTTTAACAAAATAAATCTTTGTTTTTTGCTTAATAGCCGCTTTCGTAACTTGTGAAGGGTGGTGGAGTGTGGTATAATGTGGAAGAAAATGGAAGAGCGAAGTAAGAAGGAGGAGGATCTGAATGTTTTTTGGAGAGTATGAACATAATATCGACGACAAGGGACGATTGATCATTCCTTCAAAATTCAGAGAATCTCTGGGCGGAGAATTTGTTCTAACAAAAGGACTGGATTGCTGCCTGTTTGTTTTTTCCATGGAAGAGTGGGGTAATTTTGAAAGTAAATTAAAAGCACTGCCGGTATCGGATAAAGATGCCCGGGCGTTTACCCGATTTTTCTTTGCTGGTGCTGCTGACTGCGAATTGGATCGACAGGGTCGAGCCAGCATACCACTTTCTTTGCGAAAATATGCAAAAATTACCAAAGAGGTAACCATTATCGGGGTGTCAAATCGCCTGGAAATATGGGACAGTCAACTGTGGACGGACTATAACGATAATGAAGACTTAAACTATGAGGACATTGCCAATAACATGGCAATGCTGGGAATATAAATGAAACCACAAACATTTTCACATACCACTGTATTATTGCGGGAATCCATTGACGGTCTGGACATCAAACCAAAAGGCATCTATGTGGATTGCACTCTGGGTGGTGGTGGGCATTCCCAATGGATTTGTGAGTCACTCGATGAAAGCGGCATTTTGGTTGGCATCGATCAGGATGATTTTGCTTTGGAGTATGCGAAGAATCGCTTGGCGGGGTTTGCCTGTCAGCGACATTTTGTAAAAAGTAATTTTGCCAGTTTAGCCAAGGTTCTAAAGGGCCTCCATCTCTTTGGGATCGACGGTATTCTATATGACCTCGGGGTTTCGTCATTTCAACTGGATGACGATACCCGAGGCTTTTCTTATCATAACGATGGTCCGCTGGATATGCGGATGAACCAGTCGGCAGCGTTAACAGCTGAAATGGTGGTAAATGACTATGCTCCCGGAGAACTGAAAAAAATACTGTTTTTTTATGGCGAAGAAAAATTTGCCAGTCAAATCGTTAAGGCGATTGTTAAATCAAGAGCGCTTAAGCGAATCACAACCACCCTGGAGTTAAGCGAAATTGTCAAAAGTGCTTATCCGCCCAGGGAACGTTTTAAGGAAAAACACCCTTCACGCAAAACTTTTCAGGCTATTCGGCTTGAAGTTAATGGTGAACTAAAAATATTGGAAGATGCTTTAACACAGGGACTTGATGCCCTTAAACCAGGTGGCAGAATGTGTGTGATTACCTTTCATTCCCTGGAGGATCGGGTGGTAAAGCAATTGTTTAAAGAGAAAGCCAACCCCTGTACCTGTCCTTCGGATTTTCCCCAATGTGTATGTGGGAAATCCCCGCTAATTAAGCTTGTTTCCAGAAAACCAATTGTCCCAGGGGCTGATGAGCTCGAAGAAAACCGCCGCTCGCGCAGTGCCAAGCTGCGAATTGTCGAAAAGCTGGGAACCGAAAGTTAAAAAAGGAGTGTTCCATGGCAACCACGCAAAAAAGAGTCAAAATGCCAAAACAAAACAGAAAGCGGATGACCACGAGTTCGTATGTGATGATCATTGGTCTGTTGGCTTTTGCAGCGATGATCGGCATCTTGTTCCAACATGCGGTCATAACTGAAAAAAACACGGAGATCCGGGAGCTTCAGAAAACACTGGAGGATGCCGTACAGGTTAATGACAGCAAAGAAGGTCAGCTGGTCACCAACATGAACCTTCAATCGATTGAGGCCCAGGCCAGAGGTTATGGGATGACTGAGCCGGTTCAGGAGCAATACCGGCGGGAGCTGGTAACTGAAAAAGCAGACGAATCACTGATGACAGACTCACAAATTGTCAGAAGCTGGTTTGAAAATTTGTTTTAGTTAGGGTTTATTTAAGCTGAATCAGGTAAGCTTAGCTAAATAAAAATGTGGAGAAAAAATGTGAATATAAAAAAGAAGGCACAACGAGAGATTGGACCGGTCGGCAAGCAGAATCGCATTATGATTGCCATGGTTGTACTTTCATTGTGCTTAATTATTGTTATTGGGAAATTATTTTCCCTGCAAATTGTAAACTCAACCGGAAAATATGAACGGCAAGTTGATCAGCTTGTTGAAGAAGTGCCAATCAAGGCATCCCGGGGCGACATTTATGACCGAAACAAAAATGTGCTGGCCAAGGATTCTTCGGCTACGGCAGTTAACGTCATTCCATATGAGGTCGAAGACCCGGAACGTCTGGCCAAAACACTTAGTAGCAAATTGGGCTTGAAGATTGAAGAAATTCAGAAAAAGATCTCCGTTCTGGAGAATGATATTGTTGAGGTAAAAACTGGGATCAGCCAGGGTGCGGCGGTCATTGTGCTCAGTCATAACTTTGCCGGGGTGACGGTTGAAGATGGTACCTTGTATTTTGAACCGATTAATATAAAAGATCCCGAGGCAGTAGCATCGGCAATTGCTAAAGATCTGGATTATAATTATGAAACGCTCTATGACAAAGCTACCCGAAAAGAAAACCAGCCGGTGCTGATTTTAGGGAAGGTGGACAACGCCCTGGCACTGGAAATCAAAGAATCGGAAGCGATTAAGGATGAAGATGGCGAAATCGAGAGTTACAATGGCATTGAACTGCTGGATGATTACCGGCGGTATTATACCAACGGGAACTTCGCCTCCTATATTCTCGGTTTTACCGGTACCGATTATAGTGGACTCTATGGTGTCGAAGCAACTTATGAAGATGTCTTAAGTGGTGAAGACGGGGTTGTTTATTTTCAGAAAGATGCTGATGGCAACCAGATTCCATCCCAAACCAAAATATTAAAAGAACCGGTTCAGGGGGAAGATATTGTCTTAACCATCGACAGTAATATTCAGCTGATGGCTGAAAAGGCGGTGGAAGAAGCGGCAGCAACCTGGAAAACAAAGAGTGTAACGGCGATCGTGATGGAAACAAAAACCGGTGAAGTGGTGGCCATGGCCACCACTCCGGATTATAACCTTAACGATCCGTTTACCCTGGATGCCAATTTTGCAGCTACCCATGCAGCGGATTTGACGGGCAAAACCGAGCAGGAAAAACTGGCTGAGATGTATAAAAATCAGGCCGTCAGTTTTATCTACGAACCCGGTTCGACCTTTAAAGCCCTGACCGGGGCGGCTGCTCTGGAAGAAGGGGTAGTTACCCCAGATACGGTGGTTTATTGTGGGGGATCGATTCAAATTGGTGATGCTGTAATCAACTGCGCGACTGGGCCCCATGGCAGTGTTACCGTATCGGATGCCATTGCCCATTCCTGTAATCCCGGACTGGTACAGATTATTGAAAAATTGAACCCCGATGTTTTCTATCAGTATGTCTATAATTTTGGACTGGGTGAAACCACTGGTATTGAGTTGGATGGTGAGGAAGCCGGGATTGTCAATCGTTTGTCCACCGCAAATGGTGGTGTCAACGAAGTCGATTATGCGACCTTTTCATTTGGGCAGGGTTTGGCAGTAACGCCAATTCAAATCGTCAGTGCCTTGAACTGTGTTGTCAATAATGGCTATTATGTCAAACCGACCATTATTTCCAGTGAAACCAAGGGACAGGCAAGTGAGTCCCCGAAACAGATTATTTCAAAAGAAACATCGGCTGCCACCAGGGAAATCATGCGCAAGGTGGTGGGTTATGATGCCGATATGACTGCACTCTCAGAAGGTTACAGCATTGGCGGGAAAACCGGGACGGCTGAAAAGTTTATCGATGGTGAGTATTCCAGTTCCAAGTATGTTACTTCCTTTTATTGCTTTTCCCCGGTGGAAGATCCCAAGTATTCGGTGTACGTCGTATTGGATGAGCCGGCGGCAGGGGCCTATGGGAGTACCAGTGCGGCACCAACTGCCATCAGTCTGATCAAACAGGCGCTCAATTATAACTCGGCAGATACCACGATCAATGGCGCAGTAACGGAAGAAATTCAAAAAGGAACCATCACGGTGCCCGACCTGGTTGGACAGAACATTGATTTTGCCGCCAGTATTCTCAATGAAAAGGGAATAAAATATATCGTTGATCCAGCCACCAGCGGTTCCACAGTGGTCAGTCAAAGCTTACCCACCAATTCGGTTTACGATCCGAATAGTGAATTGATCCTGGCATTGGGAAATGATGACAGTACGGCAGCTGGAACGGTCATTGTTCCTGACTTAAAAGGGTTATCGATTCAAAGTGCCAATGAAATCCTCACGGGATTAGGACTTAAGCTTAAGATAACCGGGAATGGTTTTGCATCAAGTCAGACACCAGCTGCAACAACGGTTGTGGAAAAGGGCAGTGACGTCAGCGTAACATTTACCCCATAAAAGATGAAAAGAAAAGCGAGGGGGAAATCCTTGCTTTTCTTTATGTTTAAAGTTTGATATAATATCTAGGTCTTTTTGGGCAACGTGTTTTGTTGGTAAGGACGGCACAACGCCGATGAACGGACTCAAATACGAAAGAAAGTTCAGGTAGTATCCATGGAAAGTATCAGTATTGATGAAATACTTCAGATAACCCGGGGAGGATTGCTCCAGGGTAATCCCGCAATGTCGATTACAAATGTGGCCATCGACAGCCGTAAAATTAATAATAATGCATTATATATCCCCATTATCGGGGAAACCAATAACGGTCATGATTACATCAGTCAGGCCTTTTCAAATGGTTCGATGGTTTGTCTGACTCAAGAGCGAAACCGCTCCTTCCCAGCGAAAATGACGGTCATTTATGTGGACTCCACCCTGGCGGCGATGAAAGCATTGGCCAGCTTTAACCGGCATCGTTACAATCTGCCAGTGATTGCCATAACTGGCAGTAGTGGCAAGACAACCACCAAAGACCTGGTGGCCGCAGTGCTGTCGCAAAAGTTCAATACGTTAAAAACAGAAGGAAACTTCAATAATGAGTACGGTATTCCCCAGACCTTATTTAATTTGGGACCAAATCATCAAATCGCCGTGATCGAAATGGGCATGGATCATCTGGGAGATATAAAAAAATCAATCGAGTTGGTGGATCCATCAATCAGTGTGATCACCAATGTTGGTCTGAGCCATATTGAACGCTTGGGAACCCAGGATAATATTTTCCTGGCCAAAAAAGAAATTCTTCAAACCTTAACTGCTGATGGTGTAGCCTATGTAAATGGTGATGATGATTTTTTGAAGAAAATAAAAACAGAGAAGCGTCCTTACCAGGTTAGAACCTTTGGTATTGATGGGGAACATGCTGTTAAAGCCACCCACTATACATCAACTCAAGCGGGCCTGAAAATCCAGGTGGCCTGGGAAGAACGCAAAGAAGTCTATACATTTAACTACCCTGGCAAACATAATGTTTATAATTGCCTGGTAGCGATCGGTTTGGGGTATTTTTATGGAATGACTCAAGCAGAAATTCAAAGCGGGCTGGACGCTTTTGTTCCCAGCGGCAATCGGATGGATATTTTCACGATGGGCTCAATTAAGGTGATAAATGACTCATACAATGCCAATCCGGATGCCATGAAAGCCTCGCTGGATGTTTTAGCGGCGCTGGGGAGTGACTACCAGCGAAAGATTGCCGTTCTGGGGGACATGCTGGAAATGGGCGAACATGGACCGGCAGCCCATGTTGAAGTAGGAAACTATGCCAGGGATAAAGCAGAGCTTCTGATTGGTGTTGGCCAGCTGGGACAGGCGATTTGTCAGGGTTATGATCATGCCGGAAGCGTCTATCAGGTTGCCGATGCACTGGCGGCCGGGGCCTGTTTAAAAGAGCTTATTGAGCCGGGCGATATTATTCTGATCAAAGCATCCCGGGGTATGCGATTGGAACGGGTGATTGATTTTATCAAGGAAGGTGGAAAAGAATGGAAATGACAAGTTTGCAAACAGGGTTGATTAGTCTACTGATTTCCTTTTTGGTTGTCTATTTTGTGACACCCCGCTTTATCCCGATGCTTAAACGCCTGAAATTCGGGCAGGCGATCCGGGAAGAAGGCCCGCAAAGCCATCTGGAAAAATCGGGGACGCCAACCATGGGGGGCCTGGTGATTCAATTGGGCGTTCTGGTGGCGTTTATTGTTTTATCGGCGTTGATTGGAAGCTGGGATTTTTTTCCGATTCTGGTGATGCTCTATTTTGGTTGTGTCGGATTTATTGATGATTATATTAAGGTCGCAAAAAAACATAATCTGGGACTGCGGGCCTGGCAGAAAATGGCACTGCAATGTATTGGTGCGCTGGTCATTGCCCTCTATGCCTATTATTCACCAGCCATTGGTTCGGAACTGGTGATACCCTTGCTGAATCGGACTGTTGATTTTGGAATCTGGTATGTACCTTTTACTTTTTTTGCCGTGGTATCAATTGTCAATGCGGTTAATTTAACCGATGGTTTGGACGGATTGGCGTCAGGCGTTACCCTGATTGTTGCCATATTCTTTTTTGTGGGTTCACTGATTTTGCCCCAGGCCAATACCAGTATTTTTATTGGTGCCATCATTGGTGGCTGTTTGGGCTTTTTAAGACATAATTCCAATCCGGCGGACATTTTTATGGGAGACACCGGTTCCATGGCATTAGGCGGAGCGGTGGTGGTGATGGCCATTATCACCCAGTTGCAGATTTTTTTGCTGATTGCTGGAGCACTGTTTGTCATCGAGGCCTTATCGGTTGTCATTCAGGTGGGCTATTTTAAATCCACCGGGGGAAAGCGATTTTTTAAGATGGCTCCGATTCATCATCATTTTGAATTGTCAGGCTGGAGCGAAACCCGGGTTGTCACCGTTTTTTGGGTCGCCACCGCTATTTTTGTAACCATTGCATTTATTTGTTTAGGATAGGAGAACGCATTATGAGAAAAAGGACTCTGGTGATCGGAGCCGCACGGAGTGGGGTTGCTGTCACCGAATTATTGTTAAAACACAGTGAAGCAGTGGTGTTAACGGACACCCGGGCAGCAGGAATTGTTTTAAAAGAGTTTCCCCAGATTCTGGATTATGAAAAAAACCCCAATTTTGAATCGATTTTTGGAATGCAACCAGGCCTGGAGATTTTAAAGGTAATTGATGAAGTGGTGGTCAGTCCGGGAGTTCCTCTGATCATCCCAATTATTCAAGCGGCCTACGAACAGGGTATTCCTGTCACTGGAGAGGTTGAAGCGGCCTATCGATTGACAAGAACACCTTTTATTGCGGTAACTGGAACCAATGGAAAAACCACCACCACAACGCTGCTGGGCGAACTATTCAAAGCTTCCGGCCGGGGAACCTATGTGGTGGGAAATATCGGCGATCCGATTACCAACTATGTCGACAGCGCTACCGCCGATGAAGTCTTTGTGACCGAGATCAGCAGCTTTCAACTGGAGACCATTCATACCTTTAGGCCCCGGGCGGCAGCGATTCTCAATCTGACCCCTGATCATCTGGATCGTCACCTGACGATGGAGAACTATGTGAATGCCAAGGGACGAATCTTTGAAAATCAAACCAGTGAAGATCTGCTGGTACTCAATGGCGATGACCCCTTAGTCTGCCAATTGGGCGAAAAGGCAGTTTCTAAAAAAGCAGTGTTCAGTTATCAAAAAACGGTTGCTTATGGTGCCTGGTGTTTAAATGGCGAAATCTATATCAATGACGGCCAGGAAAAGATCTTTGTTTGTCGGGAAGATGAGCTGGGCATCATCGGGCCCCACAACACCATGAATGCTCTGGCAGCACTGACTCTGGCTTATTTTTCAGACGTTCAGTTGGATGTTATTGTCGAGGTGCTGAGAAGCTTTAAAGGCGTGGAACATCGGTTGGAAATGGTTGGCTGTTTTGCAGGGGTGACCTATATCAACGATTCTAAAGGGACCAACACCAATGCCACCATCACGGCGCTCAATGCGGTAAAAGAACCGATTATTCTGCTGGCCGGAGGCTATGATAAAAAAGAAGATTATTCTGAGCTGATGGAACTGGTAGCAAAACGAGTTAAACTGCTGATTGTCTTAGGCGTGACTGCCGATGACCTGATTAAAGCGGCTAAGGCCAAGGGCGTTTTAGCCATCACCAAGGTGGACAATTACGAGGAAGCGGTTGCCTGTGCCAAAGCACAAGCAGAGTCCGGCGATACCGTCTTGTTATCGCCTGCCTGTGCCAGCTGGGATATGTTTGACAATTATGAGATCCGCGGTCGGGTATTCAAGCGATTGGTGACCGAAAATCAATAAGAAACCGAGGAGTAAACCATGAAGAATGGAAAAATAGATCGCCCCTTTTTGATTGCTTTGATGATATTAGCGGGTATTGGGGTGATTATGGTATTCAGTGCCAGCATGTACTCATCCACAATCAGTGGTGAAAAAGGCTACGCCCTGTTCTTGAAACAACTGGTTTTTGTCATTTTGGGTGTGACTGTCATGGGGATTATGAGCAGGATCGATTACCGGATTTATAAAAAATACTATCTGGTGGGCATTGTGATTTCCGTTTTTCTATTGATTATTGTTTTAATCCCGGGAATCGGGCTGAAGGTAAATGATGCCAGGCGGTGGATCGATTTTAAAGTGACCACCTTCCAGCCATCAGAATTAGCCAAGGTTGCTGTAATACTTTATTTCAGCACCATTATTTCCCGAAAACCCGGTATTATTAAAGAAAACATGCCATTTTTATTAAATTGCATGCTGCCGCTGGGGCTGATCTGCGGGCTGACGGCCATTGAACCATCGCTAAGTGCAGCCATGGCCATTGCTCTGGCCGCCGGTGGGGTGCTTTATTTTGGCGGGATAAAATTTAAACTTTTCTACCCCTATCTGGGCTTTGGATTATTGGCGGTGGTCGGTTTAATGATCGCCGAACCCTGGCGGCTCGATCGTTTCAATGTTTTTTTGGGCAAAGGTGGGTATGATTACCAGATCTCCCAGTCGCTGTTAGCGATTGGGACGGGTGGAATTTTTGGCCGGGGCTTGGGTAATGGCAAACAGAAGTATCTGTTTTTACCGGAGTTACAGAATGATTTTATCTTTGCCAACATCGCCGAAGAATTCGGTTTTATTGGCTGTTTGCTGGTTTTGGGGCTGTATGCCTTTGTCATCTGGCGGGGCTTTCAGATTGCCCAAAAATCTCAGGACACCTTCGCCTATCTGTATACCAGCAGTGTTATGCTGCTACTGGCATTTCAGGTATTGGTTAATATTGGGGTGGCTTCAGCCATTATCCCGGTAACCGGGATGGCCCTGCCTTTTATCAGTGCCGGTGGGTCCTCGATGGTTATTCTATTCGGGATGATGGGGCCGATTCTGAATATTTCCAGAAATGTTGATCTTGGCAAGAAATTGGAGCTGACCAGAAAACCAGCGGCGAAAAAGAAAAAGATTGTGAGGTAGACGGTGAAAGTACTGATTGCAGCTGGCGGAACCGGGGGACATATTTATCCGGGACTGGCCATTGCTGAAAAGATAAAAACAGAAAATCCCGGCGCCGAGATTATTTTTATTGGATCACTGGTTGGGATGGAAAAAAATATAATTCCCCAGTATGGCTATCCGATTGAGTATATTCGGGTCAGGGGCTTTGAACGAAAAGCTTCCCTGGAAACTCTGGCAGCGATTAAAGGAATTTTTGACGGACTCAGCGATGCCAAAAAAATAATTGCCAAACATCAGCCCGACCTGGTGATTGGTACTGGCGGCTTTACCGCTGGACCCCTGCTTTTAATTGCCAGTCGTCGAAAGATCAAAACGATGATTCATGAACAGAATGCCTACCCCGGCAAAACAAATTTGATGCTGGGCAAACGGGTCGACCGAATTGCCATCAGTTTTAATGAGGCAAAACAATACTTTCCCGGAGAAGGCACCTTTCTGGCCGGAAACCCGGTGCGGGCAGAATATTATCAGATCAACCGCTGCGAATTGCGAAAGCACTTAAACCTTTCTGATGCTCAAAAAATGGTGCTGATTATGGGTGGGAGCCAGGGTGCTGGCTCCATCAATCAGAGTGCGCTATCGCTGATTGCATCATATCAGAATCGGGAGGATCGGGTCATTTATCATTTGACCGGGAAAGATCAGTACCAGTTGATCAAAAAAGAAGTTCAAAACCTGGGGCTTTTCCCATCCGGTCATATTTTCGTTGAAGCTTACAGTAATGAGGTGCATCGTCTTTTAGGGGCGGCGGATCTGGTGATCAGCCGTTCGGGTGCCATGTCAGTGGCGGAAATTCAAGCGGTGGGAGTACCTTCAATTCTGGTACCTTACCCAATGGCCGCCGGAAACCATCAGGAATTCAATGCCAGGGTGATTACGGATCCGGGCGGCGGGGTTCTGATTAAAGACAAAGATCTGACTGGAGCGCTACTGATTCAAACGGTTGAAACGCTGTTGGATGACGAAAAAAAACGTCAGACTATGGGTCAAATTACCAAAGCGCTCAGTATAAATAATGCCGGAGATCGGATTTATGATGAAATCAAGAAATTAATGGAGAATTAATGAAACGATCAAAGAAGAAGAAACCCAAAGAAAAAATCATCAATAAACCGCAAAACCACGAGCCGACAAAGCAGGAACTTCGGGAGCAACGGCGTCGGCAACGAAAGGCCAATAAGCGAAAACGGATCATGAAAGGGCTGACTACCATTCTGGTTATTTTAGGGGTAATTGGTGCGATCAGTTTTGGCGCTTATCAGGCTGTTAATCTGGGAATATTTAATGTTGCTGAAATAGAAGTGGTTGGAAATGAGATTGTTGATACTGAGACCGTTGTAAAAGCATCAGGCATCAACGTGGGCGAAAGTATTTTTTTGATCGATGTCAATCAGGCAAATTACAATATTAATGCCCTGATGAATCTGGATGAATTGGAAATTTCAAAGATCATGCCCAATAAGATTCTGATCCGCATGGTTGAGTCGGTACCGATTTGTGCAGTCAATTATGATAACAAGGTTTATTATCTCACTGAAGACAAAAAACTGATTGAAGACGGGGAGTATTTAAGAAAAACGGATATCCCATTAATTTTTGGCAGTGATGCGGTATCGATATCGGAGATCGGTAAGGAAGTGGTGGTTGAGCCCTACTGGCGCTTTGATACCGTTATGAATATTCTGAAAGATTTGAAAAGTGATGGTAACTTGGCAAAGATTTCCGAAGTGCGGATGACGGATGTGAACACTTACGAAATTGTCACTAAAAATGGAACCGTCATTATTCTTTGGGATTATAATAATTATCTCGATAATAAGGCTTACATTCAAACCAATCTGGATAAAAACACCAGTAACATGATTATTAATCTGGCCGCAGGGACAAAACCAGTCATTAAACCCCGCTAAAGATTCTGCTACATCCCGGCATTTCGGCAAGACATTATTGTGAACAATAAAATATTAACGTTATTTTACTTAATTTATTATTCAATAGTTGAAAAATTTGTCAATAAAGGTTAATATAAAGGGGTGAACATTTCTTTAAGCCCGAATGGGGGAAAGCGATGTTTTAAACGATTAAAAGCAACTGAAATTAGCTAAGTGTTTCAGAAAAAAAGATACAAGTAATATCAATTTAGTAGGGAAAGCTGTTTAGTAAGAGGAGGAATAAAAGTGTTTGAATTAGATGGGAATTACGATAATTTTGCAAAAATTCGGGTTATAGGTGTTGGTGGTGGCGGAAATAACGCCATTAATCGCATGATTGAAGCCGGAATGAAGGGCGTGGATTTTATTGCAATCAATACCGATAAGCAAGCCCTGGCTTTAGCTTTGTCTGAAAAGAAACTTCAAATCGGAGAAAAAATCACTCAGGGACTCGGTTCCGGAGGGAATCCAGAGATTGGACAGAAAGCTGCTGAAGAAAGCAAAGATGCCATTGCCGATATGATCAAAGACACCGATCTACTGTTTTTAACAGCTGGTATGGGCGGTGGAACAGGCTCTGGAGCAGCTCCGATTATTGCAAAAATCGCCAAAGATATGGGCATCTTAACCATTGGTGTGGTCACTAAGCCATTCTCTTTTGAAGGCCGGGTGCGGATGCGTAATGCTCAGATCGCCAGTGAGTTTTTACAGGAAAATGTTGATTCACTGGTAACAATTCCAAATGACCGTTTATTACGAATGGCCGATAAATCAACCTCGCTAAAAGATGCCTTTAAATTGGCTGATGATGTTTTGCTTCAGGGGGTTAAGAGTATTTCCGATCTGATCGCTATGCCAGGTCTGATCAGTCTTGACTTTGCCGATGTCAAAACAATTATGAAGGACACCGGACTCGCTCATATGGGCGTTGGTCGGGCAACCGGCGATAACCGTGCTGAAGAGGCTGCTAAACAGGCGATTCTCAGTCCCTTACTGGAAACTCAGATTGATGGCGCAACCGGTGTACTGCTTAATATCACTGCTGGTGAAGACCTGTCATTATTTGAAGTGGATAAGGCTGCCAGCATCGCCAGAGAAGCGTCAGATCCAGATGCCAACGTTATTTTTGGGGCCACCATTGATGAATCGCTTGGCGATGAAATCAAGATTACCGTTATCGCTACCGGTTTTTTATCCGGCGGTGAAAAAGAAAAGAAGGCCGTTATTAAAAAAGTTGTCAAGAGCGCCAATGATTCCGTTGGTGAATTTTCAATTCCAGATTTTCTGACTCAAGAATAATCCCGATGAAATGTCCGTATTGTGCGTTTGATGACAGTAAGGTGGTCGATTCCCGTCCATCTGAAGAAGGAACAATGATTCGCCGTCGTCGGGAATGCAACCGCTGTAATAAACGGTTTACCACCTACGAACGGGTGGAGAACATTCCTCTGATTGTTGTTAAAAAAGGCGGTCAGCGAACGGCCTTTGATAAAAACAAAATATTTAATGGTATGATTAAGGCCTGTGAAAAACGACCGGTGCCCATTGATGCCATTAAAACAGTGGTTGATGATCTGGAACGAAGTCTGTACCAGAGCGAAATGAAAGAAGTGCCCTCTTCGTTGATTGGGGAACAGGTGATGGTTGCCTTAAAGAGTATGGATCAGGTCGCCTACGTCCGTTTTGCCTCAGTATATCGACAATTTAAGGATGTTGCTTCGTTTATGGATGAACTGGAGCGATTGATTTCTGAAAAACAGACCGAGGGTGGACATGAAACAGTTTGAAAAAACCATAAAGAGCGACGCTATTTATGATGGCCGGATTGTTAAGCTACGGATTGATGAAGTTGAACTCCCCGATGGCAGCTTGTCAAAGCGGGAGATTGTTGAGCATCAGGGGGCAGTAGCCGTTTTGGCGATTAAAGATGGCCAGATGCTTTTTGTTAAACAGTATCGGATTGCCAGTCAGCAACTACTAACCGAACTACCGGCCGGTCTTCTGGAAAACGGAGAAGATCCGGAAGCAGCAGCGATTCGCGAATGTCGGGAGGAAATTGGCTATCGGCCACTTAATCTTTTTAGACTGGGTGAGTTTATTCCGACGCCTGGTTATTGTACGGAGAAAATTACCCTATTTTGTGCGACGGAGTTTGTTTGGGATCCTCTGGAACAAGATCCCGATGAGTATATTCGAGTTGTTAAAATCCCCGTACGGACGGTGCGGACTCTGTTTATTAACGGACAGTTCATTGACGGAAAAACCGTGGCAGCACTGGGTTATTATTTTACCATTGCCGCCAGAAGAATGATAGCAAAGTAATAATGTTCAATGAGGATAGATGGTTTATTTCGATGCAGAGCATTAGAATAAATCATCTATTTTGTATTATGCATCATTGCTTTGGCTTATCTAATGAACAACTAAGAGTAGGAGCAGCAAAAAAGTAAAATTGGTTTGATCAAGCGGCAGCTTCAATGGAAATGCGGTTTGAATAAATCAAAGATGCAATGTCAAATTACGAGGTAAGGATAATGTTTAATTTTACACCAGACTATTTTTATAATCTAATATTGAGCCTTCCGGGAATACTGATTGCCATCAGTTTTCATGAAATGGCTCACGGCTATGCCGCTGATTCAATGGGGGATCCAACCCCTAAAAATGCCGGGCGATTAACCTTAAACCCGCTGAAACACATCGATCCCCTGGGATTCATCTCAATGCTGCTGTTTCGCTTTGGTTGGGCCAAACCGGTACCAGTCAATCCCGGAAATTTCAAAGATCGCAAGAAAGCCATGATTGTGGTATCGCTGTCTGGGGTGCTCACCAATCTGATTCTGGCATTTTTAGGAATGGCTGCCTATCTGGCAGTGGTTCCGCTTAACAATGAAGTATTGATGCTGGTGCTGCAGTATATTTATATTTACAATATTATGTTTGCGGTCTTTAATATTATTCCGATTCCACCGCTGGACGGATCCCAGATTCTGGTTTTATTTTTACCGCCAAAAGCATTGATGACTTACTATAAATATCAGCGCTACGGCATGATTGCAATTTTTGTTCTGGCATTTACCGGGTTATTGGGACTCATTATCAATCCTGTTATTAATGGGATATCGAGCCTGTTTTTTGCGATATTACTGCCAATTTTTAATCTGATCTGGTCCTGATGATGGCATATGCAGTTAGTTTGGAGACGTTTGAAGGGCCCCTGGATCTGTTAATCAATCTGATCCAGAAAAACAAGATCGATATTTGTGACATTTCCATCGCTGACATCACCAATCAGTATTTATTGCAGATTCGAAGCTGGCAGGACATGGATATGGATGTGGCTAGTGAGTTCATTGTCATGGCGGCCAGACTGCTGGAGATCAAGGCCAAGGCATTACTGCCAAAAACCGAGACCGAGCAGGAAGACGCCGAAGATCTTCAGGCCAGATTGGTTCGTCAACTGGTGGAATATAAGGTCTTTAAAGAGATCAGTCGTTATTTTGCGTCCCGGGAGCAAGAGGAGCTTTGTGCCATTTATCGCGATCCGGAGTACATTCCACAAAATACGGAAGCGGCGCCGCTGGTTATTGATCCCTACGCCCTGGAACAGTGCTTTAAACGACTCTTGTTTCAGAAGGAAGAGGAGAATGAGGCGATTGCGCCGCCGCAGAAGATCATCCGGGAATTATTCAGTATTGAAGAAAAAATTGCCGAAATAACGGAGATTCTGCTTCAGGCTGGCGATGCCGGAGTCAGCTTTTCAGAGCTGCTTCATCCGGACATTTCTCGGGAGGAAGTGGTGGTAACCCTGCTGTCGTTGCTGGAGATGGTTAAGACCAGTGGGCTTAGACTGCTTCAAAATCGGGTGTTTATAGATTTTCAAATACATAGGGAGGTGGAGGATAATGAACAGTGATGAACTGGCTGGCGTCATCGAAGGGATTCTGTTCGGCGCTGGCGATGGGGTATCGATGTCGGAACTGTGCCGATGTCTCGATAAATCGGTAGCGGAAGTTCAATTTGCGATGGAGATTCTAAAACAGGATTATCAATCAAAAGCCAGAGGCATTCGTCTGGTTCAAACAAAGGATACCTACCAGCTTTCCACAAAACCGGAATACTATGCGTACATCAAAGAAATTACCCGCCAACAGGAAAAAACCGGTTTATCCCGGGCTGCTCTGGAAACTCTGGCGATTATTGCCTACCGTCAGCCGGTTACCCGGCTGGCCGTTGATGAACTCAGGGGAGTCAGCTCCAGCAGTGCGATTCAGCGTTTGCTGGATCGGGGACTGATCTGTGATGGCGGCCGCCTGGAAGCCCCGGGTCGACCGATTCTTTATAAAACGACCAACGCCTTTTTAAAAACCATGGGCTTAAGCAGTTTAAAAGAATTGCCGGAATTTGAGGTTTTTTCCCAGGGTAAACAGGAAAGCTTTGATCTGGCACTACTCAAGACCAAAACGCAAGATTCAGCAGATTCCAGTGAAGCGTTGCTGGCTGGGATGCTGGAAAAAACCATGGGTGATGCCCGGATTTTGGAGGCAGCCCAGTGAGAATTCAAAAATACATGGCGCAATGCGGGGTGGCATCCCGGAGAAAGTCTGAAGAATTGATCCAGAAGGGCCTGGTTCAGGTCAATGGGATTACGATTCATGAGCCGGGTTTCCCGGTTGAGCCGGAACAAGATGACATTATCGTTGCCGGAAAAAGACTCAATACCTCGGAAAAAATCTATCTTATGGTCAATAAACCCAAAGGGGTCTTATCAACTTCAGAGGATACTCATGGTCGTCAGCGGGTGCTGGATCTGGTGCCGATAAAAGAACGGCTTTACACTGTCGGACGCCTGGACATGGATACCGAAGGTCTGCTGCTGCTGACGAATGACGGCGATCTGACCTTCCGGCTGACTCACCCTAGTCATGAGTTTATAAAGATCTACATTGGCCTGGTCAAGGGCTGTCCTGACAACAGCTGTCTGGAAGCCTTCCGTCACGGCATCGATATTGAGGATTACCACACTGCCCCGGCTGCCATCAAGGTACTCAAAGTAAACCGACAAACCAGTCTGTTGGAAATGCGGATTCACGAAGGAAAAAAACGACAGATCCGCAAAATGTGCGCAGCGATCGGTCACCCGGTCATTGACTTAAAGCGGGTAGCCGTTGGTGAGCTGACCTTGGGAAAGCTAAAGCCTGGGGAATGGCGGTATTTAAATCATGACGAAATTACTTATTTAAAAGGAGAAAAGCAATGATAAAAATAGGATTTCCAAGAGCCTTTAGTCAAATTCAGGCGTTGTTTCCAGAAAAAGAAAAAGAACGGGATCTGTATATCGTGGCAGAGGACACAGCCAAGTCTGAAGTTTTGGGAGCCGTGCGCTTTTTTTATGGTGAAGAACAGGTTGATATTTACGAGATGATTATGACCTATCAGGGGGATCAGGCGATGGCGGTATTTGATGGCATTATTCGAACCCTGCTTTATAAAATGGCTGAAGAAGGCTGTACAACCCTATCGGTACAGGGGGCCACTGGCGAATTTGCCACATACTTTAAAGATCATGAATTAACAGAAGAAGGGGAAATGCTGATCCATCGGGATTTTGTCGGTGAGTTTTTCAAACCCTGTGCCGGTTGCAGTGATAAATAAGCCATTGCGGGTCACTGATCTGGCTTGGGAATTTTTGCGACCGGTACTGAAACCGGGAGACACTGTAGTTGATGCCACCGCTGGAACCGGTCAGGATACGCTGTTCCTGAGGCAATGTGTGGGTGAAAGCGGCCGGGTTTTTGCTTTTGATATTCAGGCGGTTGCGTTGCAACAGACTAAATGTTTGCTGGATAATAGCAAATCTGCAGATAACGTAACGCTGATATGTGATAGTCACGAATTTATAAGAATACGACTAGCTGATGCCGGGGTAGGCGAGCAGGCTGTTAAAGCAGTCATGTTTAATCTTGGCTATTTCCCCGGCGGTGATCCAGCTATTATTACAGAAGGTGAAACAACGATCAAAGCACTTAATAGCGCATTGCGACTATTATCGACTGGAGGAATGATGACCATCTGTCTTTATCCGGGGCATCCCGGGGGATCAGAAGAAGCGCAGGCAGTGATTGGCTGGTGCGAAATGCTGGAAACCCCTTTTGTGGCCCATCATTTTCAAACATTAAATCGAAAATCCCCCCCGACATTAGTCATCATCCAGAGAACGAGGTAGAAATGAAAGATGTTTCAAGTGTAAAAGAAAGCCGGGATATTTTTTCAGCAATTAAGAAGCGCTATCCAAAGCTCAGTAAATCCCATAAATTAATCGCTGATTTTATGCTCAGCCATTATGAAAATGCGGCTGAAATGTCGGCGGTGTCAGTGGCAAAAAGTGTCGGCGTCAGTGAAGCAACGGTGGTGCGTTTTTCGGTAACCTTGGGATATGAAGGTTATCCGGAGTTTCGTCGAGCGATAAAAAATGAAATCAACAGCAAGCTGACAACCATCGAGCGAATTGACATGACCCTGCGAAATGAGCAAAAAGAAAAAGCCTTGCAGGAAACCGTGCAAAATGTTTTAAAGTCAGATCTATCAAATATCAATGCCACTTTTGAGGAGTTTGATTATGAAATTTTCAAGTCCTGCATTGATCTGATTCTTGATGCCCGAAAAGTGATTATCATCGGTTTTCGGACGACGACCCTGCTAACTGAGCATCTTGGTTATTATCTTAATCTGATTCTTGATAATGTGCGGGTGGTCAATTATGGAGTGTCCGATATCTATGAGCATTTGATCCGGGTTAATGAAGAAGATGTGGTTATTGCCATCAGTTTTCCCCGCTATGCCCAAAAAACTTACGAGGCGGTTGAATTTTTAAAAAACAAAGGGGTAAAAATCATTACGATTTCAGATAATGAGAATGCACCGATCAATGTATTTACCCAACATCGGCTGATTGCTAAAAGCAATGTTTACTCCTTTGTTGACTCACTGGTGGCACCGCTATCGCTCATCAATGCCCTGGTGATTTCGGTGGGGCTTCGAAATATTGGCAAAACCAGAGAAACCTTTAATGAACTTGAAGAAATTTGGCGAGAGCATTATATTTACACCGGCGATGAATTGGAAAAATAGTTCGGGAAAGGAAAAATAATCAATGAGTAGGATAGCAGTAATTGGCGGAGGCCCCGGCGGCATGATGGCGGCGGTGGCAGCGGCGGAAAAAGGGCATCAGGTTGATTTGTATGATAGCAACGAAAAACTGGGAAAAAAACTCTATATCACCGGAAAAGGTCGCTGTAATCTGACGAATGCTGTTGGCATCGGCGACTATTTTGATAGCATTGTTCACAATCACAACTTTATGTATAGTGCCTTATATTCATATACCAATGTGGATTTCATGACCTTTCTTGAGAAAAATGGGGTACCCTTAAAAATTGAGCGGGGAGATCGGGTTTTTCCGGTTTCGGATAAATCCAGTGATGTCATCAGCGGCTTTAAGACGGCATTAAAAAACAACCGTTGCCAGATTTATTTAAATACCAGAATAATTGATCTGTTAATTGTCAATAATACCGTCAATGGAATTGTGTTGGAAAACGGCGAAACCCGGAGTTATGACGCAGTAATTCTGGCAACCGGTGGCAAGAGTTACCCATCCACCGGTTCGGACGGTAATTTTTTTAAGAATCTAGAAAAAAGCGGGCATCAGATCACACCGTTGTCCCCAGGATTGGTGCCAATTAATAGCAAAGAAGATTGGCCCCGAGATCTACAGGGGCTGGCACTGAAAAATGTGGTATTAACCCTATATAAAAAAACACCAAAGGGACAAAAAAAGGTCAAGTCAATGCTGGGTGAGATGCTGTTCACCCATTTTGGAATCTCAGGTCCGCTGGTTTTATCACTAAGTTCTTATATGGTAGGGAATACCAAAGATTATAGTCTGGAATTGGATTTAAAACCGGCTTTAAGTATTGATCAAATGGATGCCCGGATTCAACGGGATTTTCTTAAATATCAGAACAAGGATTTTGGAAATGCGCTGGGGGATTTGTTGCCATCGAAAATGATTCCCGTGATGGTAGCCCTGTCGGGGATTGATCCGGCGGTTAAGGTTAACCAGATCACCAGAGAACAGCGACAAAAGCTGGTGGCGTGCTTTAAACAGTTAAGAATCGGCATTGCCGGTTTGCGGGATTTTAATGAAGCCATTATTACCGTTGGCGGTGTGAATGTTAAAGAGGTGGATCCGGGAACGATGGAATCAAAAAAGATTAAAAATCTTTATATCGCTGGAGAGATGCTCGATGTCGATGCTCTGACCGGTGGTTATAATATTCAAATTGCTGTTTCCACTGGATGGCTGGCTGGAAACGCAGTTAAATAGTTTTTTGTAAAGAATTGGAAGAGGGAGAGTAAGATGCAAATTGCCATTGACGGACCTGCTGGCGCAGGAAAAAGTACGATCGCAAAAAAAATAGCCGCCGCCTATAACATGACTTATCTGGACACGGGTGCCATGTATCGGTGTATTGCCCATTGCGTTTTAAATCAGATCGGTGATCGTTTTGATAACGAGGATGATATTATAAAAATTGCCCAGTCGACTGTGATCCGCTTTGAGGGGAATCAGGTATTTTGTAATGAAAAAGATGTTACCCAGGAAATTAGGACGCCCCTGGTTTCCCGGCATACTTCCGATGTGGCCAGGATCAAAGCGGTTCGGGATCTGATGGTTGCTCAACAACGGGAATATGCCAAAGATCATGAGGTGGTCATGGATGGTAGAGACATTGGTTCAGTGGTTTTACCGGATGCGCAAGTGAAGTTTTTTCTGGATGCCGATGTTCTGGAACGGGCAAAACGCAGAAAAATTGAATTGGATGAAAAAGGCAACGGTAAAGCGCTGGCAGAAATCAAAAACGACATCGAGAAGCGCGACACGAATGATCGCAATCGCTCAGAAGGTCCATTGGTGAAGGTTGCCGATGCCATTGTCGTTGACACCACCGGGAAAAGCATCGAAGAAGTATACCAGGAAATGAAAACCTATATTGATGAGGTTTGCCGATGATTTATAAAATTGGCCGATTTTTAACTTATCTGCTTAGTTTGATTCTTTTTCGAATCACCATTACCGGCAAGGAGAACATTCCAAAGAGCGGTGGTGCACTGATCTGCCCCAATCACATCAGTAATATTGATCCGGTCGTCATTTCCTTTACAACCCCCCGGGAAATCCACTATATGGCCAAGGCGGAGCTGTTTAAAAATCCCTTGTTGAGCTGGTTTTTCAAAAAGGTCAATGCCTTTCCGGTTAATCGCGAAAAGGTCGGGGTGGAAACCATTAAGACATCCTTAAAAATTCTCAAGGAAGACAAGGTTCTGGGGATTTTTCCGGAAGGGCATCGGGTTAACCCGGAAGATCGAACCCCACCGGCCAGTGGTTTTGTCGTCTTTGCGATCAAGACAAAATCGCCGATTGTTCCGGTGCGGATCAAAGGACACTACCGGTTTAGAAGTAAAATCGAAATTATTATTGGCAAGCCCGTTTATCTGGAAGAATACTATGGAAAAAAACTGACAGATGAAGAAACCCGGCAGCTCAGTGAGAAAATTATGGATACAGTTTATGGATTGGAATTGACTTGAGGTTAATATGGAAATAATTATAGCCGACAAGGCGGGTTATTGTTTTGGAATCGAAAACGCCATGAAAATGGTTCAGGATACACTTGAGTCCGGTCCGGAAAAAATATATACATTGGGACCCATCAGCCATAACCGTCAGGAAACCAACCGTTTGGCTGATCAGGGCGTAACAATTATTGCAGACGAGGATATTGTAAACATTGATAGCGGCTGTATCATTCTGCGCTCACATGGGGTTGGCAAGAATATTATTGAAGCGATCAGGGAAAAAGGACTTCCTATCATCAATGCCACTTGTCCTTTTGTTCGGGCGGTTCAAAAAAAAGTTGAAAGCCATGATGCGGCCGGATATCAGATCGTTATTGTGGGAAACAAGGATCATCCGGAGGTAATTGGAGCTAACGGCTGGTGTAGGGAAAAAGCTTTAATAATTAATGATATAAATCAGTTGGAAAATATTGAAAGATATGATAGAATATGTATCGTGGCTCAGACCACCATCATCGAATCCAGATTCAATGAAATTTGTGATGCGATCCGGTCAAGAGTCAAAGAAGTTGTTATATTTAATACTATTTGCAGTGCCACCGCTGAAAGACAAGCAGCGGCAGCAAAAACTGCAAAAGAAGTAGAATATATGATCGTAATCGGTGGATACCACAGTTCGAACACCCAAAAATTGGTGGATATCTGTAAATCCCATTGCGAAAAAACTTGTCACATAGAAACCATCCGGGATTTAGATCTCTCTGAGGTAATGAAATACCAAAAAATTGGTATTACGGCAGGAGCGTCAACACCGGATTGGATCGTTAAGGAGGTATTGGAAGGTATGGAAGAGCAAAACAAAATTGCTGAGGAAAACGTGGTCGTAGAAGTGGCGACTGAAGAACAGCCACCTGTTGTAGTTGAGGAAGTGGTGGAAACCATTGAAAAAGACGAGTATGATGATGCTAATTTCGATTTCGCTGCTGAAATTGAAGAATCATTAAAAACAATTCGTCGGGGTGCTGAAATCGAAGGTGAAGTTATCCACATTGCCGAAGATGAAGTAATCTTAAACATTGGCTACAAAGCAGATGGTATCATCAAAAAGAATGATTTCACATGGAGAAGCGATGAGGTATTATCTGAACTTGTACAATTAGGAGACAAGGTTTGGTGTATCGTAACGGATTTAAATGAGGGTTCAGGAAATGTAAAACTTTCAAAAATCAAATATGATAACCGTCTCGTACAGAAACAGTTAAGTGACGCCTTTGATAATAAAACGATCTTAGAAGGAACAATCAAAGATATTTCTGGAAATGGTTTAATTGTTGATATCGGATTTACCGATATTTATATGCCAGCGTCACAATATCATGTTCGTTACGTTAAAGATTTGAACACCCTGATCGGCGAAAAAGTTAAAGGGATCATCATTGATTACAATCCTAAACGACGTCGTGCGATTCTTTCTCAAAAAATTATTCTGGAAAAAGATATGAAAGAACGTCGGGAACAAGTCAAAGAAATGAAAGACAAGCGTTTTGACGAATTAAACGTGGATGATGTCGTCAAGGGTGTGGTTAAAACCATTACGAACTTCGGAATCTTTGTCGATCTTGACGGTATCGATGGGTTTGTTCATCGCTCCGATCTGACTTGGGAAAAAATTAATGAGCCGAAAGATATTGTTGAAAAAGGCCAGGAAATTGAAGCCAAGGTAATCGCTAAAAATGATGAAGACAAAAAAATCAAATTAAGCGTTAAAGCATTAATGGATCGTCCCTGGGATGATTTCATTGCTAAATATAATGTTGATGATGAAGTAGAAGTTACCATCACGAACATTTTAGATTTTGGTGCCTTTGCTGAAGTGATTCCAGGTGTTGAAGGTTTAATTCACGTTTCTGAAATCAGCTACAACCGGGTTGAATCGGTTGCTTCAGTTTTAAATACTGGTGATGTCTTAAAAGTAAAAATCATCGGCATTAATCCTGAAAAAGAAAAAATCAGCTTAAGTAAAAAAGCAACTGAAGAAGCGCCTGCACGTCCGGCTCCTACACCACGAAGCAGTAACAGCAGCAATGCCAGTTCAGGTGATCGCGAAAGATCCAGCAACTATGGTGGCGGTGATAGAAATCGTAGACCGCAACAAAACCATAGCAGCAACAATCGGAATAAAACAGTTTATGAAGAAACCGCTAATGTAACTCTTGGGGATTCATTCGGTAACTTATTCGATGGTCTTTTCGGAGATAGCGAAGACGAAAAATAAGAATGCATTAATTAAAAGATCCATGCTCTGGTTTTCCGGAGCTTGGGTCTTTTTTTTGAAACTTTTTTTATTTACCTCTTGAAAAATTTAAAATTCGTGCTATAATGACATTAAATCCCGGTGGAATACTCGGAAATAATCCAGGGAGGTGTTGCAATTGAGACTTTCAACAAAAGGACGATATGGTGTGCTTGCCATGGTGGAATTGGCGCTTCAATTTGGAGATGGTCCGGTTTCAATTAAGGAAATCGCCGAAAAGCAAAATTTTTCGGATTCTTACATGGAACAGCTTTTTTCAACCTTAAAAAACGCCGGTCTGGTCAAAAGCATTAGAGGTGCCCGGGGTGGCTATGTGTTAGCTCGGGAGCCTGGTGATATTACTGTTGGTGAAATTATCAGAGCACTTGAAGGTCCGATCGAATTAGCAGAATGTATTGATGGCGGTGGGAAGCTTACCTGTGTCAAATCACCGGAGTGCGTGACCAGAGGGCTTTGGAAAGATATTAGCGACAGTATCAGTAATGTCATTGACAATCGCACATTACAGGACTTATTAAGTAAATAATCAAGAAAGAGGTAATTGTTATGAAACGAATATATTTAGATCATGCCGCAACAACGCCAGTTGATCCAGCCGTTGTTGAAACCATGTTGCCATTTTTTACCGAATATTTCGGAAATCCTTCTTCCGTTTACACCGAAGGCCGGGGCGTTAAAAAAAGCATTGAGGCAGCCCGGCTCCAGATTGCTAAAGCCATCAACGCCGATCCCCGGGAAATTTATTTTACCGGAAGTGGATCAGAAGCCGATAACTGGGCCATTAAAGGCATTGCCATGAAAAATCAGGCTAAGGGAAAACACATTATCACTTCTACCATCGAGCATCATGCGGTGCTTCACACCTGTGAATATCTGGAAAAGCAGGGCTTTGAAGTAACCTATCTGCCGGTTGACGAATATGGCTTGATCTCGTTGGATGATTTACGAAATGCCATCCGCAAAGACACGATTCTGGTGACAATCATGTTTGCCAACAATGAGATCGGAACCATTGAACCGATCAAAGAAATTGGCGAGATTGTCAAGGAAAAAGGAATTATTTTTCACACCGATGCGGTTCAGGCCCTGGGGAATATCCCGGTTGATGTAAAGGATTTAAACGTTGATTTATTGTCGGTATCGGCGCATAAAATATACGGCCCGAAAGGGATCGGTGCTTTATTTATTCGAAAAGGGGTACCCATTGATAATTTAATCCATGGTGGCGCTCAGGAGCGAAAAAAACGGGCTGGGACAGAAAATACCGCCGAAATAGTGGCTTTTGGTAAGGCCGCCGAAATGGCCACGGAACAGCTTGAAGAAAATGCTGCTCATATGAAGAAATTACGAGATTTGCTGATTAAAGGGGTCATGGATAATATCCCGCAGGTTCGTTTAAACGGTCATCCGGAAAAACGGTTGCCCGGAAATGTGAATTTCTGTTTTGATTATATTGAGGGGGAATCGATTCTACTCAGTTTGGATATCATCGGCGTGGCTGGATCCAGTGGGTCGGCCTGTACATCAGGGTCGCTGGATCCATCCCATGTGTTGCTGGCGATTGGCTTACCGGCGGGAGTTGCCCACGGATCACTGCGACTTACGATTGGCAAACACACAACAGCAGAAGATATTAACTATGTAGTTGACAATCTGATCCAGATTATTGAGCGATTGCGAAAAATGTCCCCAATCAATGCCGATTGTCCGATTGATGATGCGGTTTTTGATAAAGCCGACCACCATCATCATTAAAAATAAACTAAAATATATAAACAAGGAGAAAATAAAATGGAATATACAGATGTAGTAATGGAGAATTTTACCTGTCCCAAACACGTGGGTGAGATTGAAGGAGCAAACGGTATTGGTCAGGTTGGCAGCCCTGCTTGTGGTGATATTATGAAAATCTTCCTGAAGATTAACGATGACGGTATCATCGAGGATGCGTCCTTTAAAACCTTTGGCTGCGGGGCTGCAGTAGCCAGTAGTAGCATGGCTACCGATATGATTATCGGTAAGAGTATTGAAGAAGCGGGAAAATTTAAAAACTCGGATGTCGTTGATGCCTTAGGCGGATTGCCTGCTGAAAAAATTCACTGTTCAGTGCTGGCAGCGGAAGCGATTCAGGCTGCGATTGAAGACTATCACAATAAAAAAGCACAACAATAGTCATATAGACGGCAAAGACGCAGTTTCTGTTACTGGAGACTGCGTCTTTCTTTTGAAAATATGGAGGACTTCGCATGAGGAATAATAAACTATTTCAGGTTTCAACGCTGACGGCTTTTAAAAACAAAGGGTATGATGGAATAATCTCGATAAAAAAGATGTTAACCTTTGGCGACACCGGATTTGGCACGTTTGATAAACTCAATGGCGAAATGATTGTTGTCGATGGCGTGGTATATCGTGCGTTAGGAGATTGCTCCATTGAAGTGGCGGGTTTGGCAGACACAACACCTTTTGCAACCCTGGGTGCTTTGGGGAAATGTGAGGGTCAGATATTGGCAATAAACGGCGATATGATTTGTGCGGGTGAAAAGCTTAATCACGCTATTGCCCATCCTGAAAACCCGATATTGGCCAGAATTTCAGGGGAATTTGAGAGTATTGAGATTCATGGAGTGTGGCCCCAGAAAAAGCCCTATGAAGCGCTGGATAGAATTGTCAGTGACCAATCGGTGGTGGTTTTAAAAAACATTAGCGGTTGCCTGGTAGGGATTTTTTGCCCGGCCTCGGCGCAGGGTATAAACGTGGTGGGGTGGCACTTTCATTTTATCTCTGATGATAAAAAAATCGGCGGCCATGTCAATCATTTCAGCGCCAGGCATCTCAATGTAGTCTTTAATGTAAAAGACGAATTGGCGATTATTAAATAGAAGTTGCATTAGAGCGTCCTTTTGTTTATAAAAAAAGAAAAATCGACATTGCCATAAAAAAAATAATAGGGTAAGATAAACAATAATAGGGTAAAATAAACACAATGACAAAAAAAGAAAGGAACACAAAATGAAAGCGAACATTTTACTCAATGTGGTGGTTATTTCTCAAAATAATGGCCGACGTCATGGACTGGTCAAGAGTCTGGTGGTGGTGGATCACGTTGTGAAATATCTGGTGATCAATCCCGGCGGTATTCTCTCCAAGGCTCAGTTTTTCAAACCTGAAAATATTGTCGACGTTAATTACAAACGGATGGTGATCGGAAACGAAAAAGACATTATTAAAGTCAACGGCAAAAAAGTGAAAGCGTATCTGGAAGAGGCTTTTCCACTGATGGATTATCAGGTCGTGGATATAAACGGAGAGGCTTTTGGGCACGTGGTTAATGCGACCATTGAAGATGATACATTTGCTATTACTGAATATGAAATTTCCCGAAGTTTTTTTGATGACATCGATCATGGCTTTGCGATCATTCCGGCCGCTGATCTGGTCTATAAGGATCAGGTCTTATATTACGAAAAAGAGATGTTTGATATCGGGTTTAAAAATCAGGGGACAGGCATCGCCAATAAATTGCTGGGGGTTAAATAATGGAAGATTCATCAAACAAAAAGAGATTGTTATTTCTTAACCTTATTGTCGTCGTTTTAATTGCGGCGCTGTGCTTTTTTATCTGGCCAACGCTGGCCGGAATGTTCGCACCCTTCTTTTTTGCGATTGTGTTGGCTTATCTGCTTAATCCACTGGTCAGGATTCTTGAAAATAAAGGGTTAAGCCGGGGCAGTTCGGTATTGATCGTGTTTTTTGCGGTTCTGGCACTGGTGATTGGCGCTTTCATGAGTTTTATTCCCAGTCTGATTACCAATATAGCCAGTATGATCAAGAGCATTCCAAGCTTTGTAACGCAGATGCAGACCTACATAACCAATCTATCGGACTATATTTCAAATTTTACTGGATATGATATTACTCAGTTTTTCAATCTGGAGCAAGTGTTGGGAAATGTCCTGCAGGGATTTGCAACAGCACTTCAGGGGATTTCGAATGCGCTGATTCAGAACAGTGGGCAGCTGATGAACATTATCATTGTTCCACTGGTGACCATTTTTCTGATGATCGATAAAGAATTCTTTATTAAGGGGATTATGTATCTGGTTCCACTACAGTATCGTAATAGTATGCTAAAAATGTGTTGTGATATTGATCTGGTCATTGGCGGTTTTATCAAGGGACAGGGTTTGACTTCGCTGATCGCTGGGATTGCCACCGGGATTGGCGCTTTTTTTCTGGGACTCCCCTATGCCAGTATTATCGGCGTAATCGCCGGGGTTACCACGATGGTGCCTTATTTTGGACCAGCGGTGGGTACCATTGTGATTATGCTGCTGGTACTATTCACCAATCCAATGATGATGATTCCAATGTTGATTGTGATTGGCGTGGTTCAGGTAGTGTGCGGCAATTTTTTGGCACCAGCCCTGATGTCCGGCAATGTGGGGCTTCATCCGGTCTTTATTATTTTCTCAATCTTCTTTTTCGGCGCCATGTTTGGCGGTGTCGGGATGATTATGGCAGTGCCGATAATGGGTACGATTAAGGTAATTGGTGGTTATATTATTTCCTTATTTGCCTCAAAAGACGTCACGGATCTAAAAAAGGATTGACATTTAAATATGGAATTAATATAATCATCCTTACAGGTTAATATTAAAATGCATTGAGAACGAAGGCTCTAAATACAACCATTTCAGAGAGAGAGACGCGGCTGAAAGTCTTTTATCGTTGGTTTAGAGTTGCCCCGTTCGAGCAACTGAGAAGAAAGTTGAAATAAAAGTTCTACTAGTATTTTCAGTCGGGAAACCGTTATTGATAAAGTGAGTTGCCGATTATTCGCAGCTAATTTGGGTGGTACCGCGGATTAAACCGTCCCTTGCAGACTTGCAGGGGATTTTTTTGTTTTTACAAACACCGGAAAGCATTAAAAGCTTTTCAATTAAAAATCAAAAATTTGAATAGGAGAAAAAATGAAACCATTAGGATTAAATGAAATCAGAGAAAAATATCTGGCATTTTTTGAAGAAAAGGGACATCTGCGGCTAAACAGTTTTCCGTTAGTGCCCATTAATGACAAGAGCCTGTTACTGATTAACTCGGGGATGGCACCGCTGAAACCTTATTTTACCGGCGACGAAATTCCGCCCCGAAATCGGGTTACCACCTGTCAGAAGTGTATTCGTACCCCGGATATCGAAAATGTCGGAAAAACAGCCCGGCACGGGACGTTTTTTGAAATGCTGGGGAACTTTTCCTTCGGCGATTATTTTAAAAAAGAAGCAATTCCCTGGGCCTGGGAATTTTGCACCAAGGTGATGGAAATACCGGAAGATAAGATCTGGATTACTATTTATTTGGATGATGATGAAGCCTTTAAAATCTGGAATGAGGACGTCGGTATTCCCAAAGATAAGATTGTCCGGATGGGAAAAGAGGATAATTTCTGGGAGCATGGTTTAGGACCCTGTGGTCCCTGTTCCGAGCTTTATTTTGATCGTGGCGAAGAATTTGGCTGTGACAGTCCCACCTGTGGGGTTGGCTGTGATTGCGACCGCTATGTTGAGTTCTGGAACCTGGTCTTCACCCAGTTTGATAAAGATGAAGCGGGCAACTATAATCCTCTGCCCAAGCCCAATATTGATACCGGGATGGGATTGGAACGTTTGGCCGTCGTGATGCAGGGGGTCGGAACGATTTTTGAAATAGATACGGTTGGCCACGTGCTTAACTATATTTGTAAAAAGGCCGGGGTAGCTTATGGCGATGACCCTCAGGATGATATTTCAATCCGGGTTATTACTGACCATATCCGTAGTGTCACCTTTATGATAGCGGATGGCGTCATGCCAGGAAATGAAGGCCGGGGGTATGTATTGCGGCGGTTGCTGCGTCGGGCTGTTCGTCACGGCAAATTATTGGGGATCAAGGATCTGTTCCTATATGATGTGGCCAAAGAGGCAATTCGGGTTTCGGAAGGCGCTTATCCCGAACTGCGTGAAAAACAGGACTTTATTCAAAAACTGATCCGGATTGAAGAAGAACGCTTTAAAGAAACCATTGATCAGGGTCTGGTCATTTTGAATAAAGAGATTGATCGACTACTGGAAATGGAAGAAAAAACATTTCCTGGACAAGGCGCATTTAAACTCTATGATACCTATGGTTTCCCCTTTGATCTGACCAAAGAGATTATTATGGAACGGGGACTTAATATTTTTGAGTCCGAGTTTGAAAAAGAGATGCAGGTACAGCGTGAACGGGCTCGCCAGGACCGTTTGAACAGTGATCTGGCTGTATGGGCGGACGATCCCTTTAATCCTCTGGGTCCGGATGCGGTTAATACCTTTGTCGGCTATGATAACCTCGAAGCTGAAGGAACCATCTTAGGGCTCTATGTGAATGAAGCCCTGGTGGATGAAGCCAAGGCCGGAGATGAGGTGTTGGTATTACTTGATCAGACATCGTTTTATGCTGAAAGTGGCGGACAAACCGGCGATCATGGCGTGATCCAAAAAGGCGATGGTTTAATTGAAATCCGTGATTGTAAAAAAGGCAGCCTGAGCCGCCATATTCATTCCGGGATCGTTAAATCGGGAACCTTTAAGGTTGGCGAAAGCGTCATTACCGAGGTTAATAAAGAATTAAGAGATGCGGTACAGCGAAACCACACCTCCACCCACTTATTGCACAAAGCCTTAAAACAGGTCTTAGGTGATCATGTCGAACAGGCCGGATCGTTTGTATCACCGGATCGTTTACGTTTTGACTTCAACCATTTCCAGGCGATGACCCGGGATGAAAAACGACAGGTGGAAGATATTGTTAACACCGCTATTTTAGCAGCTTATGATGTCTCGATTTTTGAAACCAATATTGACAAGGCCAAAGAACTGGGAGCAACCGCTTTATTTGGCGAGAAATATGGTGAGATTGTCCGGGTTGTTAAGGTTGGTGATTTCAGTACCGAACTTTGCGGCGGCTGTCATATCAGTAATTCAGCCAAGGTGGGGATGTTTAAGATCATCAGTGAAGGCGGTGTAGCAGCCGGTGTCCGTCGAATTGAAGCGGCAACCGGTTTTAACGCCTGGCATCTGGTCGAAAAAATGGACGACACCCTGATTGAGGTGTCCAACCTGATGAAAACCAATCCCGATCAATTGTTGGAAAAAGTAACGGAACTGGTTGAAACCAACAAACAGAAGGAACGAACCATTGCCGAACTGAAACAAAAATTTGCCGGCAATGCGATTATGGATATTCACCAGAAAATGGAGATCATCAGTGGTGTTCAGGTGACCATTGCTGAAGTGGAAAAAATGCCCATGGAAGAGCTGCGAACCATCGGGGATTTATTAAAAGATCGAATGGGCTCCGGGGTTGTCTTGTTGGGCAGTGCGCTGGATGGTAAGGTTAATTTTGTTGCAACAGCTACTCCGGACATCGTTAAACGCGGCTTCCACGCTGGTAAAGTCATTAAAGAAGTGGCGACAATCGCTGGCGGAGGTGGTGGAGGACGCCCGGATATGGCGCAGGCTGGGGGGAAACTACCAGAAAAACTGGCAGAATCCCTGGCAAAGGGAGAGACATGCATTCGCGAGCAATTAAACTAATTTATTAAGAATAAGAAAAATTACGTCATATGACTTGTCTTTTCTTTTGCTTTGGGTTAAAATGATATAAATTGATTGTGAAGGAGGTCAGATGACAATGGGAGAAAATACGGTGATTGATCGAGGAACCATTATGTTTGAGGTCGATAGCGAAAAGTCTCAGAAGATCGACGAAGTGATGCGAAATGTACATAAGGCTCTAGTTGAAAAAGGGTATAACCCCGTCAATCAAATTGTAGGTTATGTCATGTCAGGAGATCCGACCTATATCACAAGTCACAGAGAAGCGCGAAATGCCATACAGAAAATTGAACGGGATGAGTTACTCGAGGAACTTGTACGACGTTACTTAAAAAGTATTTAGTAGGCTGATAAATTGGGGCTGTCTCAACCGAGGCAGTCCTATTTTGTTTTGCTTAGGTTAAGGAAAACAAAGGCGCACAAACATTAAGCTTGTGGTTAGGAAACGATTTGCAGATGAAAATGAATACGCTTGGTAATACCGGCATTATGGTATCGCGAATGTGCTTTGGTAGCTTGACCATAGGTCCCCTTCAGAAGAACAAACCCCTTCGGGAGAGTCGGGAAATCATCGCTGCCGCCTTAGATGGTGGCGTGAATTTCTTTGATACCGCCGATCTCTATAATAATTATGATCACTTGCGGCAGGCAATTCAGATGCAGCATGAGGTGGTGATTGCTACAAAGTCCTATGACTATACAGCAGTTGGGGTCCAGAAAAGTCTTCATCGGGCCCTGACTGAGTTGGGTCGCGATTATATTGATCTTTACCTGCTCCATGAGCAGGAAAGTCGCAAAACCATCGAAGGTCATTGGGAAGCCATCGAGGCGTTGATTGCTGCAAGACAGGCGGGAAAAGTCAGAGCCATTGGGATTTCCACCCATCGGGTGGAAGGTGTTTCTGGGGCCAGTCTTTTTCCCGAATTGGAGGTGATTCATCCACTGATCAATTTGACTGGTATCGGTATTGAAGATGGAACGACGGATGAAATGGTCGCCGCCATTCATCAGGCCAAAATCCTGGGGAAGGGCATTTATGGGATGAAGCCATTAGGTGGCGGGAATTTGCTTTCTCAAAAACAGGCCAGTTTTGAGTTTGTTTTAAATTTAAGCGATCTGGATGCCATTGCCATTGGGGTTCAATCAGTTGACGAAGTGCAGTATAATGTAAAAAAATTTAACGGTGAAGTGATACCCGAAGGGTTGGAGAGTGCGGTTGCCAGTGCTCCCAAAAAGCTGCATATCAGTGACTGGTGCAGCGGTTGCGGGGAATGTGTGCGGCGTTGTAACCAGCAGGCCCTGAGCGTAGCGGATGGCAAAGCTCGGGTGGATCAAAAGAAATGTGTGCTTTGTTGCTATTGCAGTGCTGCTTGCAGAGATTTTTGTATTAAGGTGATTTAAACAGCCAAAATAAACAGATGGGATTATGAATGGAAAGAATTTTAGGAATTGATGTCGGCGACAAACGGATTGGGGTGGCTGTGACGGACCCCTTACAGATTACTGCCCAGGGGGTGATGACCCTTAAGCGAAAGACCCGGGATGATGATTTAGAAGCGTTTCGTGACCTCATTGCCAGATATGAGATCAAAAAAGTAGTAGCCGGACTGCCCCTGAATATGGATGGTTCAGAATCGGCTCAAACCCGAAAAACAATAAACTTTTGTCAGTTTATCAAGAAACGGCTGAAGATTGAAATCATCTACATTGATGAACGATTAACCTCATCCTGGTCTGAAAAAGTGCTGATTGAAGGTAACGTTTCCCGGGAGAACCGCAAAGACTACATTGATATGCTGGCTGCCCAGATGATCCTCCAATCCTATATGGATCGGGCCGTTAAATAGTTCATAAATAATGGATTGTTTAAGCATAAAAAGGTATAATTACAAGATTATGAACGAAAAAAATAAAGTTGAAAGAGAAGTTGATATGGAAGAAAAAATTATTTTAGAAGATGAAAATGGCGTTGCAAGAGAGTTTGATTTAGAGATTTCATTTCCGCTCGGCGAAAAGACCTATGTGCTGTTAACCGAAGGTGAAGAAAGTGATGATGTTTTTGCTTTCTTTATCGATGAAGACGAAGAAGGAGAAATTCTGGTTCCGGTTGAAGATGAAGCAGAATTTGCTTTAATTGAAGCGGAATATGATCGCATTATGGACGAAGAATACGAAGATTTTGAGGAAGACGAAGATGAAGGTGAAGTTGAGTAAATATCCCCTTGTAAGTGGGATATTTCTTAGCCGACCCAATCGGTTTATTGCCAAGGTAATGATTAATCAGGAAGAGATCGTCGCTCATGTGCCCAATACCGGTCGCATGAGCGAGCTTCTTGTTTCTGGGGTACGGGCCATTTTGGCATGGAATCCGGCGCCGCATCGTAAAACCGACTATACCCTGTTGCTGGTCGAAAAAGACGGCCATTGGGTCTCGGTCAATTCGATGTTGGCTAACCAGATTGCCTACGAATTTTTAAACGCTCAAGCAGATGTTTCAGAACTCAAGCAAGAAGTAACCTACGGCAACAGTCGGTTTGACCTGGCCTGTCTTAAAGGTGGCGAATATGCCTATTACGAGGTCAAAAGCGTCAATCTGGTGGTGGATCAGATTGCCATGTTTCCCGATGCACCAACGGAGCGGGGATCTAAACACCTTGCCGAATTACTCAGGGCTCACCAGGAGGGGTACCATGCCGGGGTTATTTTTGTTGTGCAACGCAATGATGCGAAATCGTTTCAACCGAACAAAAAAATGGATCCCAAATTTTCACGTTTATTGGGTCAATGTCATAGTCTGGGAATAGAGATCCGTGCGCTTTCCTGTGATATTGATGGAGTAAATATAGAAATGATCAGCGAGTTGCCTGTAACTGTTTTATCAGAAGAGACTGTAAAAGAGGTGTGACAACCATGAATAACCAAAAACAAATTGTGGATGCGCTCAGAAAAAGAGGGAACAAAGTAACCCCTCAGCGTCTGGTTACCATTGAGGTTTTGATGACCTTCAGGGAGCAGCACTTTAGTGTTGAAGAATTATTTCAGGGTGTTAAACAGCGCAATCCTGATGTGGGAATGTCGACCATTTATCGAACGGTGCAAATATTGGAAGAAATGGGATTCATTACCAAACGTAACTTTGATGATGGCTTTGCTCGGTACGAACTCTGCGAGTTGGATGAAAAACACTGGCATCATCATTTAATTTGTTTAAAGTGCGGAAAGGTTATCGAAATGCAAGACGATTTCCTGGAAGTTCTGGAAAAAGAAATCGAAGAAAAGAAGGAGTTTATTATAATCAATCACGAACTTAAGGTGTACGGATACTGTTCGGATTGTTATGGAATAACGAAAGGAGAACAATTTGACTGAAAACAAAAACTTAATAACAACGGGGGCCCAACGACTGGAAGGTCGTTCACGATCCAGACGAAAACCTCAGGCTCAGAAAAACAAAGATAAGCTGAGATTAATACCACTAGGAGGCCTAGGTGAAATCGGGAAGAACCTGAACGTATTTGAGTACAAGGATGACATCATTCTTGTCGATTGCGGTCTCAAGTTTCCCGATGATGATATGTTCGGAATCGATATCGTCCTACCGGATTTTAATTACCTGATCGAAAATCAGGAAAAGATTAAAGGGGTCGTTATCACCCATGGCCATGAGGATCATATTGGGGGGCTGGTTTATCTCTTGAAAAAGATCAATATCCCCATTTATGCGACCAAATTCACTGTGGGCCTGATCGATAAAAAGCTGAAGGAACATGGCTTATTAACAAAAACTACACGAATTATTGTTAAGCCCAAAGATCGGATTGATATTGGCGAATTTAATGTTGAGTTTATCCGGGTCAACCACAGTATCGCCGATGCCGTGGGACTCTGTATCAAATGTGCAGCAGCAACCGTTGTCCATACCGGTGATTTTAAAATTGACTATCATCCCATTGGCGGCGAAATAATCGACTTGCAGCGATTTGCCAAAATTGGTTCCCAGGGTGTGGATCTGCTGATGTCAGACAGTACCAATGTTGAAGGGGCTGGGTTTACACCCTCAGAAAGTACCGTGGGACCAACCTTGTATAATTTGTTTCGAGGAGCTAAAGGGAGAATTATCGTAACCACCTTTGCCTCCAATGTCCATCGTCTGCAACAGGTAATTGACGCTGCGGTTGAATATAATCGAAAAGTCATTATCTGTGGCCGAAGTATGGAAAACGTCACTGAAGTGGCCATGGATTTGGGATACATGAAAATACCACCCAATGTATTGGTTCAACTAAAAGACATCAAAAACTATAAGGACAAAGAACTGGTTATCATTACCACCGGTAGCCAGGGCGAGCCGATGGCAGCACTGGGAAGAATGGCATTGGGTGAGCACCGTCACCTGACCATAAAAAAAGAAGATATGGTTATTATTTCGGCATCACCGGTACCAGGAAACGAGAAAATGGTTTCTGAAGTAATTAATAAACTGGTGGAACTGGGATCGGATGTTGTTTACGGACGGTTTGCTGAAATCCACGTTTCTGGTCATGCCCGTCAGGAAGAATTAAAACTGATGATTACCCTGGTCAAGCCCAAGCACTTTCTTCCTGTCCATGGTGAAAGTCGGATGCTGATGCAGCATGCTGAGCTGGCCCAAAATGTGGGAATGAATAAAGAAAGAACCTTTATTGCTGAAAATGGCAATATTCTGGAAATTGATAAACGGAGTGTCCAGGTTGTCGGAAAAACTCAGGCGGAGCCGATTCTGGTTGATGGACTGGGTGTTGGCGATATTGGTAATATCGTTCTTAATGACCGGAAGCGATTGTCAGAAGATGGTCTTTTCATTGTAGTGTGCACCATGCATAAAGGCAAAGCGGTTTCAGGACCGGATATTATCTCCCGGGGCTTTGTTTATGTAAGAGAATCAGAAGAACTGATCAATAATGCCCGGGAAGAGGTCAAGAAAGCCTTGATATCTTGTGAAGAAAAGGGTATTATTGACTGGAATTCCATCAAAAATGTGATTCGGGAAAGCCTGTTTAAATATCTCTATGAAAAAACCCAAAGAAAACCGATGATACTGCCCATCTTGATGGAAGTATAAATTGAATCGGGTGATTGTAAAAAATGTTTACAGTTACCACTATAATTTTAAATGAGGAGTAAGGTATGAATGTATATGATGAAGCCAACAATTTGGCACGAGCCCTGAAAGAATGCACCGAATACAAGAATTTTGTAGCAGCGAAAGAAAAACTTGAGCAGGATCCCGAAAAATTTGAAATGGCCAAGGATTATATGCGTAGACAGATGGAAATTCAATCCTTTCAAATGCTGGGTAATGAATTATCCGAAGAGCAGATTTCGGCGTATAACACCTTAGCCAATACCATTATGGGCATTCCGGAAATTGCCGAGTTTTTTCAGGCGCAAATGTATTTTTCCGTGATTTTTCAGGACATCACCGACATCATGGCAAAAGCCGTGGATCTCGGAATGCATCTGTTTGATTCAGAAGAAGAGGGCTGTGGCGCTTAAACAATCATTCAAATAGAAATAATTTTGAAAAGAATATAGGTGCCCACCTCAACTGCGGTCCTATATTCTTTTTATGGTTATAGAAATGAAAGCAGGTGAACGATGGGTAATCGAACCAACCAAACCAGATCGTCATCCCGTAAAACGGGAAAACTAATTGCAATTATTCTGTTATTGTTAGTCGTTTTTGGAGCAACTGGGGTATTTAGCTTTAATTATTTTATCGGAAAAATGTTAGAACCAGTGGGAGATGGAGATCTCGTCTACGTTCAAATCGAAGATGGAGCCGTAATCGGTGAGGTAGCCGAGATATTGGCAGAAAACAACCTGATCCGCGATATTTTTGCCTTTGAAATGCTGGCCAAGAAAGAGAATACCGCAAACCAGATCCAATCGGGTTATTATGCCTTTAGTCCAACTGAATCAGCGCAGCAGATTCTTGATCGTCTGGTGGCCGGCGATGTGGCTGATGCAACAGTGACGATACCAGAAGGCCGCAATATTTCTGAATTTGCCGAAATTTTAGAAGAAAAAAACGTCTGCGATGCTGATGCCTTCATTGAAGAAACAAAGAAAGTGGGCGAATATCAAAAAAATTATCCGATCCTCAGTAGCATTCCTCTGACTGAAAAAGATGGGGTGAGCCGCACTCTGGAGGGGTATCTCTTTCCTGATACCTATAGCTTTTCACCGGATACTGAGCCATCAGAAGTTGTAACCGCCATGTTGGATCGTTTTGTGGAGGTTTATGATCAGGACTATTTAAAACGAACCAAAGAAATGGGTAAAACCGTGGATGAGATTGTCATTATGGCGTCGATTGTGGAATTGGAAACCAAACTGGTTGAAGATAAAGCCAATGCCGCCAGTGTCTTTTACAACCGGATTGCTGCCAATATGCCGCTGCAGTCTGATATCACGGTGGATTATGCCCGGGGTGAAAAAACAGCCGTTTTAACCACTGAACAAACCCAATTTCCATCGCCCTATAATACCTATATCAATACCGGATTACCCTATGGACCGATTTGCTCTTTTGGCGAAACATCCCTGGAAGCGGCTTTGTACCCGGCTGAAACCAACTATTTATACTTTGTCGCTGATATGAATTCGGGAAAAATATATTTTAATGAAACCTATGAAGAACATCTTCAGGATGTGGAAAAATACATGGGGAATTAGTCAATAATGAAACAACCAGATGGCCCCGTAAAGGGGCCATTATTTTAGAAGATTGAAGGAAAAACAGTGAGTGAAATTGTACAAGATTATATTGAAGACTATCTGAGAGGATTAATTCCGGCAGATCGTCCCCAAATTGAAGAATTCCGCAAAAGAGCCATGGATGATGCGATTCCGATCATCCATAAAGAAGTGCAAAAACACATTGAACTATTGATCGCGGCTCAAAAAATTCGAACCATTCTGGAAGTTGGTACAGCCGTCGGGTTTTCGGCATCAATTTTTGCCCAAGCCATGGGTTCTTTGGGACAGGTGGATACCATTGAACGAAATTTAAATATGGTGGTTCAAGCCGACGAAAATATTACCAGTCTGGGACTGAAAAATCAGATTAATCTGATGGTCGGGGATGCTCAGGAAAAACTGGCCAAATTGGAGAAAACCTATGATATGATTTTTTTAGATGGCGCCAAAGGTCACTATATCCACTTGCTGGATGATTGTTTGCGGTGCTTAAAACCTGGTGGACTATTGATTTCTGACAATGTGCTGTTTAAAGGTATGATTGCCACCAATGAGCTGGTTATTCGCCGGAAAATAACTATCGTTAAACGGATGCGGGTGTATCTGGAAACCATCTCGAATCACCCCCAATTGATAACTAGCATCCTGCCCTTAGGAGACGGGTTGGCAATCAGCTGGAAAAAGAATATTGAAACGATTTAGTTATTATTAATAGGAAGAGAATTTAAACAAGAGTTAAAGAACGGAGAAACATATGAAAAAACCGGAACTATTAGCACCGGCAGGAAATTTTGAAAAATTGAAGTATGCCCTCCATTACGGTGCCGATGCAGTCTATTGCGCCGGCAAGAAATTTGGGCTCCGCGCTAAGGCGGACAACTTTGACAATGAAGAACTGGCAGAGGCTGTTGCGTATGTTCATGAACAGAATAAAAAAATTTATGTCACCTTGAACATGATTCCCCACAATGACGACCTGGTAGGTCTGCCCGACTATGTCAGTGAACTGCAGAGTCTCGGAATTGATGGCGTAATCGTGGCTGATCCCGGGGTTTTTTCGGTGGTTCGGGAAGTGGCGCCGGACTTAAAAATATCGGTGAGCACCCAAGCCAACAATACCAATTGGCGGAGTGTGGCATTCTGGCATGCCCAGGGCGCCAGACGGATTGTCCTGGCCCGGGAGCTGGGCCTTCGTGAAATCCGGGAAATCCGGGAACAGGTGGCGCCGGAAATGGAAATTGAAATATTTGTACACGGTGCGATGTGTATATCTTATTCGGGACGTTGTCTGCTTAGTCATTACATGACTGGTCGAAATTCCAATCAGGGCGACTGTGCCCATCCCTGTCGGTGGAAGTATCACCTGATTGAAGAAACCCGGCCCGATGAAGCGTTTTCGATTGAAGAGGATGCCAGCGGTTCGTTTATTTTCAACTCCAAGGATTTATGTCTGATCGATGAAATTCCCGATCTGATGAAAGCCGGGGTCGATAGCTTTAAAATCGAAGGACGGATGAAAAGTCTTTATTATGTGGCGACGGTGGTGTCAGCCTATCGTAAGGCCATCGATTATTGTCTTGATCACCCCGGCGTAACTGAGCTTGATGTGAGCTATTATGAGGAGCTTACCAAGGTCAGTCATCGTAATTACACAAAGGGGTTTTATAGTGGCAAAACGACAGCGGCTGACCAGAATTACGGAACCGGCAGTTATACCCGGGCTTATGATTTTGTCGGTCTGGTGCTGGAATATAATGAGCGCACCGGCATGGCCCTGATTGAACAGCGCAACAAGGTGTCAATTGGTGATACGGTTGAGATTATGATTCCCGGAAAAGGTTTTATCAGCCAAACGATTACGATGATGACGGATGTCGAGGGTGCAGCCATTGAGTCGACGCCCCACCCTAAAATGCGTTATTATCTACAGATGTGCGCACCAGTTAAACCGATGGATATACTACGAAAACAGGACAAAGTTTGATAGAAAAATAACGAAAAAACAGCGTCTCGTTTACATAAAAAATCACGTAAAATTATTATAAAAAGCCATTGACACATCAATTTCAAAGTGCTATACTTCAGGAAGTTTCATAAGTATACTAGGTTAACATCAATAATCAGTTAGTATACTGTTGTTTAGACTCGGACGTATCAAAGGTGATAACAAGGTGAGCCTATTTTGTTGTCGCCTTTTTTTTGTGCAAATTTTTTTGATGAATCAAAAGGAGAAAGAAATGTATAACTTTGATCAGTTGCTCATCCTGTTCAGCGCCCTGCTTTTATTAGTGGTTGTGTTTAGTTTTATTAATGAAAAAACAATAAAACTACCTTATGAAATCGGACTGGTTGTTTTTGGATTTATCTTTGTTGTGCTTTATATTATTGGCCGAAACCTGAATCTGGTTCATATCCCGATTGAGTTTTTAAATCTCTACCGGGAGTTTGACTTTACGGATTTCTTATTTAAAGGCGTTCTCTGCTTTATGCTCTTTAGTGGGGCTTCACGAATCGAATTTGGCGATTTCAAGGCTGACAAGTTTTTAATTGCCAGTATGGCAATAATCGGAACCCTGGTCTCAACAGTGGTGTATGGACTCTTGTTCTTTGGTTTGGGCTATCTGATTCATGTCAACATTACCTTTCTGGAAGCCTGTATTCTGGGAGCGATTGTGGCGCCAACCGATCCGATTTCGGCGATGAGTATTCTGGCCAAGGCGGGTTTACCCAAACGCATTGGCCTGATCATTGAAGGTGAAGCCTTGTTCAATGACGGGGTGGCCGTAGCGATTTTTGCAACCCTGCTGACGGCTTTAAAACTTTCGAGCAACAGTGTCTCCGTGATGAGTTTTACCTGGGGTCTGGCTACCGAAATTTTGGGGGCCGTAGCAGTCGGTTTTATCATCTCTTTTCTGTTGTTTGAAGTGTTTAAGCAGTCAAATGATAACTTTATCAAAATCTTTACCAGTATTTTAACGGTAATGCTGTCTTACCTGGTTTGTGAATACTTTTCGTTCTCGGGTCCCATCGCCGCCGTGATCTGTGGCCTTTACTATGCCACTGCCATTGCCGGACTGCAGCGAAATAATCATATCTGTATGACCGAGGAATTACGTGATTTATTCTATTCCTTCTGGTCAGTGGTCGATAATCTGCTAAACGGGATCTTATTTTTGCTAGTCGGGGTATTATTACTTAACATCAAAAACATCAATACCCTGTCAGTGGGGATGATCTTCACCATTGCCATTGGATCGATTCTTTTCAATACCATCGCCAGACTGGCGGGAGTCTATGCATCAATGATCTTTAATAAAAATCCGCCAAAGAGCAAGGGCATGCCAAACCATAGATTTATTGCCTTTATGACCTGGGCCGGATTAAAAGGCGGCTTGTGTCTAGCCTTGATTATGGGCACCAGTATCTCGCTGGCAACCCCAACCTATAACCTGTTTTTGGTCGCGACCTATGCCATTGTGCTGTTTACCACTGTGGTGCAGGGGTTATCCGTGGGTAAGGGCTATATTTGGCTCAGTGGCAATGGCAGTAAAGTCAAACCACAGAAGAAAAACGTCAAAGTTGCCGGCAGTGCGGTAAAATAAATTATCCAATGATAATTTGACTGGTGCAGCACGGTATTCCCGATTGGAGAGACAACCGCTACTTGTGAATAAGAGCAGAGCCGGTTATAATAAACAGAGAGCTTATCTTATTCGCAAAGTGGAGGAATCATGAGAATATATATTGCTGCATCATGGAAGCATCAGCATGCGGTTGAAATGCTGACTGATTTATTGGAAAGCCGGGGCCACACAATCCTGTCCTGGATCCGGGAAGGACGGCCGGAAGAAGCCTTTCTTTCGCAAAAAGAGCTGACGCATTTTATTGAGTCAGCTGAAGGAACACGGGTTTTTGATTTTTGTATCTCATCGGTTACCAGTGCCGACCTGATTATCTACGTCGGGCCATCCGGCTGTGATGCCTGGGCTGAAATCGGTGCGGCTTACGGCTCCAAAATTCCAATCTTTGGGCTGCTGGCCAAAGCTGAACAGGTGGGGCTGATGCGCCATATGATTAAAAACTGGTACAGCTCGATTTCGGAGTTGATGACCGCTGTGGATGCCATCAACTAATAAATAGACATTTTTACTATTGAAAGTGTTGACAGTACCAACGAACAAAAAATTGTTCGTTGGTACTGTTTTTTATTGCTTACAGTTTATAAATTCGCATTCATATTATTAGCACGGCTGGACAGTTGTTTTATTTTCCGGTAAAATGAGTTTATTGTCTAGAAAAGAGGTGCCAAAATGTTTAGAATCGGGATATGTGATGATAAAAAAGCCATCTGTTCTCAATTAGAAGGGATTATTTTAGAAAACCAAGGTATTTTTGTCGAGGAAATCGAAATTGATGTGTTTTATTCTGGTGAAAGACTGGCTGAGTTTATAAAACATGAACATGATTTTGATCTGGTCTTTCTGGACATTGAAATGGAAGGTCTAAATGGTCTTGAGCTGGGTCGGAAAATCCGCGAGGAGATGGATAATCAAACGATGCAGATTGTCTATGTGTCTGGGAAAGAAAATTATTATAAAGATCTTTTTGAAGTACGCCCGATGCATTTTCTTTCAAAACCCATTAATGCAGCAATGCTGATAAAAGACATTAATCTGGCAATGAAATTAAATGGCTGCCTGGGGGGCGTTTTCTGCTATCGAAAGGCAGCCGTGACATATAAGATTCCCATCAAAAATATACTCTATTTTCAAAGTGTGAATCGGAGATTAAGATCACCACGATAACGGGAGAAGATATGTTTTACGGCAAGCTAGGGGATATCTACCCCCAGCTAGAAGGTGATCAATTCATGAAGATTCACAAATCTTATCTGGTTAATTATGAACATGTCGTCACCTTTAAATATAATGAGGTCAGGATGTCAAATTCGGACTGTCTGCCAATTAGTCAGTTAAAGCGAAAAGAAATCAGAGCTTTGCAGCTGCGTTATGAGATCGAAAGGTTGGGGTAATGATACCGCTTTAAATTTGAATAAGAATCTTAGAACACTACAAAAAAATACATCAATTTCAACATAATCTCGCACAAATGAAAATGTGTGGTAGATTTAGGCCAGTAAAAGACATAAAAGGAGCCAGTATCATGAGATTTCTATTTGAAAAAATTCCGGAAAACAACGACTTTGATCCTGAGAATGAGGGTTATCATGCCATCGATGAGCCAAGCTTTTTAAAACGTTGCTTGATGTCAATTCCAGTTATTCTCATTTCCATGTTTATTATTGGGCTGATGTTAAAGATCCGGCTGGGAGCGGATTATCATTTGAATATGACAAACAGTTGGCGAGACGTTTTTTTGTTCGTAGTTTTGATCCCAATTCACGAAATGCTGCATGTAATACTTTATCCGGATCGGATTTTGTTTACAGAATTTATTGGTGGTTATAAAGGGTCGATTTATCGATCATTTTTTGGCGATATAAAAAAGGAAGGGCTGTTATTACTGCTGATATTTCCGGTCATTATTTTAACGGTTATACCCGTTCTTTTTTAATGATCTCAAATATAAATTACCCACTTTTATCAAAAATTGCGATTATGAATATGGTTTTATCGAGTCTGGATGTCCTGTCATTTTATGGGATTTTGACCAAAATTCCGGCGAATGCAAAAATTCGAAATAAAAACTCCCGGTCATACTGGAAATTTTAATGGGGTGCTTGAAAATGAAAAAACAATATTATCTTGATTTAGGACTACTAATCATAATCCTGGGATTATCGGTTTACTTATTGTTTCAGGTTGATAATCCTATTGACACCATAATTTTGATTGGCTTTGCCGTCATCTTCTTCTATATCAATCTGAGATTTAGAATTATCTTTAAATATCCCTATGAGGGTAAGCTAAGTATTGGCAATTATTCCGGCTATTTTCAAATTCTGTTGGGAAAGCTGTTGTACATTATTGGTCTATTAAATCTTACAAATGCGGATTTTGATAAGCCGCATCATTTAATTATCTACGGTTTTATTCCTATTATCTGGTATCTATCGATCTTCCACAATACGGCTTATATCTGTAACAATTATTTAATCTACAATTTTTCAAGGGTTATTGATATCAAGGATATTGACCGGTACGAGATGAAGAAAAAAACGTTGGATACATACTCTCTAGTTGTCCGTTTGAAAAACAAAGAAGTGCTTAAACTGGGCCTGAATGATTTTAATTATCACAAATTAAAATTGCTGATTGAGTAATAAGAACTGCACCATACAGAATTATAAAAGGGGAGAAAAGTCTGCCCAGCCCTGGTTGCGGCAGTAGCAGACGGTGTTGTTCGGACAAGGAGAATGATGATATGAAGGAAAAAATGATAAACGTTGCTTTAATGATCGGGTATCTGCTATTTTTTATACTGATGGATACTTGGGTCATATCCATTCAGAACAGCTTTAATACGATGGAATCGCTGAGTTATGGTTTTTATTCAAGTCGTTTTTGGGGGATGATGCTGATTGGATTTTTTAAATGGTTTATGCTTGGCTTTCTACTGCATTTTATGTGTAAGAGTGGAAAGCTGCGACTTAAAGTTGATCTATTCTATGTTGTGATTGCGCTTATAGGTGCAGCGATATATTTTATGATACATCTAGGTATCCTTGTGCCAATGCCAGCGATTATTTATAGTGAAAAATCTATGACCCAATTAATATGCCTGATTCCGATTTTATCTGGATTCTTTATGTTTGAGAGTTTGTTTTCAGGTAGGTCGTCTACAAACACCGACCAATAAATTATAATAATGGATAGCTGAAAAATAGTGAAGTGTTTTTATAGAAAGGAAGCCCTTGTTTTGCGAATTTTAGAAAAGATTTATCCGTATCTGGTTATACCATCAGTGATAATCTATATAGGTATTATTGAAAAGGTGAAATTTGTAGTAAAGAATAGTCCGATCGATTCAAACTTTAATTCAACCTTGCCATTTTTTTTCAGTGATGGTTTTTTCTTTATGGCTATTACGTTGCCTCTGATTAGCATGATGTTTGGAATGTTGTTAGAATTATTGACCAGAAAACCAGCAACACTTAAAATTAAAATAAACGGACCGTTTCTGGTTATTGCATTTATTGTTGGCTTTTTATATTATATGCCTTACACACCGGCAGCTATTCTTTTTTCATATATGAATTTCAACTCGGCTTTGATTACAAATGCGCCAGCTTTCTATCTCATCCCGACCCTGGCTGGATTTTATTTGACAAGAGGCTTATTTGCTTCAAAAGAGAGTGCAATGACAAACTTTGATTAATGATTATACGCTTTGCAGAACAATGGTGATAGAAGCACACAATAACCTCTCGCTCCGGCATTTGTCGGAGCTTTTTTAGTCTATACAAAAAAAAGCGGCTGTGGGATAATAAACAAAACGGATACGAGTGAGGACACCCAAATGAGAATATTACATACCGCCGATTGGCATTTAGGCAAAAATATCGAAGGACACAGCCGGATGGATGAGCAGGCCAGCTTTCTGGCGGACTTTGTTGAGATCGTCAAAGACGAAAAAATAGATCTGCTGATCATTGCCGGGGATGTTTATGACAGCTATAATCCACCAGCCCGGGCCGAAGAATTGTTTTATGAGACCCTAAAGCAATTGTCCGACGGTGGGAAACGGCTGATTCTGGTGATTGCTGGCAATCACGATAATCCCCAGCGGCTTGAAGCGCCGGGACCGTTGGCCCGGGATCATGGTATTCTGATGGCCGGAGTACCCAAAACGATCATCCCCACCGGGGCTTACGGCCAGCATCAGGTGGTGGCAGCGGGAGAAGGTTATGTGGAACTGGAGATCAACAGCGAGCGGGCCGTGATTCTGCTCTTGCCCTATCCCAGTGAAAAACGGCTCAATGAGGTTTTATATGATCTGACCACCGCCGAAGACGAAAATCACAAGTCCTACAGTGATCGGATTCATAGCTATTTTTCGCAACTGGAGTGCCATTTCCGAGACGATACAATCAATCTGGTGACCACCCACATCTTTGCCATGGGCAGCGAGGAAGCCGGTTCAGAGCGAACCATTCAGCTGGGCGGCACCTATATTGTCGATGGCCAGTGCTTTCCCGAAAAAGCCCATTATATCGCATTGGGACACATTCATAAACCACAGGTAATTCCCGGCACCAATGGCCGGGGCCGCTATGCCGGGTCACCGATTCATTTTAACCGCCGGGAAATTGCCTTTAACAAAAAATGCATGGTGGCAGAAATTATCGTTGCCGATGGCGTGACCGTTAAAAATGAGATCCGTGAAATTGATTTAAAGGTTTATAAGCCCATCGAAGTCTGGAAATGTGACAATGTCGATGATGCCATCGCCCGATGCGCGGCCAATGCGGATCGATCCTGCTGGGTTTATCTGGAAATTGAGACGGATCATTATATCCGGGAAGATGAAATCAAAAAAATGAAGGCCCATAAGAATGATATTCTGGAAGTAATCCCCCGGCTGACCACTTTAGAAACTGAGGCTAGCCTCGAAGCCTTGACAGAGAAATCCTTTGGTGATGTCTTTAAAGAATTTTACCGCCGGGAACGGGGCACCGAAGCCGATGATGAGGTGCTGGAACTTCTGCTGTCGCTGGTTGTTGAGGAGGATAAACAATGAGACCGATAAGGCTAAAAATTAAAGGCATTAACAGTTTTCAGGATGAACAGCAAATTGATTTTGAAACCCTGACCGAGGCGGGTATTTTTGGCATTTTTGGCCCTACCGGTAGCGGTAAATCGACGATTCTCGATGGCATTACCCTGGCGCTTTATGGCAAGCTGTCCCGCAACAGCACCAATTACATCAATGTCAACGACGACAAGGCCAGTGTCGTGTATGAATTTGTCATTTCCGGTGCGGAGAAAAAAACTTATCAGGTCAGTCGGGAGTTTAAGCGTAATAAAAACGAAGGCATCAATCAGGGAAAATGTCAGCTGCTGGAACTAAGGCCCGAAGGACCATTGGTTTTGGCGGATAAAACCACCGAGGTGACCAATGCCTGTGAGCAAATCATTGGCCTGGGTCTCACCGATTTTACCCGGACGGTGGTGCTGCCCCAGGGCAAATTCAGTGATTTCCTGAAGCTGGAGGGAAAACCCCGCCGGGATATGCTGGAACGGCTGTTTAATTTGTCCAAATATGGAGATGATCTTGCCAATCGGCTCAAGTCCGAACGGATCAAGGAAGTGGAAAAGCAAAACCAAATCCTCGGCAGCATGAACACCTATGAAGGGGTTACACCGGAAGCGCTGGCCGAAAAAAAGCACAGTTATGAAGAAAATCAGCGCCAGCTTCAAACAAACCGGGAAAAGTTTAATAGGCTTGATACCCAGTTGTCAGAAGCAAAAAAATTAATGGCCTTGCTGGCAGAACTAAAGGACACCACAGCAGCATTTACAAACCTGGAAGCAAGAAGTGCTGAAATAAAAAGCAAGGAACAGCAATTGAAGCTGGGAAAAAAGGCCCTGGAGGTGCGTCCCTTTCTGGAAGCCTTTGAAATCCTGCAAACCCAGGTTGAAACGGGTCAGCGTAGTCTGACTGACAGCGAAGAAAAACTGGCCCAATTGTTAGTTGAAAAAGAGACATGTGAAAAAAGTTTTAAACAAACCGAAGACTATAAAAACGAAAACCTCTTTAGGTTTCAGAGCAAGCTGGAAAAGGTGGATGATGCCATTGGCTGGAAACAAGCTCAGCTGGCGCTGGATAAAGAAATTCGTGAGATGAATAAAAAAATGGATGAGGCGAATCATCAAAAAATCAACCTGGAAAATGACAAGACCAGGTTGCAGGAAGAACTGGAAAAAGAAAAAAAACAACTGATTGCCCAGCGACGGGAAGAAAAACAATGTCGGATCGAACCGGACTATCGCCAAAAAATCACCCGGGGGATGGCCGTTACCGAAGAAATAATCCGATTAAAAAATGAAATAGCGGACGATCAAATACGCCTTAATAAAAACCAGACTGAGATCAATACATTGCTTGAAAGCGAGAAGAACCTGGAAGCGCAGAAGCAGGTAAAAGAAGCCGAGCAAGCAGTTGTTGAGCAGGAGCTTATTGCTCTCGAAAAGGCCCGGCCAGCGAGCTGGGATAGTATCGGAAAGGAAAAGGAAGCGGCGCTTCACTGCCAGAATCTTTTTCTTAAACAACAACAGGCAAATGCAAGTATGATTGCGTTGGAAAGTCAGATCGATGCCCTGATTCAGACCATTGGGACAAAAAAGGCGGCGGAAAAGCTGTTAAAAGAAAAGATGGCAGCAGTGGAAGAAGAACTGATCCAGCTGGAAAACAAGAATTTCGGCATAAAACTGAGAGAGCTGTTGAAAGTTGGTGAACCCTGCCCGGTTTGCGGCGCAACTAAACATCCTTTCGCCGAGGATCGGGATGAATCGGATGACGCCATTCGCAAGGCGGTGATAAAAAAAGCCCACCAGCAACAATTGCTGGAATTAAGCGAACTGACTGCTGAAATTGCCCAGCTAACCGGCAGTTTCACCACCTTGGTAGAAAATCAGAAGCAGCTAAAAACTGAAATTGCCAGTCTTGGTGAAGCGATACCCGAAGGACAGCCGGAATTGCTAGTGGCTGCCAATACGAAGCGGAGTCAGGAACTGGAAGTTTGGGAAGAACGTTTAAAAAAGCTGGAAGCCCGAAATCAGGAGGCCAAAAACCAGTTACTGAAGCTGGAAGGGGATCTTAAAGAAAAAAACGCAAGTCGGGAAGCGCTACTGCTTCAGACCCGGGAATTGGAAGTGCTTAAAAGCAAAAAAGAAACAGCTTGTGCAGAGCTGGAGACAGAAGGGGCGGAATTAAGAAAGCAGCTCAAGGTTAATAAAGCTTATGATTTTTACGCCGCCAATGAAACCATAAAAAAGCTCGATCAGCGTCGCAGCGAATTGATGGATCATCTTGAAAAACTGGAAACGGCCGTTAATGACCAACAGCAACAGCTGGAAAAACAGAGTGAAGTCATTCATGGGGTCAACCGACAGGTTCAGGAATTTTTGCTGCTGATCGGCCAAAAGGCTCAGCAGTTTAAGGAAAAGAAAAGTGCCATTGAGGAAAAACTGGGAAAAGACTACCCATTGCCTGAGCTGGATGAACTGAAAAATAAGTTTCAAGGTAATATAAAATGGATCGAAAACGCCTGGAATACGGCCAGAACAAAGCTGGATGCGGCGCGGGAAGCCTACGAGAAAACACAGGAAATGGTAACCATTCAAAAAGCAAATCTGACAACGCTGGAAAGCCAATACGATATCACCGCGGCAGGGTTAAAAAAACAACTGATGGCGCATGGCTTTCTTGATTTGATCGCCGCTTTAAACGCCTGTATCCCGGATCAAACCATTAAAAATCTGGAAATGGAAATAGAGGGTTATCGTCAGAGTCACACCAAATTAGCGGGCAGGCTGGAAGATCTGAACCAGAAAATTAATGGCCGGGAAATGACCGATGTCGCCTATGCTGAGATTTGCTCGGTTCATCAGCGCCTGGAAGCAGATATCGAAACACAGAAAGTTCTGGATATCCGCTTAAAAACCAGTGTTGATGAGCTGGAAAAGCGACTGGCTGAATTGGCGAACTATTTAGAGCAAAAGGAACAGGTGGATCACCGGCTGGGCCTGATAGCTGATCTGGAAAAATTGTTTTCGGGCAAGCGATTTGTCGAATTTGTGGCCGTTTCCCGACTTAAGTACATCTCCATTGCGGCATCCAAACGGCTCACTGAGATCAGCAACGGTAATTACGGACTGGAAGCTGACGATGAGGGGAAATTCATTATCCGGGACTACAAAAATGGCGGCGCGGCCCGGGACGCCTCAACCCTGTCCGGTGGGGAAACCTTTCTGGCCTCATTAGCTCTGGCGCTGGCGCTGTCCGCCGAAATCCAGTTAAAAGGACGGGCCCCGCTGGAATTTTTCTTTCTCGATGAGGGTTTTGGTTCGCTACATGAAGATGCCCTGGAGGTGGTGATGAGTTCCATCGAAATGCTGCATAACGATCGCCTGAAGGTGGGGATCATCAGCCATGTGGAATCGATCAAGAACCGGATGCCGGTTAAATTGCTGATTACCCCCGGCGAAGCCGGAGTTGGTGGCAGCAAGGTGCGAATTGAAAAATAAATGGATTAAAATATAAAAGGACAACAATGACAAGGGATTATACAATCAAGTATTCAAAACGAAAAACGATGGGACTCTATATCACTAAGAACGCTGAAATTGAGGTGCGGGTTCCCAATGGAACCCCGCAGAAGGTCGTAGCGGATTTTGTAGCCCAGCACCAAAATTGGATTAAAACCCACCACGGGGCGGTGGCCCAACAGGTGACAGAGCGGGAGAATTTTGCATTGCGGTTTGGGGCCAAGATCCTATTCCTGGGCCACGAATTTCCTCTGGAGCCAGTCGAAAAACCAGCTTTCGGTTTTGATGGCCAGCACTTTTATGCTTATGCCCAGATGTCGGCCGAGGAATTAAGAACCAGTCTGGTGGGTGTCTACCGAACGCTGGCAAAAAAGGTGCTCGGCGATATGGTAAAAGATCTGGCCAAACATATGGGATTAGAGCCCAAGGCTGTCAAAATAAACGGTGCCCGCACTCGTTGGGGTTCCTGCTCCAGCGCCGGTAATCTCAATTTTTCCTGGTATCTGGTGATGGCCGAAGAGGCCACCATTCGCTATGTGGTCGTTCACGAGCTGGCCCATCTGATTGAAATGAATCATTCCCCCAACTTCTGGCGAATCGTTGAGCAGGTACTCCCCAATTACAAATCGGAACGGGAAAAGCTGAAACTCCTCCAGAAAAAACTAAGCGTTCAGTGCTGGGAATAAGCGAGACCATCTCGCTTATTTTTTTTGATTAAAAACTTGACAGGTAAGGGAAAAGAGTTTATAGTGTATATATAGTATATATACACTAAGACAAGCGAAATGAGGTGGTAAGTTGAATATTGTCATCAGCAATTCCAGTGACAAACCGATTTACGAGCAGATTGCCCAACAAATCAAGAAGATGATTATCAGCGGGGAACTGAGTCCCGGTGAAGCGCTGCCAAGCATGCGCTTTCTGGCCAAGGAGCTGCGCATCAGTGTGATTACCACCAAGCGGGCCTACTCGGATCTGGAACGGGATGGCTTTATTGAAACCGTCACCGGTAAAGGTAGTTTTGTGGCCAACCAGAACTTATCCTTTATCCGGGAAGAGCAACTGCGGCTGGCCGAGGAGTTTTTGCAGAAAGCGGTGGATATTGCCAGAAGCAGCGATATTTCCTGGTCCGAACTCAGTGAATTGTTAGAACTATTGTATAAGGGAGAATAATATGACGAATGCCATAGAAATTAAAAATTTGAACAAAAACTATCAGGATTTTCAACTCAAAGATGTCAGTTTTAAAGTGCCCAGAGGCAGTATTGTCGGCTTTATCGGTGAGAATGGCGCTGGTAAAACCACGACCATTAAAGCGATCCTGAATCTGGTTAGTCGCGATGAGGGAACCATCGAGCTACTGGGCATGGATAGCTTAACCGATGAGAAAAAAGTCAAAGAGTCTGTCGGGGTTGTGATGGACGGGTGCAACTTTCACGATAATTTAAAGACCGGTGATATTTCAAAAATGATGAAGAGTATTTATAAAAACTGGAATCAGCAAATGTTTCAGCACTATCTGAAAGAATTCAAGCTGCCAGATAATAAAATCATCAAAGAATTTTCCCGGGGGATGAAAATGAAGCTGCAGATTGCCGTGGCGTTGTCCCACGAAGCGGAGTTGCTGATTCTGGACGAAGCCACCAGCGGACTGGATCCGATTGTCCGGGAGGAAATTCTTGATGTTTTTATGGAATTTATCCAGAATGAAAAACATGCCATTTTGATATCGTCACATATTACCAGTGATCTTGATAAGATTGCGGACTATATTGTCTTTATTCACCAGGGCGAAATTCTGCTTGACGAAGAAAAAGAGACCCTGCTTTCCCAAATGGGGATTTTGAAATGCGGCGAAGAAGACTTCCGCAAACTCGAGGGCAGTGAGTTTATCCGTTATCGCAAGAATCAGTTCAGTTTTGAGGTGCTGGTGACAGATAAGGCGGCTATCCGTAAAAAATATCCGGAGGCGGTTGTGGATGGGGTAACCATTGAAGAAATTATGTTATTTTATGTAAGGGGGCAAAAATAATGAAAGGATTGATCTTAAAAGATCTGCTTAATTTAAAAAGCACATTTAAAATGCTGGGCGTGATGATGGTCTTTTTCGCCGTTGTTTTCTTGCCACAAGGCAATGGTTTTATCTTTGGGATGATTATATTGATGTTTGCCATGATGGTGGTGACCACGATCAGCTATGACGATCTGGCCAAGTGGGACGCTTATGCGTTAACAATGCCGGTGACCCGAGCCGAAATGGTACTCAGTAAGTATCTGGTGATGGTCATCTTAAACACCCTGGGGGCCGTTTTGTCACTGACTGTTGGAATAGTTGGCAGCGTCATCATGGGCAAAAGCTTTGATCTGGAAATCCTGGCTATTGTTGGGGTAATCTATCTGGTGGCCTTAATCTTTGGTTCGGTGATTATTCCCCTGATATATAAGTTTGGGACTGAAAAAGCTCGATTGATGCTCTTTCTCTGTGCCCTGATTCCAACGGCCCTGATTCTATTGCTGGAACAGTTCAATGTCCCCCTGCCAACCACCGGAAATCCGTGGATTTATTTATTCTTGTTAATCGGCCTTTCTGTCGCTGGTGTGATCCTTTCTTATCTGATCTCACTTAAGATTTATACAAAAAAAGAGTTTTAGAAAGAACCATTTTGAAAGACACCACTTAACGAATTGATTTAAGGTGCGTATTGAAAACAAAAAGGGGGCTGAGAAATCAGCCCTTTTGTATGTTCGGTATCATTTTGTAAACGTTCGGTAATTAGTCTTCCAGCCGTTCCTGCAAGGCATCTTCGAAGGCACTGATCCCGATTCGGTCGAGTACGCCACAAATCCGTTCCCCGTCTTTACCGAGCTCCAGATAGGTTTCCAGAATTTTATCAATCAGATTGGGAATCTCTTCGGCTGCATAAAGGTCGGTTAAACGGTCACCAAACCGGTACCCCCGACCCATTCGGCCACCCAGATAGACGGCAATGCCGCGAACCTCCACGGTGATGGCACCAGTGGTGCAGGCCTGGGCGCATTTTCCACAATTAACGCACTGGCGTTCATTCCAAAGTAGTTTTTGATTGAGCATTGTCAGCGACTGGGTTCGACAGACTTTGGTGCATTTACCGCAGTTCAGGCAGGCATCCCAATCAAACTGGATGTAAGCCTGTCCTACCAGGCCGATATCATTGGTGTTGGCCTTGGCACAATTGTTGGGGCAGCCCACAAAGGTGATTTTTGTTTTAGCATGAAGATCCCGGCCAAAAAATTGGTCATGGCAGATGCCGCACAGTTTCTGGGTGTCATAAAGACCATGCTGACAAACCGTGCCCTTACAGGCTACCAGGGGCCGGACTTTTTTTCCGGTGCCGCCGAAAACCAGTCCACCGGCAGTGAGGGCAGATTTAACGGCATCCAGGTTTTCATAAGCGATCCAGGGAATTTCAATGGCTAAGCGAGTGGTTTCGCCCAGATAGCCCCGGCCGTATGTTTCGGCAATTTCGGCCAGGGTCTTTAATTCAGCTGAGGTCAAATTTCCGGCCCGGCTTAAAACCCGAATCGAAAAATATCCTTCCTGTTGCTGGGCTAAGATCCCCTGGGCTTTCAATTCTGCAATTTCGTTTTTTGTGATCACGCAATTACCTGCTTTCCTAAAGGTGTGAGGCAATTCAAAAAAATAAGTGGTCGCAAATGAAAAAAATTTTTCGCCGCCGACCAGTTATCCGTTTTGAATGCTGATATGTATTGTCTCTATTGTATGCCTTATTTCTAAAAACAATATTAAATTTTATCGTCGCAAACGGCTAGAGTTGTGTTAAAATAAACAGAATCACCAAGAAAAAAGGAGCGACTATGCTGATACTTGAACATATCTCAAAAACCTATGGCAATAAAAACGAAAAAGCTGTCGATGATGTCAGCTTTGAAGTACATCCTGGAGAAATTTTCGGATTTGTCGGGCCCAATGGAGCGGGAAAAACCACTACCATCAAAATGATTGTCAGTTTGCTGGCACCCAACAGCGGGAAGATAAGGATCAACGGCATCGATAATCAGACGGACATTTTGGGAGCAAAAAAACAGTTCAGCTATGTACCCGATAGTCCAGAGCTGTTTGAAAAGATTAAGGGCATTGAGTATCTAAAATTCATGGCCGACGTTTATCAGGTGCCCGCTTCTGACCGACAGGAACGGATTGAACGATATCTGGATATTTTTGAAATCAAAAATGCTGTCAATGATCCGATTGGATCCTTTTCCCATGGGATGAAGCAGAAGCTGGCCCTGGTGGGAGCACTGATTCATGATCCGCAGGTTTTTATTCTGGACGAACCAATGGTCGGTTTGGATCCCAAAGCATCCTTTGAGCTTAAAAAAATCATGCGGGAACATTGCGACCGGGGCCGATCGGTTTTCTTTTCCACCCATGTATTGGATGTGGCCGAAAAAATTTGTGACCGGATTGCCATTATTAAGAAGGGCAAGCTCATTGAGGTGGGCACCATGGCTGAAATTCGTGAAAAAGCCGGGAGTCAGGAGTCACTTGAGAATATTTTTTTGGAGTTGACCGAATAATGAAAGAAATTATCTCGTTAACCAAATTATTTATCAACGAATCATTGGGATTTTCGTTGTTCTTCTACAATCAGAAGTTTAATAAAAAAGAATTTTACAAACAGTTATTTACCCTGATTATTGTGCCAGTAGCGTTGATCCCGGCCTTTTTTATGTATGTTTCACTCATGTCGGCCACCTATTTTGGACTGACACTGATTAATCAGACCTCGGTTTTTTTAAGCATTGGTTATATTATGGCAACGGTGCTGATCCTTGTTTTTGGGGTCATGTACATTCTTTCAGAATTCTATTTCTCTGATGACATTGAAGAACTGATCCCGCTGCCAATCAGTCAACGAAAACTGATCATTGCAAAATTCTTAAGCATTCTGGTGTTTGAATATATTTTTGCGGCCTTTATTTTTATTCCGATTTTGATTATTTATGGTGTCGGTCAGGGCATGGAGCTGCTTTATGGGCTGCTGTCGTTTTTGGTTTTTTTAACTGTCCCGGTGCTGCCGCTCTCATTAATGACCGCCGTGATCATGCTGATTATGCAATCGGCTTCCCTCAAAGGACGCAAGGATATGCTGCAGATTGTTTTTGTCTTTATCGGGATTGCCGTCATTTTCACGGTTCAGATCTGGTTTACCAGCCAATTGGGAAGCGGTGATGAGGCGGATTTTCAGCTGTTGATGAATACGATTCTGACCAATAATGAAGGCTTATTGAACAGCATCGGCTACCTGATGCCGACTAGTTTTTTAATGGCCTGGGCGCTTAATAAAATCACCCTGATGTCGTTGGGCTGGGTTGCAACACTGCTGGGAATCACGCTGTTATCCTGTGCTCTGATGGTTACAGTCGGCAATCGGGTTTATCTTAAGAGCATTGTCAGCGGCAAAATAATCAAAAAGGGTAAACCATTAAGCGGGGCCCAGCGCAGCAAAGTGCTGGGGAAAAAGAGTCACGGAGCGATGGCAATATTTACCATGGATTTGCGGCTATTGTTGCGGACCCCGGTATACTTTTTTAATAATGTCAGCGTGGTGATTATTGCGCCGCTTTGCATTCTCCTCAGTGTTTCATTTATTGAAATTCCCCCGGAAGATTTACAGGGGATGCAGGAATTTTTCAGAGCCATGCCGATTTTGATCAACTTTTTACTGATTGCCTTTTTTATCTTTTTTGGAGGTACCTCAGCCACTACCGCCTCGACCTTTTCCCGGGAAGGAAAAGCCTCCTGGCTGACCCGGATGATTCCGGTGACTGCCAGAGATCAGATTGCGGGGCGAACCGGGGTGGCGATGTTTATTCAAAGCCTGGGGATCGTCTTTACCATCATTGCGGTGCAATTCATTTTCCCCTTACCCTTGTCCACCCTTGTGATAACCATCGTTCTGGGGATACTGGGGTCACTGCCGATTTTGTTGTTTGGATTATTTATGGACATGAACCGACCGCTGCTCAATTGGGATAACCCCCAAAAGGCCATTAAAAACAATATGAATGTGGTGATCACGCTTTTTGTGGGGATGGCCTATACCGGGTTGTTAATTGGGATCAGTGGTTTGCTGGGGTATTTTGTCAATCCAATTTTGGGTTACGGAGTATTTGCCCTGATCAGCGTAATTCTCAGTGTGGTTTTTTACCAGGTGATCAGCCGTCGCCTGGAAGCGGAATTTTTGAATTTTGAAGGTAATTAAAGCCCAGGTTAATGGTTAAGGGGCATAATAGCAAGTAACGAAAACTATAAAAAGGAGTTGACACAATGGCTCTTGACGACGTGAAAAAGAAAGCAAACCGACTCGTTCATGAAATGAGTCCTTATTTATTACAGCATGCCTATAATCCGGTAAACTGGTATCCCTGGTCGGACGAGGCCTTTAATCTGGCCAAGCGACAGGACAAACCGGTTTTCCTTTCAATTGGCTACAGCACCTGTCACTGGTGTCATGTGATGGAAAAAGAATCCTTTGAGGATGAAGCCGTGGCCGAAATCCTGAACAAATATTTTATCAGCATCAAGGTCGATCGGGAAGAGCGGCCAGACATTGATCAGATATATATGACCTTTGCCCAGGTCAGTACCGGTCAGGGCGGTTGGCCCCTTAATGTTTTTCTGACCGCTGACCGCAAACCTTTTTATGCCACCACCTATCTGCCCAAATACTCTCGGCTTGGAAACCCTGGCTTGATTGATGTATTGTTGGGTATTGAAAGCCAGTGGCGAAAAAATAATGAAGACATTATTGATTCTGCCAATCGGATGACCGGACTGCTCAATAATCTGGAGGTGCGAAAAGGGGAAGAGGAACTAAAGCGAACGATCTTTTTTGATGCCTATGATTTTTTTGATGAAAGCTTTGATGACCGCTATGGTGGTTTTGGCAAGGCTCCCAAATTCCCCGCCCCCCATCATCTTTTTTACCTGTTGCGCTGCTATCAGGCCTTTAAGCAGCCCGATGCCCTGGTAATGGTGGAAAAAACCCTGCAGCAAATGTATAAAGGCGGGATCTTTGATCATATCGGTTTTGGGTTTTCCCGCTATTCAACCGATGAACAGTGGCTGGTTCCCCACTTTGAAAAGATGCTCTACGACAATGCCCTGCTGATTATGGTTTATGCTGAAACCTACCAGGCTACTGGCAACCCACTCTATAAAAAAATTGCCGAAAAAACCATTACCTATGTCAATCGTGATCTGCGTTCCCCGGAAGGGGCCTTCTATTGCGCGCAAGATGCCGACTCGGAAGGGGAAGAAGGCAAATTTTATGTCTGGTCGATGGATAAGGTGGAAAAAATACTGGGCCAGAAGCGGGCCGAGGTCTTTTTTAAGTTTTATCCGATGTCAAAAAAAGGTAATTTTGAGGGTAAGAATATTGTCAATATGATCGATACTGATCTCGATCTGATTGAAGCCAATCCCGAGTTGGAAAAAGCGCTCGATGAGATGACAGCCGATCTCTTTTCTCAACGGGAAAAGCGGGTGCATCCCCATAAAGATGATAAGATCCTAACCTCCTGGAATGGGCTGATGATTGCCGCTCTGGCGATGGCGGGACGGATCTTTAACAAAACCGTCTATGTCCGACAGGCGGAAGAGGCCATGGCCTTTATTGAAAACAACATGGCCCGGCTGAGTGGCCGGCTCTACGCCCGGTACCGCAAGGGGGAGGCCAAAATTCTCGGCTATCTGGATGATTATGCCAGTGTCATCTGGGGCTATCTGGAACTGTATCAGGCCAGTTTTAAAACCGAGTATCTTGAAAAAGCGATTGTGCGGGCGGTGGATATGATCAACCTCTTTGGCGATGAATTTGGCACCGCTGGCTTTTTTCTCTACGGCAATGATACTGAGCAACTGATTGCCCGGCCCAAGGAAGTGTACGACAATGCCAAGCCATCGGGAAACGCCCTGGCTGCTTATTGTCTGCTGAAGCTGGGCAAAATAACCGGAGAGCAGAAATACATCGATATTGTCAACGGGATATTTGGCTATTTTGCCGGAAACCTCAATCAGGCACCGATGGCCAGTACGATGATGCTCTGTGCCAAATTATTCCATGAACAGCCTACTACTGAGGTGGTTTTTGCCGGGTATGAGACCGATACGACGATTCGTGAAATGAACCGTCACTTAAATCAGCAGTTTCTGCCGTTTTCGGTGGTACTGTTTAATAAAAGCGAAACCGATCTCAAAAAGATCAATGAGTTTGCCGTTAATCAGCAGATGATTCATGGCGAACCGACTGCCTATATTTGTAAAAACTACCGTTGCGAGCAACCGGTGAATGATCTTGAAAGCTTTCTTAAAATTATAAAAGACTGATTAAGATCAGGAAAAATGGGGTAGAACAGAAGCATCACGAGAAAGGCAGGAACGATAATGAACTATCAAAAGAAGGATCAGGAGACCTTATTAAAGACCTTGACCCCGGATCAATATGCGGTGACTCAGAAAAATGCCACCGAACCACCGTTTCAGAATGAATACTACAATGAATACCGCAAAGGAATTTATGTGGATATCACCACTGGCGAACCACTTTTTTCATCCAGCGATAAATTTGAATCGGGCTGTGGCTGGCCCAGTTTTTCCAAACCGATCGATCCCAAAGCGGTCAAAGAACTCAGTGACACCAGCCTGCGGATGAAGCGGACTGAGGTTCGTAGCGTCACTGGTGACGCCCACCTGGGTCACGTCTTTGAGGATGGTCCGATCACCACCGGAGGCTTGCGCTACTGCATTAACAGTGCGGCGCTGCGTTTTATTCCAGCCGAGGAAATGGAAGCCCAGGGTTATGGCGCTTATTTAAATTTGCTTGAGTAGTTTAGTATAAGATCGTCAAAGGACGAGGTTAATAAATGATGAGAGGTGAAGAAATGAATAGTATTGAATTTGCAATTAAGATGGAACGTGACGGCGAAGCATATTACCGTGAACAAGCAAAAAATAATCAGGACAATCCGTTAAATGCGGTGTTTTTATTATTGGCCGAGGACGAAAATGGTCACGCCGTATTGCTAAAAAATGAGCTGGCAAAAATAAGTTACGATTTAGCTGATAATGAAGCATTGGTAGATACCAACAATGTTTTTAAAGACCGGGGTGATTTTAAAAACAAATTCGAAAAAATCCCCAATCAGCTGGATGTCTATCGGATGGCTCTGCAAATGGAAAAGGACAGCATCGAACTCTATCAGAAATTTTATCAGGAATCAGCAGATGAACAAACTAAAAAACTGTTTGGTTACCTGGTCAAGCAGGAAGAGAATCATTATAAAATCTTTGATAATCTGATTACCCTGGTCGAACGTCCGGAAGAATGGGTGGAAGACGCCGAATTTGGAGTCCGGGAAGAATACTAAAATAAATCATTTCAGATTAACGGTATTAAAAAATAAATGGGCTGGACTACCTTCATTTGAAGAATGGTTTAGCCCTTTACTTATGAAAAAAATAGTCAAGAACGAAAAAAATTGTTAAGATAGTGCTACTATTAAAGTTAAAAGTGAAGGAGTATAAATGGCAGTTTATTTATTTGATCAAATGGAAGAATTTTCAGATGAACTTTTTAAACGCAGTCTGATGCTGCTTCCTGACGAACGGCAGCAAAAGGCAACAGCGTATCGGCAAAAGCTTGATCAGAAATTGTCGGTATTGGGCTATGTTTTGCTGAATTACGGGTTAAAAAATGAATATGGTATTTCGGAAAAGCTTCGCTTTTGTTATTCGGCCAAGGGCAAGCCATATTTAAGCGACTATCCCCAGATCCACTTTAATCTCAGCCATTGTAAAAATGGAGTAATCTGTGCCATTCATACCAGTGATGTCGGGGTCGATATTGAAACCGTGGCGGCCTATGATGGCCAGCTGGCTGAATATGTCTGTAACGAGCAGGAATTAAAATTGATTAATAAAAGCGATAACAAGGCCCTGGCTTTTACGAAAATCTGGACTAAAAAAGAAAGTTTGATGAAAAAAACAGGGGCCGGTCTGAGGGATGATTTAAAAACAATTGAGTCCATCGATTCAGAAGCCATCACATTGGTTGACCCTGATGAAGCCTATGTGTTTTCCATCGCCGGAATGTCATTGGCCGAGCTGGGTTTAAGGACGGAACGATTCAGAGCGTAAAATCGCTGGGATAAAAAATACGTGACAAAACTGGAAAAATTTGATATAGTACTATAGAATTAAGAAAATAATAAGAATTAAATAAATAAACAGGTGTCGGCTGTAATCAATGTATTATAAGCCGGTGAAAAGGGAAGAGGGGTGAAAATCCCCCGCGGTCCCGCCGCTGTAAGAGACGAGTTTCTCCAGGAATGCCACCAGAAATGGGAAGGCAGGAGGCAATGTTGACGCTCAAGCCAGAAGACCTGCCTGTTTGTATATCTCAAACTCTACGAGAGATGGAGGAGGTTTATTTTTGTGCGCATTTTTGCGGCCTCATTGTCTTGTTTAGAGATAATGAGGTTTTTTTGTGCAAAAATATAAATGAGAGTGATGGAGGAAGATGTCAAAAGTATTAGTAATAGCCGGGACAACCGATGCCAAGACTGTAATTGCGAGACTATTAGAAAATAACCATGACACGGCCGTAACCGTTACAACCCGTCTGGGTGCCGGGATGTTGGAGGAATTTAAGAATCTGGATATTTATCAGGGAAAACTCAATAAAGATCACATTACTCATTTGATCAGAACCCTAAAACCAACCTGTCTAGTTGATGCGGCCAATCCCTTTTCGTCAGAAATAACCCGAAATGCCATCAATGTCTGCAAATTTGAAAATCTGCCCTACATTCGTTATGAACGGGAGCGGGTAAAATACGAAGATGATCCGGATATTACCGTTGTTAAGAGCTATGGGGAAGCCTGTGATGTTCTGATGAACTGCCAAGGAAACATTCTGTTGACTTTGGGCAGTAACAGAATTGATATTTTTAAAAGAATTCCGGACTATTCAAAGCGGGTCTATCTGCGGGTGCTGCCGGACTGGAAGGTTTTAAGTAAATGTGAAAGCCTGGGGTTCAGCCCCAAAAACATCATTGCCATCAAAGGGCCCTATAACGAAGCCCTGAACATGGAACTCTTTAAATACTGCCAGGCAGAGGTGTTGGTGACCAAAGAAAGCGGCAACATGGGTGGCGTCGTGGATAAGATTAACGCCGCTAAAAAGTTGGGCATGAAGATCATTCTGGTTGATCGCATCGAAGAGCAGTGCAGTAATAAATTCAGTTCGGTTGATGAGTTGATTGAATGTATCGATCGTATCGATACGGTTAATTAGCGCTGGCAATGGACCGAAATCATAGATAAAAGAAAGGATGGGCGCAGATGGAGAATAGTTCAGCTAAACGGATTGGTTATGTCCGAACGAATGAAAAAAGCGATAACAGCCATCATCATTACAAGCATCAGCATCAAATCGGTCATAAACACGGCGAAGGATCAGCCATTGATTATTACGCCTATGCCTCAAAAATCAGAGGCTGGAACCCCAGCTTTAAAGTGGTCTTTTCAGTATTGACCCTATTGTTGTGCATTATTCTCAACAATCCCCTGGTTTCGATTGCTGTGATTATCAGCATGGCTTATTTAACGGTTATTAAAGGTGGGCTGCCACTGGGGGCCTATCTGTCGGTGCTGATGATTCCGCTTACCTTTATCATTTTGGGCACCGTTGCTATCGGCATTGATTTTTCAAGCCAGCCAATTGGTCCATTCAATTTCTATCTCGGCTTTGGTTATCTGTATACGTCGGTTGCCAAGCTTCTGGAAATGGTGTTTCTGATGCTGAAAGTGTTTGGGGCCATCAGTGCGATGATCATGATGACCCTATCGACACCGTCTTCTGAAATCATTGGGGTGCTGCGAAAAGCCCATGTACCCAAGCTGATCATTGAACTGATGAATCTGATTTACCGCTATATTTTTATATTGTTGGACGTATTTAACAACATGCGCAATTCCGCCGATTCCCGGCAGGGTTATTGCGATTTTAAGACCTCCTGCAAAACCTTTGGCAATGTCGCCAGCAATATGCTGGTACTTTCCCTTAAAAAGGCCAATGCCTATTATACCGCCATGGAAGCCAGAGGCTATGAAGGGGAGCTGGTTTTTCTGGAGGATGAAAAACCGTTTCAGATCAGTCAGGTGATCTACGCCGTCGGGTTTATGCTTTTTCTGCTGCTGCTTTGGTATGTTACAAAATAAGGATTCAATTTGAAAGGTCAATCGATGAGAGAGCCAATACTTAAAGTCAATAATCTTCATTACAGTTATGGAACCGGTAACCCGGCCCTGAAAGGGGTCAGTGTCGATATTTACAAAGGCGAAAAGATTGCCGTGATTGGCTCCAACGGCTCCGGAAAATCGACGTTTTTTCTTAATGCCAATGGGGTGCTGAAGGCCGATCATGGCGAAATCAGCTATCAGGGTACCGTCATTAATAAAAAGAATTTAAAAGAACTCCGAAAAAACATTGGCATTGTTTTTCAGGATGCCGATAACCAGATCATTGCCTCCACAGTGATGGCTGAGGTTGGCTTTGGTCCGATGAATTTAAAACTGCCCCGGGAAGAAGTAATCCATCGGGTCGATGAGGCCCTGACTTACATGAATATTCTCGATTTTAAGGATCGTCCACCCCACTATTTGAGTGGCGGCGAAAAAAAGCGGGTCACCATTGCCGATATTATTGCCATGAAATCCGAAGTGATTATCTTTGATGAACCGACCGCAGCCCTGGATCCCCTCAATGCTCAAATGCTGGAAGATGTGCTGGTCAAGCTGGGGCAAGAAGGCAAGACGATGCTGATCTCCACTCATGATGTCGATTTTGCCTACCGTTGGGCCGAGCGGGCGATTGTTTTTGATCGGGGGAAAATCATCGCCGATGGGACACCGCTGGAGATTTTTAAAAACCGGGAAATTCTTAAACAGGCCAATCTGAAGCGGCCGACGATGTTGGATGTCTATGAAATGCTGGTGGATAAAAAAATGGTTAAGAACAGCGACGATTATCCCACCAGTCCCGAGGAATTAAAGGTTCTGCTGGAAAAACAATTCACATTATCCTGAAGCATCGGCGCCGGTGTCCCGGCAAATCAAGACCAAAAATGCGAAATTGATTAAGCCGGTTTTGCAAAACTTAATATGAGCGCGCAAGAGTTTTGCAAACCCTTAATAATAGATAAAAACAAGAGGAGGAAGAGTGAAAAATAACGTTGGTTTTTGGGCGACTTAAACTAAGGGTAGCCCCTTGAAAAAATTAAAGTGTTAAATTAAGCATCAGTTATCGTTGCATTTAACCAATGACGAAGTATCGTAGCCTTGAGATTCAAGGTAAGCAAAGACGTTTTTATCATTCAGAATGACTTTATGCTGATTGAAATGCGGATCCATCAATTCCGAATAATCAGTGGGATTAAAAGATTCTTTTTTAATAACCATATGATAGATGCAGATCAACATCATGCGTGCAATCGCAATAATGGCTTTTTTATGACCACGACGTTTTTTAATACGACCATATTTGATTGCAAAATAAGGTTGTTTTTTGCTCCTGATTGCAGCAAGAGCACATTGAACCATTAAGGGTTTCAAATAAGCACCAGCTTTGGCAATACGAACAGATTTTTTCTTGCCGGCAGATTCGTTGTTGGAAGGGGCAAGTCCCGACCAGGAACAAAGTTGTTTTGCGTCATCAAAGACATTCATATCAACCCCAATTTCTGCAAGAATGATTGTGGCACTTAATTGAGTGATACCAGGCAGAGTAGCGATGTGTTCGACAAATTCATAGTAAGGTTTGATCCGGACATAAAGTTCAATTTCGGTTTGACGAATCATATCATCAAGATAATTCAGATGAGCTCTGGCAAGGTCAAGTTTTTTATGTTGATCCGAGCCAATGTGATAACCTTTGATAGCTTCGAATATTTCATCTGATTTTGCCCGGGCACCTTTTTTGATCAGTTTACGAACTGCTTTATCATCAATCGTATCCGCTGTATTTTGAAGCAAATAGGACATGAGTTCAGTCGCTGTTTTACCAAAGGGGTCAGACAGTATACTGGCTATTGCGATGTTTGAAACGGTCATGCAGTTTTGAATCCGGTTTTTTTCAGAAGATTTCATGCAGACAAGCTTAAAACGATAGCGAGCCAGTTCACGAAGTTGACGGAAATCCTTTGGGGGAATAAAAGAACATCTGACCAGATCAAACTTATAAAGGTCAGCAATCCATTTAGAATCCTTTTTATCCGTTTTCTTGCCTTTGATAGCTTTTACATATTTGGGGTGAGTAAGAGAAACGTCGATATCATTTTCAAGGTAATTAAAAACAGGAATCCAATATTTACCAGTGGATTCCATACAAACGTGTTTACAGTTATTTTCAATCAGCCAGTCGTGAAATTTTTGAAGATCCGAGTTGATGGTAGAAAAAGATTTTTGCTGATACTCAGATATTCCGTCTTTGCCGGTTGTTACGATGGTTGCAACGATAAGATTTTTGTGAACATCAAGTCCACAGCAGATGGGGTAAACAATCCTCATCATAAATATCACCACCATAATATTAAAAGAACAGCAACATTGACTGTCATCCTGCGACTTAATAAACATGGTTTACTACCAATGATAAGAGTCCGGGCTCAATGTCCCACTTGTTTGTGCTTGTAAGGATGACGACACATATAACTATACGGGATCGAAACTAAGTTCGCCACTCCTCCTTCCGTGTTCTGTAGTGTATTGCTGTTCCATAATAGAATTGTAAACAAAAAATGGAGTGGGTACAACATTTTCATGAAAATGTTTGTGCCTTGAGCGAAGCGAAAGGAATGTATAAAACTATGAACACACGTTTAAACACCAGAGAAAAAAGATTTGTTGCAGTGGTGGCAGCCATTGCCCTGGTTTTCGGGTTTACCCCGGTGGCCAGTGCCATGCACATTATGGAAGGGTATCTGCCTGTCGGTTTCAGTATCGCCTGGGGGGTAATCTGTATTCCGTTTTTAATTGCCGGTTATCTGTCAATCAAAAAAACCCTCAAGGAAAACCCTAAAACCATTACTTTGCTGGCTATGGCTGGCGCCTATGTTTTTGTGTTATCATCGTTAAAAATACCATCAGTCACCGGCAGTTGTTCCCATATGACCGGAACCGGGCTGGGTGCTATTTTATTTGGACCGGCAGCAGTCAGTATTTTGGGCGTCATTGTTCTGTTATTTCAGGCCATTTTACTGGCCCATGGCGGTTTGACGACGCTGGGAGCCAATACCTTTTCAATGGCGATTGCCGGACCATTTGTAACCTATGGTATTTTCATTCTTTGTAAAAAAATAAAGATCAATCGCCATGTCGGAGTTTTTCTGGCTGCCGCCATTGGCGACTTATTTACCTATTGTGTCACGGCATTTCAGTTGGCCTTGGCCTATCCCTCTGAAAGCGGCGGAGTTGCGGCCTCAATGGTAAAATTTCTGGCCGTGTTTGCACCAACTCAGTTACCACTGGCGATTATTGAAGGGATTCTGACCGTGGTCATCATTATCGGCCTGGAAACCTATGCGCAACCAGAACTTAATGATTTGGGATATCTTACCGGAGGTGTAAAATAATGACAGCAACAAGAAAAACGGTAATTGGTCTTTTAGTATTGGTGGTATTGATTGCTCTGGTGCCCCTGTTTATCCTGCAGGATGCGGAATTTGGCGGATCGGATGATGCCGGTAGTGGGGTGGTTTCAGAGATTACCGGAACCGAATATGAACCCTGGTTTACCCCTATTTTTGAAACGGCCATTAATGGTGAAATCCCCGGCGAAGTGGAAAGCTTGTTTTTCTGCATCCAAACCGGTATCGGTGTCGGTATTATTGCTTTTGTGATGGGTCGCTTTGTTGAACGCAAGAAGCAGGAAGAAGGCAAGACCGGCAAGAAAAAAACGAAATAGGTTCAGTTTAGCGGCAGATCCTTTTAAGAAACGAAAAATTAAATTAGGTTTTATTTGCGTGCGTCTATAAAAAAGCGCGTTATTTTCACAATGAAATTAACGCGCTTTTTTAAACGATATCAAGAAATCAGTGTCTTTGAATCGTTTGTGTTCAGGCAGAAAATACTATTTGGCTGGTCAAATAGGGATTTTGTCTGCCTGGGGTAATATCAGTGGGTAGCTTTATCATTCAAGTGATTGTGTGCTTTCTCACTTAGATTTCAAAAGTGACATATTTCTGAATAACCGCTTTAAGCTCAGTGATCCCTTCACCGGTGAGGGCACTGACCGGATGAATCTTATCCGGATGGATACCTGCATAAGTCAGGTAACGACGACTGCGTTTCAGATCGCTATGCCTGTGGTCGATCTTGGTGATGACCCCGATCACCGGGATGTTGTAGGTACAGACAAAATTGGGCGGAACCGAGTTTTGATGATCGGTACTGGAATTAATCAGGACGATCAGTCCGGCATCACAGGTCACATTGATGGCCTGGGGTCGAAAACAGGGTAGTTCAACAAATTCGCCGGGAGTGTCAATAAAATGGTCAGAATAACTGACCTGCTGAGTTTTGCCATAAGTGATCAATTCATTGGTCAGCCGTTGGAATAAGGTGGTTTTGCCACTGCCAATCCGACCGATCAGAGCGATGCGGTTTTTATTATTTGCCATAAAAATCCTCCGTTAGGCTGATTGGACAAAACGTGCTTCCCGGCCGATACAGGCATCGATGGGGCAGGTTTGACACTCGCAGTAATCCAATAAATCTTCAAAAAGAATGCCGGAAGAACTGTAAAGCGGGCGCATGGTGCTGTAGGGGGTTATTTCCATACCGATGCTTTTGGTGGTGTTACCAAAGGTATTGAAGATAATCTGATTGGCCTCAATCGACCAGTCCGGGATTAGTCCGGGATTGACCATCCCGATTTTATCAAAGCTTTGCTCCAGCTGGATCGTATTTTTCAGATATCGCATTGCTGAAGTCATAACGGGAAGTTTAAGCGAATTTAACAGATATTTTTCGGTCTGATTGAGGTTGGTTGGCATGTCGCCGATGGTCAACAGGTACAAAAACACCTTTTGGTTGTCCGACAAGAGATGTTTCAGGATCTTACTTTTATATACGTGGCCGCCGATCAGAATCGTGTTGCCGGTGGTTGTTTTGACCGAACATTCTTTGAGAATGGCCCGGGGTTTAAACCGTTGGCTTAAAATATTCGCAGCATGACTGTACTCTTCATAGGCAGAGGAATCCGCCTCAAGGGGCTTCTTTCCCAGCAATTTTTCAATATCTGTTCCAATGGGAATCTTTTTGATAACAACGTCTTTCATTTTTTTCCTCTTTTCTTGAGTGTTCAGTTTTTTTATTTCTGCAAAAAAAAATAAAAAAACCTTTTCAAAAAAAGGTTTACAAATGCGGGACTATTTCAGTGACGTCATTAATTAAAGGAGAACGTCATTTCGTTTTCTTCTCACATTTTGCAGCCTTCTTTGAAGCTTCAAACAGATGATGCGTTTACAAAAATATCCTGACTTGGAGGGACTCCCTGCACCCAGCCTTCTCGGTTTTCCCAATGACTGAATACGTCCATATTCTCCTTACAGTAGCAAAGAAACTGTCGCAGATTTTCACCGCGTTCCTTTTGTAAATGCTTTTCTATGCCAATAATAAACTAAAAATGGGTGTTAATCAAGTCTATTATTGTTTTTTTCAAGATGAAGGTAAAATACGTCCTTGGATTAGAGACAATAACTGACTTAAATACTATTTGCAAAGCCGGAGATCTCAGCTACGCTAAAACACAGAAACGGAATTGCTATCCGCTTCTGTGTTTTGAATTGAGATTCGTCTAGTCAACCATAACCATAACAGATGTTGCTTTGATGACCGCAGTTGCATCACCGCCGACGACTAATCCAAGATCTTTGATTGCCGCCATGGAAATTGTTGCTGAAATAATGTTGCCATTTCCAATATCAATTTTCACGATCCCGCTCACCGCACCATCTTCAATTGCAACAATTTTTCCTTTTAACTGGTTTCTCGCACTTAATTTCATCTTGACACCCCCTTTCTGACAAGGTAATCATTACTACCTTTTTAATTTTACCCATTTTAAGCCAGACAAAACGGTGTTAAACGGCGAAGCGCATTTAACCGAAATGATCTCTTGACATAAAAGAAGGGTATACAATATAATAACATTCATAACAAAACAAAACAATACTAAGTGAATCAAAAGGAGAAGTTGAGTGAAACGTAGCGGAAAATGGTTAGCGATTTTATTGGTAATGGGAACACTACTCGGTTTGGTGTCGGGTTGTGGTAGTAATTCAAGTCAGGCCGAAGAAAAGGTTGATACGACAAAAAGTCTTGATGGTCAAACACTGTTTGTATACTGCGGAGCCGGGATGACCAAACCCTTTGGTGAGATTGCCGATCAGTTTAAAGCAGAAACCGGTTGTGACATCCAGGTGGTTTATGCCAATGCCGCTCAAAGCCAGAATCAGATTCAGACAACTGGCGAAGGTGATTTGTTTATTGCTGGCTCGGCTGATGAGCTCAAACCGGTTCAGGATAAGGTAATCGAAAGCATCGATCTGGTTAAACACATTCCGGTGCTGGCGGTAAAAAGCGGCAATCCGCTGGGCATCACTGGCTTAAACGACTTAACCGGGGCCGGGGTCGAAGTCGTGTTGGGGGATAGTGAAGCGACACCGATTGGTAAGATCGCCAATAAGGCCTTAACCGACCTGGGCATTTTAAACAATGTGAATGTCGTCGCCCGGGCCGCAACCGCCCCGGAAATAGCCAATGCCCTGTCGGTGGACGAATGCAATGCAATTATTGTCTGGAAAGAAAATGTGCCAGCCAATGCTGAAATTGTCAATACCCCAGACCTCAATGCCTATGTAAAAACAGTTCCGGCAGCCAAATTAAGCAGCAGTGCCAATACAGAAGCGCTGGCGGCGTTTATGACCTATCTGGATTCAGATCCGGTTAAGACGATTTGGGAAAAAAATGGTTACGAAGTACTCAACTAAACTGTTGGTATGAGAGGGAAAATATCGACCTTTGATTTTTTTGAAATCCTAACCATTATTATTACCTTTATTGTCATTATCTTTACGACGGCGTTGATATTGGCAATTGTACTTAAAGGGATACCCTATTTAGGGGCAGCGTTTTATTCGGATGAAGTACGGTTTTCCATCAGGCTAAGCTTATATACCGCCAGTATTGCGACGCTTATTTGTATGTTGCTGGCGATACCGACCGCTTATGCATTGACCCGAACCGTATTTCCGTTTAAAAAAATATGTCAAATAATAATTGAACTGCCGCTGTCGATGCCCTATCTCGTTTTGGGGCTTAGTTTATTGATTATTTTCTCCTCGGATTTTGGGAAAGCTTTAAAAGAACTGGGGTTTAAAGTCGTATTTGATAAAAATGGGATTATTATCGCCCAGACAGTTGTCAATTTACCGTTTGCCATTCGCTTTATTCGCACGGCATTTGAAGAAGTTGATGAGCGGCTGGAATTTATCTCCGGTAGTCTGGGAGCGACAAAGTGGGAGCGCTTTATCACCATTACCCTGCCCCTCGCCCGAAATGGTATTCTTTCAACGATTATTCTGACATGGTCGAGAGCCTTAGGCGAGTTTGGCGCGACCCTGATGCTAGTCGGTGCGACGCGGATGAAAACCGAAACATTGACGACATCGATATATTTGAATCTGGCGACTGGTGATACTGGAGCCTCGATGGCTTCGGCGACAGTGATTCTGATCATTTCGCTGTTGTCTCTGTTTCTGACAAATTGGATCGGTCGAAAAAATAAGCAAGAAAGCCGGATGAAGGATGTGAACAGATGGTAAATACAATGGTTGAAATCAACAATTATTCTGTCCAATTGGGAAAATTCAAGTTGAATCAGATCAACTTAAACATCGGTGCGAAAGAGATCTTTGCGGTTTTAGGCAGAACCGGGTCGGGCAAGACCGTTTTGCTTGAATCGGTCGCAGGATTTTATCGGAAATTTTCCGGAAAAGTAATGATTCAGGGGATCCCCGTCATCGATGTACCGCTGGAAAAGCGAAATATCGGATTTGTCTATCAGGACTTTGGTTTGTTTCCCCATATGACTGTTTTTGATAATATTACCTATGGCTTAAAAATCCGCAAGATGGACAAAGGCGTTCAAAAAGAAAGGGTCGATAAAATGGCGGAAATATTATCAATCGGCCATATTCTTAAACAGTATCCCGGAACCTTAAGTGGCGGCGAACGACAGCGAACAGCACTGGCTCGGGCTTTGATTTTAAACCCGCAGCTGCTTTTGATGGATGAACCCTTTTCATCTCTGGATCCGGCAACTAAAGAAAACATGTATGATCAGATTAATAAAATTCATGACATTTTCGGGTGTACGATTCTATTTGTGACTCACGATTTCAATGAAGCTCAGCGCATGGCGGATCGAATCGGCATTATGGTCAATGGTGAATTAAAAGCTATCAGAAAAAGTACCGACTTATTCGAGCGGTGTCAGGATGAAGAAATCAATCAGTTTTTGGGCAGGAATTATGAAGGGAGTGTTCAAACATGAAAGAACAGATATTTGCGGTAGACGGGATTATGTGCCCCAAATGTGTCAAGAAAATTACGGACGTATTACTACAAAAAAATGGTATTAGTCAGGTTGGGGTCAGCGATGATTACCAGTCCGTTACAATTCTATTTGACGAGCAGCGGATCATCAACGATACTATCAAAGATAGCATCGAAACAATCGAAGGCAAAGCATTCAAAATAATCACCTGAAACGGAGGAAAAAAGATGTCATTTATATCAATCAACGAGATTGACCAGTTAATTAATGAGGACGTTCCCTATATTGATTTGACCAGCTGGGTTTTGGGGGTCAGGGAACAGCCGGGAAAAATTGCTTATTTTACCCGGGAAGATGCGGTTGTCTGTGGCACCGAAGAAGTCAGTTCGGTCTTTGAGCGCTTACATATCAAAACAGAATCGATGGTGGCTTCAGGGCAGAAAGTCAGTGCCGGTGACGAACTGATTACCGGCACGGGACGGGCCGAAGATTTACATAAAGCCTGGAAGGTGGGTCAGAATATTCTTGATAATTGTTCGGGAATTGCCACCAAAACCCGAAAAATGGTGGATATGGCCAAGAGTGTCAGTCCGAACACAGCGATCTTGACAACCCGGAAGGGATTTCCCGGAACCAAGGCATTGGCGATCAAGTCGATTATGTCCGGCGGGGCCATGCCTCACCGCTTGGGTTTATCGGAAACGATTCTTATTTTTAAACAGCATCTGAATTTTATTGGCGGGTTTGATGGTCTGCTAAAAAAAATGCCGGAGCTCAAAGCGGAATGCTGTGAAAAGAAAATTATTGTCGAAGCCACCACTTTGTCCCAGGCAATTGATCTTTGCCAGGCCGGGGTAGATGGAATCCAGTTTGATAAGCTGACGGTCGAAGATCTGAGCGCAGCGGTTAAGCAGTTGCGCAGTGAATTTCCTGGCGTTGTGCTGCTGGCAGCGGGCGGCATCAATGAGACGAATATTTCCGCTTATGCCAGCACCCAGGTCAATGGTATTGTGACAACCTGTCTCTACAGTGCCAAACCCATTGACGTTGGAGTTAAGATCGGTTAATAGCTTCATTTTAAGATACAAGCATGGTGACTTGTATCTTTTTTGGTTAAGCGACTGTTTCGGATGGATATCGATTTAATCATTTGCATTATTGACATATGCTATTTATAGCTTATAATATTGTATAAGTAGAATTGATTATTCACACAGTGTGAAAAAATTAAGAAAAGAGCGGTGAAACGAAGATGGAAGATAATAAGAGTCAATTGGTCAATGACTATGCGATCGAGAATTTCAAAAGTGGCTTAAATTGTGCAGAAAGTGTATATGATGCGTTATTACGTGCGGGCGTTTTAGATGTTCCCCGGGAAACGATTGCGATGTGTACCGGTTTTGGCGGCGGCATTGGACTTGTCGGTGAAACCTGTGGTGCCTTATCAGCTGCCGTAATGGCAAACAGTGCGGTCTATGGCCGCAAGGATCCCTGGAGCATCGATGCTGAGATTCGTGGACCGGAAGTCGGACAAAAATATTACCGACGGTATAACAATCTGGTCAGAGAATTTTGTGAAAATAATGGTTGTACAACCTGTCGCGATATCTGTGAGCCATTTGAAGATTGGAATGGAAAAGACCGTCGGGTGCACTGTATGAAAATGGTGGGAGAAACCGCTCAATTAGCGTACAAATATCTGCAAATTCCGCAAAATGAAGCCTTCGAGATGCCATATGGCGAAAAAATGAGTGATAACAACAAAAAATGAGTACTAGAAAAGGAGGACGTCGCAAAAATGTATTTAGCGATATCGATGGACGGTAAAACGCTGGAAAATAATGTTTCGCAGCAGTTTGAGACGGGGAAGTATTTATTGGTGGTCGATACTACGAATTTAAGTGTGAGTGCAATTGAAAACTGCCAAGGTTTTTCGGCAGAAAGCTTGGCGCAAAAAGTTATTGATCTTAATTGTGAAGGGATTATCACCGGAGCAATCAGTGATCCGCAGGCCTTTGAGATCCTGGCTGATGCCTGTATTACCCGTTTTCTGGGGTCTGGCAAGACGGGCATGGAAGCCCTTGATTTAATGAAGAAACGTGACCTAAAGCTCATCAGAAACATTGAAGGTACCGATGGTTGTGGTGGCGATCATGACCATCACCATTAAACAATAGCTTATCACAGAAAAAACCCTAAAATATAGGGTTTTTTCTGCGTATAAGGATGATTTAATTACTATCCTTAAAGCCGGATTTCGAGCAATCCGGTCAGCGGATCGCTTATTCGAAATCCGCACCGCAAAAAGATGGGGCTCTAAAATAATCAGGCTTCCCAAACAACAAAATAAACCCCATCCGCTCGCTTTTGCCCCTTGGCCAGCTCGAGATGTCGCAGGACGGACATATTGGTGCTGATTTCATCCGGCGTTAAGCCAAATTTTTCGACGCATTGCGGCATGGTTACACCACCGCAATCTTTCATAAATAAGTAGAGATTCTTTTGCGGATCGGTTAAACCGTCAATGCCGGTCTGGCCGGAATTTTTGCGATCGAGTTTGGCACTGTGAACGGCACTGGGGTCGCAGGTCTGGGTCACCTTATGTTGGCCCATGGCACAATCATCGCAAAAAATCTTTCCTTTGACTTCATAAACATCATCGTCTTCAAGACTGATTCCACAACTAAAACATGTTTGCATAGCTACTCTCCCTGGCATTTCTAAAAATTCTGGTTATTGTAACATACTGATCAAAATAAAAATAATTTTAATCGACAGCCTGATTAACTATATCATATCATTTTTGCGGCGGCCTTGCTATAGCATTGAATAATTTTATCATGATGAGAAATCACGGCGGTAGTTATTGACATATGTTTATTATGGCATATAATACTTATAAACAGCGGAATACAGCGTTGATCGAAGATCATTGTTAAGGTGAGAAAGGACATATTTGAAATGGAAAAAGAGAAGCGACAAGCTGAGTTGATCGGGGCAAAATCACATCAAAATTTAAATACAGGACATAGCAAGTTGGCAAAGGATTTATTCCGACAGGGATATAATTGTTCTCAAGCTGTTTTGCTGGCGTTTAGCGATGAATGTGGCCTGGACTTTGAAACGGCCGCCAGGTTCAGCTCATCCTTCGGCGCAGGCATGGGCAGACTTCGAGAGGTATGTGGTGCGGTGACCGGGATGTTCATGGTGGCAGGTTTGCTTTACGGCTACAGCGATCCCCAGGATCAGTCCGGAAAAACCGCCCATTATCAGCGGATTCAGGAGCTAGCCAAACAATTTGAGGACAAAAACCAGTCGATCATCTGCCGGGAATTACTGGGACTGGGAGCAGGCAAGGATAGTCCGGTTCCGGAGCAGCGAACCGCAGCATACTATCAAAATCGGCCCTGTGAAGCGTTGGTGGGGAATGCAGCAGCGATAATGGCAGCATATATTGAAGGACAAAAATTGCACCAACAGAAATGACACCACTTACTTAGGTTAGCAAAATCGGGAAGCTTAAGGCGAGTAATTAAATTCAAATAGTTATTGACATATGTTTTTAAAGAGGTATAATCATAAGTGATAAAAACATATGTCAATAATAAAAAGGAGAATTTAATGAAAGTAGCAATACCTGCAGATGAAAAAGTTCTGGCGAGTGAAGTATGCATGTCTTTCGGAAGAGCTCCCTATTTTTACATTTATGAGACCACGACAAAAATGGGTGATTTCATTGAAAATGCTGCCGCCAGCAGTCCTGGCGGGGCGGGGGTTAAAGCAGCCCAGATCGTTGTCGATAGCCACGCTGATATCTTAATCACTCCACGATGTGGTGAAAACGCCGCTGAGGTTTTTAAAGCGACGAAACTGGAAATTTATAAAAGCACGCTGGGCTCGATTCAGAATAACATCGATGCGTATATGGATAACAAACTGGCTGTCCTCGACCAGTTTCACGCAGGGTTTCATGGCGTTGGCGGAAACTAAACTATGAAAACGCAATTGATTAATGGAGTATCCCAGGGAACCCTTGGTATTATTTCACGCAAAGTTGGCGACAAGAAAATCGTTGCGCAAATCCTTCAGAATGAGTTTACGGCGGTTGGTTTGTGTCAGGGGGATGTGGTCAGAATGCTGGTAGCCAGTGACATTGCCGAAAAAACGTCTGACGTTGTTGTCACTGAAATCTCAGGGGTTTGTCCACAACATATCATTTGTCTGGCAATTCTGGGTGATGTAACATCAGTGGAAGCAGCCTTGAAAGCCATAGAAAGTAGGTTGATGAGTAAGTGAAATTAGCAGTGCTCAGCGGCAAAGGTGGAACCGGCAAAACGCTGGTAGCGGTTAATCTGGCAGCTGTGGCGAACAATTCCGTTTATGTCGATTGTGATGTCGAAGAGCCAAATGGACATTTGTTTTTTAAACCGGTCGAGATAAAGAAGGAAAAGGTCAGCATCAAAATACCTGTTGTTGACGAAGATCTTTGTCTGGGGTGCCGGAAATGTGTCGACTTTTGTAAATTCAACGCCCTCGCCGCCATTATCAACAAGTTAATTGTTTTTGATGATATTTGTCACTCATGCGGGGGTTGCATCATGCTTTGTCCGAGCCACGCTTTGACCGAAAAGGACAAGGTCATTGGAAAAATAAATAGCGGTATTTCCGAAGAGGTCAAGGTGATTTCCGGTATTTTAAATACGGGTGAAGCATCGGGAATACCCATTATCAAAGAACTGCTGAATAAAATAGCAGCCGAAGAAAAGATGACATTGATTGACTGTCCGCCTGGCAGTGCCTGCATTGTGATGGAAAGCATCCGGGACGTTGATTATTGTATTTTAGTGGCAGAACCGACAGTATTTGGCCTGCACAATCTGGCCCTGATTTATCAGCTGGTGAAGCTGTTTAATAAACCCCATGGTGTTGTCATCAATAAATGGATGGCCGGTGAAAATCTGATTGAACAGTTTTGCAACGACAATCAGATCACGGTATTAAGTAAGATTCCTTTTGAAAGTGAATTGGGAGCAATTAATTCTGATGGGGAAATTGCGGCAAAAAGCGAAAAATACTATGGTTTATTCTCGGAGTTGCAAAAAACAGTCGTTAAGGAGGTGGAACATGAAACAGTTACTCATTCTTAGCGGTAAAGGTGGTACCGGAAAAACAACCCTAGCCAGTGCATTTATAAAGATGGCCCAGGCAAAAGTATACGCGGATTGTGATGTCGATGCGCCTAATTTGCATCTGGTTTTAAAGCAGTCGGTAAAGCCGCAGGTTAACGATTTTTTCGGGATGCCAAAGGCCGAAATCAATCCAACGCTGTGTGCCAAGTGCCATCGCTGCCTGGAACATTGCCGTTTTGAGGCGATTTCAGTCAATGATGGCAGTTATCGGGTTGATTCGTTCGCATGTGAAGGCTGCGGTGTCTGTGAAATGGTTTGTCCAGTCCGGGCGATCACTCTAAAACCCCATATTGCCGGTGAACTGATGCTGTATGACAATAAAGAGAGTCTCTTTTCCACCGCTTTGCTTAAAATGGGCAGTGGAACATCGGGGATGCTGGTCACCGAAGTGAAGAAGCAAATGAAAGCGGTTGATGTCGGTGCTGACTTGGCCATCATTGACGGATCACCGGGAATTGGTTGTCCGGTGATTGCATCGATCAGTGGGGTGGATTTGGTGCTGATTGTTGCGGAGCCATCGGTTTCCGGGATCAGTGATTTGGAACGGATCATTAAAACGGCACAGACCTTTCATACGAAAACCGCTGTCTGTGTCAACAAATTCGATACCAATTTGAAAAAAACTGAAGCGATTATGGCCTATTGTAAAGAACAGGACATTCCCTATATGGGTAACATTCCTTATGATGAAAATGCTGTTAAAGCTATCAATCAGGGCTTGACCATTGTGGACATCGTTTGTGATGCGGGTTTGGCAGCCCAGGAAGTATTTAACAATACCTTAGAAGTATTATTGAAGAAATAGTTTGAAGATTAAGATAGTTATTGACATATGCTGTTAATGTATTATAATGTTTTTGTTAATCGCATATGTCAGTAACAATGCGAATCAATCAGTAACGATAATTTGGAGGAAGATTATGAAAATTGCATTACCAACTCGTGAGAATTATATTGATGGCCATTTTGGTCACTGTGAGTATTATACGGTGTTTACCATTGATGACAGCAGCAAAGAGATATTAAGTCAGGAGACCATTGCTTCCCCTCAAGGTTGCGGCTGTAAATCCAATATTGCTACCACGCTGGCCGAAATGGGTGTCAGTCTGTTGCTTGCTGGCAATATGGGTGAAGGGGCAGTCAATGTCTTGAGTCGCGCGGGTATCGAAGTGGTTCGCGGATGTTCCGGGGATGTCAAAGAAGTGGCATTGAGCTGGTTGGCCGGATCCGTAATGGATTCTGGCGAAATGTGTCATGCCCACGAAGCGGGCCATGAATGTCAGCACTAAGCCCTTATAAAAACAGTTTTGATAAGGAGTATTAAGCGATGCCCAGACCTGTAAAATGGAAAAAAGTCTGTTGTCTGCCGGAAACGGATTTATTTGGACCCCTTAACGCCAAAAATACAGAAGAGGGTGTCATCACTATGACGGTTGAGGAGTATGAAACCATCCGTCTGATTGACCTGGAAGGGCTGCTTCAGGAAGAATGTGCCGAAAGTATGCATGTGGCACGAACAACGGTTCAAAAAATATATAACGATGCCCGCAAAAAACTGGCCGATGCGTTGGTTAACGGCAATGTCTTAAAGATCGAAGGCGGAAATTATAAGCTGTGCGAAGAAGGCCAGGAAACCTACGGCTGTAGCCGCTGCCGCAAACGTCGGGGCAATGGCCGTTGTGATCAGACGCAGATTTAAAAATCAATATAGCAAACAATAGGCAATTGCGAAACTGGGTGCAAAGTTCACGCTATTTTGGAATTGCCTGTAGCAAACAATTGAAAGAGGAGAATTTTTATGAGTGAAGAGTGTAGTCAATCCTGTGGGACTTGCGGCGAAGAATGTGCCGATCGAAAAGTTGATTTTTCCGAGCAGCCGCATGAACTAAGCAAGATAAAAAAAGTTATTGGTGTCGTCAGTGGCAAGGGTGGCGTTGGTAAATCGATGGTAACCTCGCTGATGGCGGTAAGCATGAAGCGACAGGGATATAATACCGCCATTCTTGATGCCGATATTACCGGTCCGTCGATTCCCAAAGCCTTTGGCATCAAAGAAAAAGCCATGCCTTCAGAATTGGGATTGTTTCCGATCACCAGTAAAACCGGGATTGAAATCATGTCAATTAATCTGTTGCTGGAAAATGATACCGATCCGGTAGTCTGGCGCGGCCCGATTATTGCCAACACCGTTAAGCAGTTCTGGACCGATGTGATCTGGGGCGATGTTGACTATATGTTTGTCGATATGCCACCAGGAACCGGCGATGTGCCATTAACGGTCTTTCAATCGTTACCAGTAGATGGTATTATTATTGTCACCTCACCCCAGGAGTTGGTTTCGATGATTGTTGCCAAAGCCGTCAACATGGCCAAGATGATGAACATACCAGTAATTGGTCTGGTGGAAAACATGTCTTACTTTGAATGTCCGGACTGCGACAAAAAGCACTACTTATTTGGCGAAAGTCGGATTGAAGAAGTGGCCAAACAGTATGGCATCGATGTTGTCGCCAAAATGCCGATTGATTCTTCGCTGGCTGGCGGCTGTGATAAAGGTCTGATTGAGTTATTTGAGAATAATTGGTTGGATCCGATCATGCAAACACTGGAAAAAAGTGAACAATCAGATCCGTTGTTTGCGCCAGAATTTGCCGGTCAGGATATCCCGGCTCAGACGGGGAGTCGAGTTTAATTAACCGTTTATAGAATTATGAAAAAAACTAATTATTGACAAATGTTATTAATTAGGGTAAACTAACGTCAACTCAATCGTGTTATAAAAATAAGCCAATAAGGCATATACTTCTTGAAAGAAGTTGTGTTTTGTTGGCTTTTTTTTGAAAAAATTGAAAGCAGGTATTGTTATGAATGAATCAAAAACAAAAAATCTTGTAGGAACAGGTCTTTGTATGGCCTTAGGGCTCTTACTTCCTCAGTTGTTTCACGCCATTGGAGCTGGTACCGTATTTTTACCTATGCATATTCCCGTTTTACTTTGTGGTCTTTGCTTTGGGTGGCAGTATGGTTTGATCTGTGGGGTCATCACGCCCTTATTGTCTTCAATTTTAACCGGGATGCCGCCCATTTTTCCGGTGGGATTAACGATGATGTTTGAACTTGCGGCTTATGGCGCTTTAACGGGTCTATTGTACCGGAAATTTAATTTGAACATCTATGTTGCTTTAATTGGTTCCATGCTGGCTGGGCGCATCGTTTCAGGACTTGCTTCGACTCTTTTTTATGGTATGGCGGGAAAAGAATACGGATTACAACTCTTTTTAACCGGAGCTTTTGTGACGTCGATACCCGGTATTATACTGCAAATCATCATTATCCCATTATTGGTCATTGCTTTGGAAAAAGGTCGTGTTGTTACACAGCCGATAAAATTAAGTGCATAGGAGTGTTCCAATGAATCATTGTCAATCAACGAAAGAATATTTTAATAGCATTGCAAATAAGTGGGACACGATGTGCCATCATGATTCCGAAAAAATATCGGCAATTCTAACCTTGGCAAATATTAAGAAAGATAGTCGTGTTCTGGATATTGCTACCGGGACTGGGGTGCTGATACCGCATTTACTAAAGACGGAACCTACTGAAGTTAAGGCTATCGATCTTTCAGAATTAATGATCGCACAGGCGCAAAAAAATCATGCTGACAATCAGGTTCGATTTGAAGTGGCTAATTTTTACGAGTTCGATCAAACTGGATTTGATTTTGCAATCGCCTATAGTGCATATCCTCACTTTTTGGATAAGGAAGGGTTTGTCCGGCATCTTGCTGAGAGTTTGAATTCTCAGGGTCGTTTTATGATTGCTCACAGTGAAAGCAAAGAAACAATTAATGGTAGACATTCTGGAGATCAAGTCCGAAAAGTTTCAGCTTCGCTAAAAGATGCGATGACCGAGTCCAATTACTTTAAAGCCGCATTTGATATTGACATTCTTGTTGATACGGATGAAATGTATATTATTTCCGGGAAAAAGAAATAAACCACAGTAATCCATTAGAAAACATTTCTTTGTCTGAATTAGAAGTTGCTTTTGTAAAAATGACCTGGATACAAACTATATCTGTGATACAGTTTGTATCCAGTTTTTTAGATTGTCATACAATTTATTTTATTTTCTAGAGTAGCTATATAGCGTATCCCAATAGTGCTTAATGTGTGTTCACGGCGCATGATATAACCAGCGTGTAAAATCTGATTGTGTTCTGAAAACTCGATTGCCTGAATCTCGTTTAATTTTGAGTGCATCTTGTCACCATCACTGTTGGTCAGATCCGGACCAATACTGAAACAATCGGTGCCGCGAACCAGGGCGATTTTGGTGCAGCGGTCAATCACATGTATATTTTTATCGAGGATTTCATTGAACAAAATTTCTTCGGAAAAATGAAGCAGATTGTCGTCGCCCTGATCATAGGTTACAAAGGGGTAGGGTTTCAGCTCATCAAGAGTGAGTGAGTCTTTTTGGGCGAGGGGATGCAGTTTTCTAAGAAAAACATAGGATTTGATTTTCCCCAGAATATGAAAAGCGAGATTACTGGTATCCAAAAGTTTTTGCATGGTATTCAGGTAATGATCATTGATGCACATGACGCCGATTTCGCTGCGGCGGGTGGCGACATCGTGGATGACCTCATGGGTTGGACCTTCCCGAATGGCAATATCATAGCGATCCAAGCCGATTTCATCGATGATCTTGATAAACGACATGGTCGAAAAGGGCAGCCGCTGGGTGGAGACGGAAAAGCGCATCGGGATCGATTTCTGATGCTGGTAACGTCGTTCCAGATATTCGGCCTGTTCGACGATATCCCGGGCATGGTTCAGATAATCCTGACCTTCATAGGTTAATTCAACGCCGCGACTGTTCCGCTTGAATAATTGAATACCCAGGCTTAGCTCCACTTCCTTGATTGCAGTCGATAAGGTGGATTGGGAAATATAAAGCGCTTTGGCTGCCGCCGAAATCGACTGATGCCTTGAAATTTCGATCATATATTTCATGTTTTGTAGTGAAATCATCGCGTTCCTCCTGTTTTTTTATTCCTATACTATCAAAAATATTGATAGCTGGCAATTGGAAATTAGAAGACCTGGGCTAATTGTTTGAGCTTCTTACTTGTGATATAATACGTCTCAATTGAATAACAAAGTGTAGTATGAAAATCGGTTAAAATCCGATGCGGTACCGCCACTGTAAAAGTGAGCCGCTGTAAATTGATCAACACTGGAAAGAAATTTCTGGGAAGTTGTTACAGCCGGCGATGATCTTAAGCCAGGATGCTTCTATATTTTGTGATAACCAAGCCTAACGGATTATTGGGCGAGGAATTTATTTTTTATAATAAAACTCTTCTGTTTAATAATTCAGAAGAGTTTTTTTTATTTTAGACTTTAGTCTGTTGAGCACGCAAAACGTGCGAAATAATAAACCACCTGCTATGCGGGTGGTGGGCAAAAGGGTTATACCCAAAAATCACCTTTCCATGTAAGATAGAGATGTTCAGGCTCT
>NZ_MJUY01000007.1:0-84925 GCF_002237635.1 Acetobacterium sp. MES1
TTATCAATATTTTCAACAACAACAAGTCGCAGTGTTAAGGTACGAATCAGGTCATAATAATCAGAAAAAATATGCTGTAAAATACTCATGCTTGAATTTTACACCAGATGGAAGATAAATAAAACCCCAAAAACCCCTCAAGATTGAGGGGCAGGGGTGTTGATGTGCCGTAGGCACTTTTTTATATAATAGAATCAACAAAAACAAAGGTGGATAAGAAAAATGTTGAAACGGGAAAAGCTGGAAAGAGATATTGTTGAGCTTGTCAATACAGACTTACTGGTTCCATCGGATCATTTATTGAGAAAAATCGATGGAGCTGTTGACTTCACACACATTTATGATTTTGTGGAAGACTTATACTGTGCCGATAATGGACGCCCCAGCGCTGACCCGGTGGTGCTGATCAAAATGGCTTTGATTCAGCATTTGTACGGCATTCGTTCCCTCCGCCAAACGGTTAAAGACATTGAAATGAACATCGCCTATCGCTGGTTTCTGGGATATACCTTGAATGAACCGATCCCTCATTTTGCCACTGTGAGCTACAATTTCAGACATCGTTTCAAGGAATCGGTCATTGAAGATATTTTCACCTGGATTCTTTATGAAGTGGAGCGAGCCGGCTATCTTAAACCGGAAGTGGTTTTTGTGGATGCCACTCATATCAAAGCCAATGCCAATCTGAAGAAGCGTATCAAAAAGGCAATTCCGGGAGCCGCACGAACTTATGAAGACGAGTTGATGGAAGAAGTCAATGCCGATCGAAAGGAACATGGGAAAAAACCATTTGATGATACAAAACCACCAGAAGACCGGAATGTGACAGCGTCCACAACCGATCCGGATTGTGGCGTCTTTCATAAAGGTGAACATAAGAAGTGCTTTGCCTATGGTGCCCACACCGTATGCGACCAGAATAATTTTGTTCTGGATGTGGTGGTAACGGCGGGAAACCATCATGACAGCCAGGTCTTTGATGCTCTGTATAAGAACGTGACAAAACGGTATCCGCAGATCCAGATCATTACCGCTGATGCCGGTTATAAAACGCCATGGATCTGCAAGACGATTTTTGATGACGGCCGAATTCCTTCACTGCCATACAAACGCCCCATGACCAAGCCGAATTATCACAAGAGTTATGAGTATGTCTATGATGAATATAATGATTGGGTGATTTGTCCGGAAAATCGAACCCTCTATTATGCCACAACGAATCGACACGGTTACCAGGAGTTCAAAAGCATACCATTTAATTGCGAACGTTGTCCAACCAGGCATTTATGTACCCAGAACAAATCCTGCGAAAAGACGGTGACTCGACATGTCTGGCAGGATTACCTGGAAATGGCTGAAGATATACGCCATTCACCGATTGGTAAAACAACCTATGCTCTCAGAAACCAGACGATCGAACGGGTCTTTGCTGATGCCAAGGAAAAACACGCCATGCGTTATACGCTTTACCGGGGCTTGAATTCAGTTTCCAGCTGGGTTCGGCTTAAATATGCTGCCATGAATTTGAAAAAGCTGGCACTTTGGAAATCCAAAGCTCAGCTTCTTTTTTGGCTATTCACGCAAAGAACCCGATTTTCAGTTGAAAACCGGGTTCTTTGACAGTCTGGAAGTGCCGTAGGCACTTTTTTTACGAATAAACACATTGCACAATAATTTGAGAAAATTATATACAGCGTGAAAATTGTAAAAACTGAATTATTTGTGTAATATATTGATTAAGTACTTGACTTCACATTCCCGGGAAGGATAAGAGAAAGTTTTGCTTAATGTTACTTTAATCAAAAAGTAATATATGTACAAGGAGAAAATATGAGAAAAAACGAAGCTGGAATTAGAAAAGAGCATGAAACAATTAGAAATGCAGTGGGATACTATGATTTCACGCATCAGTTACTAGAAGTAACGGGAAAAGATGCAAAAGCATTTCTAGACTATATTTTTGTAAGTTCTATTGCGAAAGCAAAAGTGGGCGAAGCGAAATATACAACAATGCTTAATGAAGATGGTGTCATCATTGATGATGTCATTGTATTCCGTATTGATGATGAATTATATTGGGTTTCTACGCTATATATTAGCGATATGATTAAATGGTTTGACGTACATAAAGAAAAAATGGATGTCAGTTACAAGGATATAACACCTGTTACTACTATGTACGCAGTACAGGGGCCGAAATCTGGTGCAGTATTGAACGATTTTCTCAAAGAGAAAATTAATGATATGAAGCTTTTTACGATTAAAGATAATATGATTGATAATGTGCCAGTCAAAATCGCACGTAGCGGATATACCGGTGAACTGGGTTATGAAATCTACTGTAAACCTGATGACAAGGCATTGGTCGAATCAAAGCTTGAAGATTATGGCGTCAAGTACGGTATTTCAATAATTGCAACTGATGTTATCATCACAAGTTTGCCGAGAGAAAAAGGATATGTTCTTATGAGCGATCTTGCAGGAACAAATCCTTTGGAAGTTGGTTTTGATTGGACCGTTTCCTGGGATAAAAAGTTTCTAGGGAAAGCTGCTTTGGAAATTGTTAAAGCACAGGGACCGAAACATTCTTTGCTTGGTTTTACAGTTGATGATGATGCAGCTGTTATCGAAACCAAAGAACAGGTTAAGATTAATGGCGAAGTTGTTGGTAAAGTCACTACATTTACATATGGATATACCATTGAAAAGAATCTTGGGTTTGCTTTGATTGAAAATGCAAAAGCAAAAGTGGGAGATCAAGTAATTATTGGTAAGTACACAGCAATTCTTACTGATCGTATCTTCTATGATGTTGATAATGCAAGGGTTAGAAACAAATAATTAAGCTGATTGTATTTTTATGATATAGATAATTTAAGGGGACCCCCTGCGTTAGGATAGTTGTTAGGTGATCATTTTGCTATTTAAATGCAATGGTTGGATTATCGGTGAAATTGGAATCGACAGCGTAAGTGTTGATGAAGTTATGATTATAGCCAAAAGTGCTTTAGATGTTTAAGAAAATAATATTTTAAATTTGGAGGATACGATGACTACAACAGGAAAATTATTAGATAAGGCAAAGAAAATGGCCGATGCGGCAGCAGTCAAAGCGATCGAAATCAATGTCCCGATGGTCATAGCGGTTTGTGATAATGCAGGAAAACCGGTTCTATTAAACCGCATGGAAGACTCATTGTTGGCCAGCATTGATATTGCGACGAATAAAGCCTATACATCCGTTGCTCTAAAAATGAGTACCGATGCAGCGGCTGATCTCTGCAAGGAATCGGGTTCACTATTTGGCTTGGCTACTTGCGACAAAGGTCGGATGGTTGTATTCGGTGGCGGTTTTCCAATCAAATGCGATGGTCAGATTATCGGTGGTATCGGCGTCAGCGGCGGAACTGTTGAAGAAGATATGATAGTTGCTGAAGCTGGACTGGCAGCAATTGAATAAGAAGAAGGCATAATTTAATAACTTGATTCAGTAGGTGCCGTGTATGAATATGGAAAAGAGAGGAAAAGGCTTCTGGAATGACAACACCATCAGGTAGCAGTACGTCAGAAACCTGGTTCAGTGAAAATAAATTTCTGATTGCACAGGAAACCACTCAAATGAAATCAGGCAGAGCTGGCTAAATACTGCTGGTAAAAAGGTGTTTACGTTGGACAGATAGAAGCCTGAAGGGATGCATGCGTCAATGCCAATGGCAGTGGTAGAAAGGAACCCTAAAGACTTAAAAAGGATCTGAGTGAACCCCTAAAGCAGGTCAGCTCAATCGTGAATTAAAAAGAAAAGCAGCAGCTCTGGCAGAAACATCAGCGTTACTTACGCTCAGAAAAAATGCCCAAGCGGTCTGGGGGAATCCCTAGGACGAATGATTCTAGCCTCAGACCGCAAGCTGTCTGTTGAATTAATTGAAGAAGCCACGGAGCATGGTGCACGACAATTTCTGTCCTTCCGATCAGTGAACATACATTTCAGTGATAGAAATCCGGCAACGCGTCTGGAAGATCAGCGCTCCTTAGCCATTCGTCCTGGGCACTTCTATAAATTGTCCCCGGAATAATGGAAGGAGATTATTGGACTTGTGACTTCTGAAAATCATCAGAGTCTGCCACACAGTTAGATCGTTCCCCGGCTGGCAGATGAAACATCACTAAATTCCATCTGGATCGTCCATGTATTAGGGAATGAAGCAAGCTAGCATGAATAATCACCGGGGGCGTTCATCACCAGGATCTCTACAGCCGGAAGATCGTCGGTTGAGAAATATGGCCGGTGGAATCATCTGAAAATGCCAGTATACTGGTGTGAAAAGCAGTTATTTCACAGAACATGATTTCCAGAAACCAGCCATTGGCTCTGCATTCTGCGGCACATTGGAATGGATCGGTCTTTTTTTCAAACCGTACAGCTATTTACCAAGCTTCCCGCGAAAAGCACACAAAACGTTGGTCAAAATCAATAAAGACCGTCAATTATCTTGAAAAACACCGATAGTTGGAAAGTATACTTTAACTTAAGCTGTAGATATTATATAATGAAAACAATATACTAATAAAAATTGATTGGAGTGAGTTTGCTGTTTCTTAATCCTGATATTTTATATGATAATTTATCCGAATCCTTTCAGGAGGTTCAATTCTATGGACCCAATAGCCGAAAACTTAAGTTGAAAAGACCATTGATATATAAGTTTGGAATGGACTTTGAATCAGATAGGCTTTATGTGGCAAAGGCGGATGATCTCTCTGATCACCCTAATTTTACTAAGTCGGTAGTATTAGTCTGTATCGGAACCCCTGAACATAAAATTTATTATTCTGCTAGTTTTACTCTTATATGTTTGGCGTCTAAATATGACATTGTTTTTGTGATGAATTTTCTGCAAGGTTTATTTGATAGATATGAAGAATGGAATAATAGCTTAAGGGAGATAGTCGATAATAATAAGGATTTGTTTGAGTTGGTTGACAAGGTTGTAGAAGTTTTCAATAATCCCATGAGCCTCGTTGACATTGATTTGAAATTCATTGCGTACTCCAAAGACTATAAAGATTTTGCCGCTCAATTTCCAGAATTACACTGTCAAGACGATGATCAAATGAAAGTTTCCTATGAAATATTTCTAGAATGTAAAGATAAAATCGACCATAATCGAAAAAGAAAGAGGGCTTTTCATGGTTTCAGCGATAGAATAAATGCTGACGTTTTGTGCGTAAACGTTTACGAAGATGATCGATATGTATGTGGTTGTTATTTAGTGGAGTTAAATAGAAAATTCCGACCTTCAGATGAAGCACTTTTGGAGCATGCAAGTTCGTATATTACAAAATGTGTAAATAAGTATGTCTATATACAAAGTAGCCGAACCGATTGGTTGAAAGCGTATTTTGTTATGAACCTAAATGGTGAGAACATTGAGTCTGGATTTTTACGGAATGAAGAGTATCTGAGTAAAAAAGAGTACTATGTATGTGTGAAGTGTAAATTAGTGGATACTTCTAAAATGTTATTAGGTAAGTATTTGTGTGAGCATTTAGAGACAGTAATTCCAAATTCCGTTGTATTTGTGCATGATGATGTGCTTGTAATTTTTATATATTCTAACTTTATCGATGAAAGCAGCAACTTCTTGGTCAATTTAGAATATCAATTAAAAAATTTGGGTTACAAGGCTGGAATAAGTAATAGTTTCTGTGATATTAGAAATGCATCCACGTACTTTAAACAAGCTTGTACCGCAATTGATATTGGCATTAAATTTAATCCTGATAGGACGCTGTTTAAGTTTGAAGATTATGTTTTAAATTATGTAGCATTACAAACTTGCAAAGAGTTTTCACCAGACACCCTATGTGCAAAAGGTGTACTAAGACTTTTAGAGTATGATCAAGAAAATGCTACTTCATATTTTAAGGAATTGAGAACATATTTAGATTGTCAAATGAATGCAGTTAAATCTTCACAGGAATTGTTTATTCACCGGGGTACTTTTATCAAGCATATGGAAAAAATCAACGAAATAATAAAAATGGATCTTAGTGATGTTAATGATCTTTTATATGTTTTACTTTCATATAAAATTATTGAGTGTCAGGGTATTAATTAATCCAATGTTTTTTGTTAATTTGCGCCGCGAGGCGCTATTTTTATTTAATAGGAAATTACGCAAAACAAGAAAAAATGAAATAAACGCCCAAAAGGAAAAAAGAATATAACAAAAAAAGCCTTCAAACGAATTAAAAAAGATCAGAAGATGAAGAGATCCTCATCGAAGAAAGCGTAAGTGCCTCAAAAGATGACGTAGTGAAAAACCGGTCAAATTAGTGTAAACTAACCTGAAAAGAGGTTCAGGAGGTTTAGATATAATGGACGAGTCAAAAAGACAGCTGTGGGAAGAGCGTTTCGAAGAACAGGCAACCAGCGGAATGACTGTCGACATCTGGTGTGCCGAAAAACAGATCAGCAAACACACCTTCTATTATTGGAAGCAGCGGTTCCGAAAAGAAAAGATGGAGCCAATTGAAAAAAATACGACAACACCACTGTTTGCAAAACTGGAAATGCCGGTGGCTTCTGATGATCGAATTACGGAAGCGGGATTGATTATCAGATGGCGGGGTTTTGAACTGATTCTGTCGGATCACGGTGATATTTCCCTGGCAACGCAGTTTATCCGTCAGCTTTCACAGTCATGATGGATCGGTTTATCAGAGGCACAACCCATATTTACATTGCCTGTGGTGCCACCGACTTCAGAAAACAGATGGATGGTCTGGCCGTCGTTGTCAACATGGAGTTCAAGCTGGATCCATTTTCAAACACATGTGCCTTTATCTGTAAGTGCCCCAAAAGATGGCGTAGTGAAAATCCGATCCATTTAGTGTAAACTAACCTGAAATGAGATTCAGGAGGTTTAGATATAATGGACGAATCAAAAAGACAGCTGTGGGAAGAGCGTTTCGAAGAACAGGCAACCAGCGGAATGACTGTCGACACCTGGTGCGCCGAAAAGCAGATCAGCAAACACACCTTCTATTATTGGAAGCAGCGGATCCAAAAAGAAAAGATGGAAGGGAACGATAAAAATACCGCATCACCACTGTTTGCAAAACTGGAAATGCCGTCTGCTTCAGATGATCGAATAACGGAAGCGGGACTGATTATCCGATGGCGGGGTTTTGAGATGGTTCTGTCGGATCAACGTGATATCTCCCTGGCAACGCAGTTTATCCGGCAGCTTTCACAGTCATGATGGATCGGTTTATCAGAGGCACAACCCATATTTACATTGCCTGTGGTGCCACCGACTTCAGAAAACAGATGGATGGACTGGCCATGGTTGTCAACATGGAGTTCAAGCTGGATCCGTTTTCGGACGCATGTGCCTTTATCTTCTGCAACCGGAAAAGAAATGCCCTTAAAGTTTTACGTTACGACGGCAACGGCTTTATTCTGGCCAGTAAGAAGCTGCTCAATGGCATGAAATTCCAGTGGCCGAAAACCCCATCAGAAGTCAGAGAAATAACCGGCCAGCAGGTTCAGTGGTTGCTTCAGGGGCTTGAAATCGAACAGAAAAAAGCCCTTCAGCCGGTGACAATGACGCTTGAGAATAGCTGCTTCTGATAGCCTGAAAATCGTGTGAGTAAACTCGGGATGGTGGTGTGAAATGGCTTTTTTAAGCCATTTCAACTCCGAAAATGGTAGCGTTCTGGCGCTAAAAATGGTATAATAATACCAAGAAAAAGCAAAGGAATGGATACCGATGACAGGACAGGAAGAACTGCAGTTGCTCCGGGCGCTGGTGGAAAAACAGAAAGAAGAACTGGCTGCCAAAGACGAAATTATTGCCAAACAGAATATCCGGATTGAAAATATGGTGCAGGCACTTCTGCAGGCCAGAAAGAAACTGTTCGGCCCCTCCACCGAAACATCAAAAAACCTGGATGGACAAGTGTCTCTGTTTGAATCAACCGAGTCACTTGCCAAAGAACTGTTTAGCGAACAACAGAAAATAACCGTTCCCAGTCATACCCGTAAAGTCCGTCAACCCGGAGTCCGGCAGGAAATGCTGGCCGGTCTTCCGAAGGAGATTGAAGAATACATTATCCCTGACGATGAAGTCTGCTCCAAATGTGACGGAGAGCTGATGATCATCGGTAAACGAATCGTTCGGACCGAAGTGACCTATGAACCGGCCAAACTGAAGGTGAAGCAGATTGTTCAGCAGATTGCCAAATGCACCCAGTGCGGAAAAGAAGGCAGTGAGAACCCGAAGGATCATTTTCAGAAAGCCGCCATACCAGTGCCACTACTCGCCCATTCCATTGCTACGCCGTCGCTGGTGGCCCAGGTCATGTATCAGAAGTTTGCCATGGGGATGCCTTTTGCCCGGCAGGAAAAAGACTGGTACCGGTTGGGTCTGATTCTATCCCGGTCGAATATGGCCAACTGGACAAACCGCTGCAGCGAAGAATGGTTGACCCCGGTTTACGAACGCATTCATGCCGAACTGCTTTCCTGTGAGGTGCTGCATATGGATGAGACACGGATCCAGTGTAACCGGGAGGATGGTAAAAAAGCCAGCAGCGATTCCTATATGTGGGTGATCCGGAGTGGTGCATGTGAGAATATCCGGGCGGTTTTCTTCTTTTACTCATCCAGTCGTAAAGGGGAAATTGCCAGACAGCTGCTTTCCGGGTTTGATGGATATTTGACGACGGATGCGTATACTGGCTATGATAAAGTGGAGAATATCCAGCGCAACTTATGTTGGTCCCATTATCCGAGAAATATGATTATCCAAGAAGAATCCACAGAAGCCGCATGAATAATTAACTTTACAATTACTTTATCGAATAATCGTAACTTCCTTTAGAATAGAATTATAAAAAATCTAAGGAGGTATACCCATGAACTCTGAAAAGACTAAAACCCTATCGTTTAGTGACTTACTGCACGAGTTGATTCAATTCCTTGATGATAAATCTTATGATCGATTGACATTAGATAATTATCGCCGGACGCTCAGAAAAATTGAACCCTATATGGATGAAAATGGTATTGATGCTTATACTCCTGAAGTTGGTCGGCATTATTACGAATTTTATCTTGCTAAAAATAAACTGAGTATTTCTCGTCAAAAAGCGATAATCACAGCGATCCGGAGATTGAATGATTTTTATTCCGGAATTGAATATAAGGTTCAGCAGCAACATCAAGTTGAATTATTGCCTGATAACTTTGAGTATGTTTTAGATCTTTTTTCTCTGCAATGCAATGAAGCTGGCAATAAAGTTAACACGATAAAGGCAAAGAAACGGTTCATACGTTGTTTTCTCAAAGATTGTATTGAAATTGGTTGCATGAACATTTATTCGCTAAAACCTTCCGATGTTGCTAAAGCCTGCCTGAGGGTTGAGAATAAAGATGGCTGGGCCATTATAAGAGCTTTTTTAAAATTCTTAAGCATCAACGGAATAATTGAAGCCGATTTTTCGACACTTGTACCACGTTATCGAAAGTCAACCCATCTCCCTGACACGTATAGTGAAAAGGAGATCTTCCAAATTGAGAAGGTAATTGACCGTACCAGTAATATTGGCAAACGCGATTATGCAATGCTAATTTTAGCAACCAGGCTTGGTATGCGATCCGGAGATATTGTAAAGTTGTCGCTGGCTGATCTTGATTTTAAGCGCGATCAGATTACTTTTATACAGCAAAAAACAGGTGAACGATTACGACTTCCGATGTTAACAGAAGTTAAGATCGCATTGACTGATTATATCAACAATGCCCGACCTAAAGTAACTGGCGATACCGTGTTTTTACGTCAAAATGCACCTTTTCAGGAAATAACCACTTCTGTTTTGAGATTTGTAACGACACGATACTTTAAGATGGCGGGTATTGATATCACTGTGAAAAAACACGGTCCTCATACATTCCGTTCCTCATTAGCCAATTCAATGATTAACGATGATGTTCCCTACGAAGCAGTTACAAAAATCCTGGGGCATACCGATTCCGATGCAATCAAACATTATGCAAAACTTGATCTGGATAAACTTCGTGAATGCGCAATCGAAGTCCCCAGACCATCCGGCACATTTAAAGCTTTTCTTGACGGAGGGATCAACGCATGATCCAGTTCAAGAGTATCTTAAACAACGAACTGACTGATTTTTTGGAATTACGTAAGGTTTCAAAAAGCCAAAGCACATATAAACATGACCGTCATACGCTTCAGAATTTTGATGAGTATCTCTGCTCAATCAATTGCGAAACTAAAAACCTGACGGAAGCACAAATGGTTGGCTGGGTACGCACGTTGACCGGGAAAAGCAGTTCGATTGCTAACGTGGTAATTGTTATCCGGATTTTTTTAGAAAGCCTGCTGAGTTACGGGATTCATGCTTATATACCACCAATCCCTAAAGTTAGCGATGACTATGTACCCTATATATTCTCTGATGATGAGATCGATATGATTTTCTCCATTGCGGATACCTTACCAATGGGCAGATTTCAAAAAAATACCCTTATCCATGTTGAGTATCCAATGATTCTGCGTCTCATGTACGGATGTGGTCTGCGTATCGGCGAAACGCTAGCATTAAAGTTTAAAGATGTGGATTTTAATACGGGCGTGTTAACACTTAACTATACAAAGGGCAATAAACAGAGACGGGTACCCATGCATCCCGCATTGACAGAAATACTCAAAAAATACTGTATGGCTTTGGGTATGGTGGGCTATCCAGAAGTGTTGTTATTCAGCAAATTATACGCTTTAAATTTCATCATTATCAGTCAAAATAAAAGAAGGTATCGGATAAAATATTCTGCAGCATAATGCGTCAGATTGTTTGATCCGGTACCTTCTTGTGTTATCATAAAAATACTATTTTTGATTGAGTGGCAGAAACAACCCTAACAAAGTCAACTTTCTGCCACTCGTGACATCACAGAGAGGTTGTAGCCCCACTATAACAGTTTATATGATAACGATTTTTACGGATAATTGCAATCCCATTTCGCAAATTTTATATGATCATACGCTTAACGCTCTTCAGTTCCACCAGCTTACATGCAGCTGTGGCTGTTCAGGCTGTCTTTCCGTCCATGGCTACTACCGGCGCTGTATCAAGGTTGAAGCTTACCTGATGCCACTGCGGATCTGCCGGGTGAAATGTGCCGTTTGCAAAAGAACCCATGCCCTGCTGCTGTCAGCAATTGTCCCTTATTCTCAGATTGGTCTTTCCGATCAGATCCGAATCCTTTGCTGTTATGAATCTTCCGGCGACTTGGCTGCGATTATGAGTCATCATCCGGCGATTGATGAAAGTAATATCCGACATGTGATTCGCCAGTATCGTTGCCACTGGCGTCAACGGCGGCTTGCCATCGGGCTGACGCTTTCGATGACCGGTCACTTCATCAGCCAGTGTTTTAAAAGCTTCGGCCGGCAGTTCATGCAGATTAAACCGACCCCGAATGTTTTCTTTCCAGAACCCACATAAGCTGACACGATCCCTCCGACATTTTTTCATATAATGGATGAAAAACCAAGGAGGTTTCAACCATGAACCAGAATAAAGCTCAGGCAGTCGCGCTGATGCGCTATGCTGTCATCGCTCCCCTTATTTCAGGCCTTTCTGATGCGTATCCATCCAACGAGGCTTTCTTTCGTGACGCTTCCCTTAAAGGGGTGGTGCTGGCCGACGGATCAACCCGGCACTTTGCACCACAAACCATCAAGTACTGGTACCGCAATTATCTGCATCAGGGCTTTGATGGCCTGCTCCCTTCCTCCCGGTCGGACAGCGGCCAGCCCCGCAAGCTGGATGACGATCTTCAGGCCCAGATCCGGTACCTGAAAGAAAACTATCCGCGGATGTCGGCGGCCGCCATTTTCCGCCAGCTGCGTGAGAGCGGCAGTGTTACCACCGGTCAATTGTCGGAATCGACGGTCAACCGTTTTATTAAACGGCTTGCGCTTGAGATGAAGACCACCACCAACCATGACCTGCGACGCTATGAACGCCCGCACATCAATGAGGTCTGGTGCGGGGATACCAGTGTCGGTCCCTATCTTAAAACGCCGGACGGGAAGAAACACAAGGTTTTCATTATCGCCCAGATTGATGATGCCAGCCGCCTGATTGTTGGGATTGATGTTTTCTTCAATGATAATTTCGTGAACCTGATGTCGGTCATGAAATCAGCGGTCGCCCGGTATGGTCGCCCACAAATCTACAACTTTGACAATGGCAGCTCCTTCAGGAACAAACAGATGGAGCTGCTGGCAGCCCGTACCGGTTCGGTTCTTCACTATAACCAGCCTTATATGCCAATCCAGAAGGCCAAAATTGAAAGATGGTTTCGCACCATGAAAGATCAGTGGCTGGCCAGTCTGGATATCCGCGATTTCACGTCGCTTTCCGGGCTGCGTGACCACCTCTGGGCTTATGTCCTGGGCTATAATCAGACCCCGCATTCGTCGCTTAAAGGCCTGTCACCCCAGGATCGCTTCTTTTCGGAACCCCAACACATCCGTCGTCTTTCCGATGAGGAAATCGAAAAGCATTTTCTGCTGGAGATCGAACGGCGGGTTTCCATCGACAGCGTCATCTCCATCGATCAGGTCGAATACGAAGTCGACTGCTGTTTTGCCAGGCAACGGGTTTGTCTGCGCTATTCCCCGGATATGGAAAAAATCTTTATCACTGAAGCGGATGGCACCCTGACACCCATCCGTCTGCTTAACAAACACGAGAATGCCTTTGTCAAACGGGAAAAAATCCATTTATGCCGGGGTGAAGTAGCATGAACTATACCGCACGCTACGGGCTCGAATTCAACCCCTTTCTGAAGAATTCAAAAGAGATCCTGGTCGATACCAGCGAATACCGGGAAACCGTTTTTCGTCTCGATTATCTGGTTAAAACCAGAGGCTTCGGCCTGCTCACCGGCAGCCCCGGACGGGGCAAGACCACGGCAATCCGTAACTGGGCCGCCGGTCTCAATCCTTCCCTGTTCAAGGTCATCTACTCCAGTTTTTCCACCCTGACCCCCAATGACTTCTATCGCCATCTGGCGAGCGAATTCGGGGCTTCGCCGTCTTATCGGAAACCCGATAATTTCCGGATTATTCAGGAGGAAATCTCCCGTCTTGCCCTTGAAAAGCGCAAAACACCGGTCATCATCATTGATGAAGCCAACCATATCAACAGTGCCATCTTAAATGATCTGAAGATTCTCTTCAACTTCGAGATGGATTCAAGAGATCGGGCGGCCATCCTGCTGGCCGGCCTGCCGGCCCTTAATTCAACCCTGCGCCTGGGGATTCATGAACCCCTCCGCCAACGCCTTGTCATGAATTATGATCTGGGTGGCTTAACCGGCGAGGAAGGTCGAACCTATGTGATCGATAAACTAAAGGGGGCCGGCTGCCATCAGCCTGTTTTTGACGACAATGCCCTGCAGGCCATTCTTAACGCAGCCGACGGCACCCCGCGGATGATCAACAAGTTCTGCAACGCCAGTCTTTTGATCGGCGAAAGCCATAAAGCAGCCACCATTGATGCCGATATCGTGATGCAGGCCATTAACGATACTGAGCTTTAGGAGGGCAGGCATGACTTTTGATTACGCTTGTTGCAAAAACCTGTCCGGGAAAGCTTCCTGGAAAGGACAGGTTCGACTGATCACAACCGTTGACCCCTATGAACTGACCGTGACCGCCCGAAACAGCTCTTTTCATATCATTTGCGGCACCTATACCCACGGCAACTTTTTATGCATCCCGGATCTGGGGGTATCGACCCCGCTTGCCGCTTTAAACGATACCTTCTGGAATCTGGAACAGCTGACCATCAATAATCCGGATTTATCAGAACCCGATGCCATCAGCATCATCTGTGCTTTAAAAGCTCTTAAATCCCATCTCGCCATCTGATAAAAAGCAGGGAAACCTGCTTTTTTAGATCGTTTAATTTGCTCCATTAATAGCGCGGTTTATTTAATCTGCCGAATCAGGTGTCAATAATGTGCCCTGATAACCCTATTTCCGGCTATTTTGGTTAAAATAAAATGCTGGATGGTGGTGCTTATAATTTGACGGACTACAAAGTGTATCTGTTCCCGACAGCTGATCCAACAGTATCGGTTAGTATCTATTCTGCAAGGTATCAGTTTAATAACATTTTAAAGTTAGGCAACATATCTTTGTCCAATCGGCAAAAACATCAGAGAGGACCTTGTATGCACTGCCTCAGGCATGTCTTTGTATTCAAATCTTTTGCCAACGCCGAAAAAAATGGATGCAGAATTGATGATACTATCCCATATCTTTCCATCTATCTGGGGCACGATAGTCTGAAAGAAACAGAAAAATACCTGAAATTCAGTAGTGAGTTGTTTCCAGAAGCAATGAAAATATTTGATGATTATACTGCAGATATTTTTCCGGAGGTAACATACGATGAGTGAGCCTTCGAAATTTTTGAAGTTACTTGATGATTACCTTAGCAGTTATATGACGTGTTCGATTGGCGCTAGTCCTAATACCATTATTTCTTATAAATATGCCTTTCGATTATTGATTGAATTCATGTTCTCAAAGAAGGATATCCCTGCAGATAAGATTTCCTTTGAACAGCTCGATTATTATACACTAATGGCGTTTTTTGACTGGATTGAAAAAGAACGCGGTTGTAGTGCATCAACGAAGAATCAGCGACTGTCCGCATTCATATCTTTTTCTGAGTATGCGCAGAATCGGGATTTTGATGCAGCATCAATCTTTCGGAGCAGTGTGATTAAAATCCCCATGAAAAAAGCTCAAAAGAAGCAACGGGCAGTATTTTCGGTACAGGAAATAAAGATACTCCTTCAATTACCTGATAATATTAAGGAAACAGGTCTCAGGGATAAGGTTTTGCTCAGTCTTATGTATGCAAGTGGGGCAAGGGCTCAAGAAATATGCGATCTGACCGTTGGAAATATCCAGTTTAATCCGAAAGGTGCTACCATCAATATTAAGGGAAAAGGTAGTAAAACAAGGCGAATTGGTATTTCAGATGCCTGCACAACGATATTACAGAATTATATTGCTCACAGACGAATCGAGTCAAAACCAGATCGACATATTTTTTCAAGTCAAACCCATGAACAGATGACGGTATCATGCATCGAAGGTATCTTTAAAAAATATGTGCACGTTGCAAAAAAAGAAAATCCATCTTTATTCTGTGAAGACAGCTATCCGCCTCATTCCATGAGGCATTCAACGGCCAGTCATATGTTAGAGGCTGGTGTACCGATTGTTGTTATCAAAAATTTCCTGGGTCATGCATCTCTTCAAACGACGCAGATTTATGCTGAATTATCTCAGAACACTGTGGATAAACACCTTAAGGAATGGAACCATAAATGGTTTCCAGAGAATTTTAGCGAAAAGGAAGAAGCAGTCAAGAAAAATAATATGCCTGAGTTTTTGAATTTGTAGTCGAATGCCTGCTTCGATTATCTGAGAAAAACAATAGAATCTTTAGATTTTATGCGGCTTCTAGGGATTCTTCTCGGATAATCATATTTCTCGGATAATGGGACTTATTCGAGAAGTAGGATAAGTCCCACTGTCGCCGTTATCATATCGAAAGCATCCCGCTGACCAGCAATGGCAAAGAAATCCCGGGTTCCAAAGGTGCCGAAGGCCGGGCGCACATCGACCTGCTTTTTAAAGTCGAGAACGAAATAAAGGATCTTACCTATGAGGAGATCAGAGAACAGCGTCTGGAAAGGTCACGCCCCATCCTCGATGCCTTTTGGTCGTGGGTTGACGAAACGGCGGCCATTCCAACGACGAATGAAAAGCTGACTGCGGCCCTGAACTATTCCAGAAACCAGAAGAAATATCTGGAAACCTTCCTGGAAGACGGACGCCTTCCCATCTCCAACAATCTCTGTGAGGCCAGCATCAGGCCTTTTGCAACTGGCCGACGAGCCTGGCTTTTTGCCGATTCGCCCAAAGGTGCCACCGCCAATGCGGTTCTCTATACGCTGGTGGAATCCGCTCGGGCCAATGAGCTCGATGTCTACGAATATCTGAATTACCTTCTGACTGAAATCCCCAACAGTGATTATCTGAACCGGCCGGAAGTACTTGAAAAATACCTGCCATGGTCTCAGGAATTACCTGAAGTTTGCAGACTCAATCATAACTACAAAAAGTGCCTCAAATAATGATGACCTCAGTATAGCAGGTTTGGTTCAGCCTTGCTATACGCCATCTTTTGAGGCACTTACGAAGAAAGCATTATTAAAGAGATCATCGTCTTCGTGAAGAAAATAATCCATATCGAGCAGATCATCGACAGACATCTGACGGATTTCATCCGGCGAAATGCCTTCGGGGGGATTTTGGATATATTTGTTGCGTAGCGCTTTTGCATCGGCGGGTGATGGCATGAAAAACCTCCTGGGAAAAAAGATATCCCATTATAGCATAAAAAGAGTGAGTCAGGAAGAATCGGGATTCTTCAGGTATTGATGGAAAAGCGCTGTATGGTGGTGATAGATTTCTAAAATGCTCATGGTATGGCCGCAGGAACAAAGGAGCGGGTCAAGGCCAAAAGAAAGCGCGATGGAATCGCGTCAGCGGTTGAAGGAGCGGAGAATATTCCGTTTATCGGGATTGATGGCATAGCGGAAGTACGGCATCTGCGGGTGGTGTTTGGCATAAAGCCCATAATAGCGGATCATTTTGAAATGTTTATCAGGAATATGGCGGATGAGCCGCTTGATAAAGTCCATGGCGGAAAGGGTTTCATGAACAAGAACGCCGTCTTCGTGGCGGTTGTAATGAAAGGTGACGGATTGGCCATCATAGGAGTCAATCCGGGAAGTGGAAATGACGGGTCGTCCCAGATAGCGGCCAATATAGTTGGCAACCTGATGGGGATTGCAGACGTTGGGTTTGGCATAAACATAAAACCCCTTGGGGCAGAGTTTATAAATCAGGGATTTCATGGGATTAAAAGAAGGACCGAGACGGTCGGCCAGATGATCAAGCAGAGCGGTCCGGAAGGCAAAGCGGAGGAAGTTGAAATTGAAATGACTGACTTTGCGCCTGGGAGACCTGTTGCCGGCAGCCCCTTCTGAAACAAGGACATGGATGTGAGGATTCCACTTGAGATCACGGCCAAAGGTGTGAAGAACAGCGATGAAACCAGGGGTGAAGTTTTCAGAGCGGTTCATTTTTGAAAAAAGGCGCAGAATGACATCCCTGACGGAATGGAAAAGATCAGAGAGCAGTGAGCGGTCCTTTAAAAAGAAAAGGCGCAATTGTTCAGGAATCGTAAAAACACAGTGGCGATGACGGCAGTTGAGCAGTTTAAAGGACATGGCGGTGGAGCGTTTCCGTGAATAGAGATTGCCGCAGGTAGGGCAGAAACGGCTTTTGCAGCGGAATGGTACAAATTTTAACTTGCCGCAATGACTACAGCCGTATAAGGCAAAACCCCTCGAAAAATCTCCGCAATGAACCATTTTATCAATATTTTCAACAACAACAAGTCGCAGTGTTAAGGTACGAATCAGGTCATAATAATCAGAAAAAATATGCTGTAAAATACTCATGCTTGAATTTTACACCAGATGGAAGATAAATAAAACCCAAAAAACCCCTCAAGATTGAGGGGCAGGGGTGTTGATGTGCCGTAGGCACTTTTTTATGAATAAACACATTGCGCAATAATTTAAGGAAATTACATACAGTATGCAAATTGTAGAAATTGAATTATTTGAGTAATATATTGATTAGGTACTTGACTTCACATTCTTGGGAAGAATAAAAGAAAGTTTTACCAAATGTTACTTTTATCTAATGAAAAAGTGGTGGTTGATAATCTGATTACTGATCAGACGACGAAAAGTCTGATAGAAATATCGCTACAGATTGAAAAAGAGTCAATGAATTTGTTGGGAAAATGACTAAGTCATCTAATGGGCAGGCGGAAGGTCCAATAATGATGCGGAAATAATTGAAGAAACGGTGTGTGCTACGGTGTTTAAGCATGCCACCAAAACTTAGTGTGTCAGAATTTATGGGATATAAAAAAGTGAAAAGTGAACATCTGATATATCACTGAGGAAGCAACGAAAAGATATATCCAAGAATAGAAAGAAGAAGTTATAAACGAAGAAATGAGATAATAGACTCTTATAGAGGCAAGATGATAATTATGCTTGCAATGCCCACCTTTAGGTGATCAAGTAATAAGCTCTTATAGGGCTAATGTCAAACCACCTGAAGTGGTGGTTTTGTGACTTCCAAATCAGCGGCACTCTGGAAGGGATAAAGGGATCGGTTTTGTCTTCATCAAAGAGCCCTTTAAAACGATGGATGGCTTTCGGATTTATGACAACCACCTCAACATTTTGGGCTTTGAGATCTTGATTTTCGGCAAGAAAAGTTGAAGGGTGAAAGTTGTAAACTGAAGTGGCTTCCATACCGACGATGATGTTCCGGTCGTATTGGATGGAATGATTAAAGCTTAAGATATGCCCCCTGATTTGGGAAGCTCTGGCAATTGAGTTTGGAAGGGACTTCTCCAGTAAAACCTGATCTTCGTTGTTAAGGAAACAGATGTCAAGTTTTTGGAACTGACGTCAATACCAATAAGTAATTTGATGGAAAGGACCTCCTTTTTTTTTGAAAATTTGGAACGGATTGGATACTGAAACCTATTCCTGGTTACCAACAGTATGGCAACAACCGCGTGTATGCGTATTCGATACCTGCCAAACATAAGCTGCCCGAGGCACTAATATTCGGGATAAAAAGCAAGCGATATAGCTTGTGAGTCTGCAGCACAACTGACAGCTGTGAGACAGTTTTTAAAAGCAGTTTTGCTATAGGAGAAACCAGCCTTAATCGGATAGATCCTTAATCTAGATCTCTATTATCCAGGAATAGGGTTCAATATCCAAGTGACTAAAAAAGTAACTAGACACTTTTATGTTTAAATTTATTGTATGAGGAGAAAACGAAATGTTAAATTTAAAAGTATTAAAACAGGCAATGGGAGAATTGGAAGAAGATCAGGTTATAGACCTGCTAAAGGAATTTGTAGCAACCAGTCCATCGGAAACAGAAGCACTGGAAGCGGTAGCTGCCTGTCAGGCTGGGATATCTACTGTTGGGGATCGTTTTGAATCAGGTGATTATTTTTTAGGGGATTTAATTTTTGCGGGTAAGCTTTTAACAGAAGCAATTAATATATTAAAACCTGTACTGGGAAGTGGCGAAGAAACAGCGGCAGGTACCATTGTTCTTGGAACCGTACAGGGTGATTTGCATAATCTTGGCAAAAAAATTTTCAAAAGCATGTCGGAAGCAGCGGGTTTTAAGGTGATTGATCTTGGAATCGATATAGCGGTAGCTGATTTTGTAGCAAAATCAAAAGAATTCAATCCGCAGGTTATTGGAATGAGCGGCGTACTGACACTGGCAATTGACGCCATGAAGGAAACAGCAGAAGCATTAAAGGTAGAAGGAATTACATCAAAAATTATTATTGGAGGCAATCCGGTTACAAAAGAAGTTTGTGAGTCTGTAAGTGCCGATGCATTTACGACCAATGCCGCGGAAGGGGTAAAAATCTGTCAGGGATGGGTATAAGATTTCGTAAATCAGATATCTAAATGGCAAATTGAATAAATTAAACAGAGATTTTATGATTGTAATTGGAGATAAATTACTGAACAATACCGGTGGTCATGGAAGCTATTGAAAAGCAAGACGCTGCTTTCACTATAGAACGAGCAAAAAAGCAGTCAGAAACTGGGATCATTTTATAGCTATCATCATAAATGCATCGCCAGAAGCTGCAGACCGCTTTTGAACTACACCATTAATAAAGATAAATTCGTCGGCTGCCGTACCTTTAAGAAGCACTGTCCCGTCGTTGCCATTACCGGCGAAAAGAAGCAGGTCCATGAAATCAATCAGGACCATTGCATCAAGTGTGGCAAATACTTCACGGTCTGTAAATTTGATTACGTCATCATTGACTAGAAAGGAGTGGAAGAATGAAACAATATAAACTGAACATCGATGGAAAAGAAGTCACCGGAATCCCCAGCCAAACCATTCTAGACGTCGCTCGGGAAAATGGAATCGATATTCCCACCCTGTGCTATAACGAGTGCCTGGAGATCTTCGGCTCCTGCGGTCTCTGTATAGTGGAGGTTGCTGGCAACCCAAAGATTTTAAAATCCTGTACTACTGAAATCAGCGAAAACATGGCAGTCATCACCAGAACCCCCCGGGTCATTGAATCCCGGAAAACCAAACTGGAACTGCTCTTATCCAAACATGTGGGAGACTGCGTCGTCCCCTGTAAAAGTGCCTGTCCCGGCACCACCGATTGTCAGGGCTACGTTGGTTTACTGGAACGTATGAAAACAAACAAACGGCCGGCCATGGCTCACCGGAGCCCTGATGAACGAAGGGGAAACTTTCTCAAAATCGTAGCCGGCTACAACCCTCAGGAAGCCATGGAAGAAGGCAACCGCTGTCTGGAATGCGGCTGTCAGGATTACTTTGAGTGTAAACTGGTTGCCTATGCCAATGAGTATGAGGTCAAACCAGAACGCTTCAGGGGTAGGAATCCGGTAGCGAAAATCCAGGACGACCAGCTTTTTGTGATCCGGGATAACAGCAAGTGCATCAGCTGCGGTATGTGCATCGCGGTCTGTCCCACCAGTGCCCTCAGGGAGGGACTCACTGGCCTTAAACCAATGCCTCTGAACACTGATAAAACCGTATCCACCTGTGGCTACTGCTCGGCTGGTTGTCAGATCGTCATCGAATCGAAAGGGGATACTTTGATCAAGGCCGTTCCTAAAGAGAACTACGATGAATTTAACCAGGGAGTCATGTGCGATCGCGGTCGCTTTGGCACTAATCTGGTACAATGGGGCGACCGACTGGCTGCACCCCTGATCCGTAACAGACAAGGGGAGCTGGAAGAGGCCACCTGGTACGATGCCCTAGTGACCATTGCTAAAAAATCTCAGAGTATCGCTGTTCGCTATGGCAATGAAGCTGTGAAGATGGGCATTTCACCTAGGTATACCAATGAAGAAATCTATACCTTTACCCAACTGGCTGAGGTGCTGCAAGCCGAAACCTTTAGTTTCAGCAACCGCAAAGCGAGAGAAACAGCTGTTTTCAAAGGGGACTATCAGATCCGGGATATGAACGCCATTGTCAGTGCAGATACCATACTGGTTCTCGGGCTGATGCCAATGGACAACCCGATTGTCAGATACAAGCTGATTCAGGCAAAAGGGGCTGGTGCAACGATCATGGCAATCAGTCCTCAGGAAAGCGGATATGATAAAATCGGCAGAGAATTTGTTTTAAAGCATGATCAGTTGCCTTTTCTCGGCGAAATCACCCGGTATGTACTAGAAAACAGGATGAAAAAAACTGAACTCTCAAATCTGGAACTGTTGAAAGCATCCCTGTCTGATTTTGATATCAGTGAGGAAGCTCAAGCAATAGGTAAGGAACTGATTCGGGCTGAAAATATGGTGATCGTCATCGGTGATAAATACGTTACCGATGAAGCGGTAGCTATGATCGAAAATCTGCTTGCGTTGCTTGATCAGGTCGACGGTATCAGAAAAGGGATCTTCCGGGTAGCCGTTAAAAATAACAGCGTTGGTCTTAGTGCTCTGGGGGTAACCAAGACCCCTGCCGTACTGAAAGGTGCCAGAGCCCTGCTCCTCTTTGGTGAGGATCCCAATGTCGATTTAAGCGGTTATGACTTTTTGATGGTTCAGGACACCCATATTACTGATGCCGCTCAGAAAGCCGATGTGGTACTGCCGGCTCTGGCTTTCCCGGAAGTGGAGGGCACCTTTGTCAATACCGAAGGAAGGTTTTTAAAAGTACAGCGGGCTATCGATAATAAACTGGGATTTGATAACATTAAGATAGCACAGGATATCGCATATATCCTTTCGTCTGACTTGGGGTCAGCTAAGCCAAGTGAAATTTCGAAAATAATTAGCGAGAAAAATAATAGTTTCAAAAATATTGATATAGGTGAAGTTCTAAATAGCCCAGAAACAGAAACGGTCAACTTGGAACTAAAACCTTATTTTGGAGAAAATCTTTTCACTGAAAGCCAAGATACGGATTATCTAATGAATGTGATCCAAAGTGCTTTAAAACAGATTCTTTATCATAAAAGCTAACAGAAGTCGAATACAAAAAAATGAATAAAAGAGATTAATGCAAAAACGAGGGTTCCTGATATTATGAAAACAGGAAGACACTTAGAAATTTGTGCAGAGTAAGTTCTTAAATTCGTATAGACCTTATATGTACCCAACACCGAAATGTGGGTGTTGGGTACAAAAGATAATGATCAATAACCGCGAAGTTCTTAGCGTTTTCATTATGTTAAAAAAGCTTAGTTTATCAATTATTATGCAAAAAATGTTTTGAATATGGTGTTTGAAATGGCTTAAAACAAAGGTTTATAGACCCATGACTTTGGTGTTTATTTGGTGTTTATTTTTAAAAAAGTTAAAATATTTTATGCAATTTCATTGATTGTTTTAAAAACGATAGTTGAAAAAATGCATAATAAAGCCATTTATCAATCTTATAAAAGTTATTGAAAGCAAGCTGATTGATTCGTAATCAGTAGGTCAATAGTATGGATGTTTTTCCTGAAGTTAGTTATGCTATATGGTTGTAATCAAAGATACGAATTGTTATCTCTCTCGAAACTGATATCCTACTCAACGAAGAAAAGTGACGAAAACTTAAGTAATGCATAATCAATTTTTCATATTTTTATGAATTATTGTCGTACATACGGTAGGGTACGCCCAGGGCACGCCATAAATCGCAGTGTAATCCCATTCGCAAGTTTCTTGTGGATGGGATTTTTTCATTCGGTTATGTTGCCCCCTCCATTGATCTTTGCAGTTGATGGTGGTATAGTGAATCCAGCGACGTAACGGTTAATGAACGCTGTCAAAAAGGGAGGAACAACATGAACGAACGCTTAATTATTCTTGGAACCGGCAATGCGGCGGTGACCCGGTGTTATAATACCTGCTTTGCGATTCAAAAGGGCGAGGACTATTTTCTGGTCGATGCTGGTGGCGGTAACGGTATTCTGACCCAACTGGAGCGTGCTGATATCAGCCTGAACAAGATTCATGAGGTCTTTATCAGTCATGGCCACACTGATCATCTATTGGGGCTGATATGGCTGATCCGGATGATCATTACCGAGATTCGCAGTGGTCGCTATCAGGGCCAGATGACCATTTACTGTCATGCTGAGCTGAAGAAAACGGCGCTGACGATCGTCAAGCTAACGCTACCGGAGAAATTTGTCAAGCTGATTGGCGATCGGATCGTATTTAAGGTTGTCAAGGACAAACAGACTAAGAAAATTCTTGGCAACATGGTGACTTTTTTTGACATCCAGTCCGAAAAAGCAAAGCAATTCGGTTTTGCGATGACGCTGTCGTCGGGGCGGCGGCTGACCTTTCTGGGTGACGAACCCTATCACGAACACGAGTACCCGTACGCTTTTGGGACTGACTGGTTGCTCCATGAGGCCTTCTGTCTCTATGCTGAACGGGAGCGCTTCAAACCTTATGAAAAGGCCCATACCACGGTCAAGGACGCCTGTGAAATCGGGGCCCGGCTGGCCGTGACCAACCTGCTGCTCTATCATTCCGAAGATCGCAATCTGGCCCGGCGCAAGTCTCTGTACACGGCCGAGGGGGTGCCGTTTTTCAGTGGCAAGCTCCTGGTGCCGGATGACTTGGAAGAATTTGAACTTTGAGTTAAAACATCATAGAAAAACCATCGATATCATGAAGCGTGGTTTTTCTTATTTTTTTTAAGAATATGTGATATTTACAAAAATAGTGGTAAGTAAACACAATGAGTAAACGTTTGCAAATAAACGTTTTCTTCCAGAATAAGCCAATGGAGGTGATGCCGGTTTAATATAGGCGGGGTTTGGTCAAACGGATTAAGGTTACAAAATAAAAGAAAAAATTCAAGGAGGTACTTTATTATGGCAGTTGCAGATCAAGTATTTGGTTTTTTTATGCCCGTCATGAATTTGATGGGACCGGGTTCAGTGAAAGAAGTGGGCGTCCAGGCAAAGGCGCTCGGTTTGAAAAAGGCCTTAATTGTCACCGACGCCGGATTGGAAAAAATGGGCGTCGCCGATCAGGTTAAAGAAATTATCGAAGCGGCTGGACTGAAAGTCGTCGTTTTTGCCGGTGCTCAACCCAACCCGACCGACATCAACGTCCATGACGCCTGGCCATCTTCAAAGAAAATAAATGCGATTTAATCCTCTCGTTAGGCGGTGGATCGTCCCATGATTGTGCCAAAGGGATTGGTCTGGTGGCCGGCAACGGCGGCCATATCCGCGATTTTGAAGGCGTCAATAAGAGCAAAAAAGCGATGAAACCGCTGATTGCGATCAACACCACGGCCGGCACTGCCAGTGAGATGACCCGTTTCTGTATTATCACCAACACCGATACCCACGTTAAGATGGCGATCGTTGACTGGCGCTGCACGCCGACGATCTCGGTCAATGACCCGGTCATGATGATGGGGATGCCGCCGGGCTTAACCGCCGCCACCGGGATGGATGCGTTGACCCATTCAGTGGAAGCCTATATGTCAACCATTGCCACCCCGGTCACCGATGCCGCCGCGCTGATGTAAATCAAGCTGATCGGTGAAAATCTCCGCCAGGCGGTGGCCAACGGCCAGAACTTCACTGCCCGCAATAACATGGCTTACGCCCAGTTTTTGGGTGGGATGGCCTTTAATAACGCCAGTTTAGGATATGTTCATGGGATGGCCCATCAGCTAGGGGGGGTATGACCTGCCTCATGGCGTCTGCAATGCAATCCTGTTGCCGCATGTCCAGCGCTTTAATTTAAACAGCAACCCTCAACGGTTGGCTGACATTGCCGTCGCCCTTGGTGAAAACATCAGTGGTCTGTCGGTACGTGATGCTGCTGAAAAAGGCCTCGCTGCGATTGTCCAGCTGTCCCAGGATATAGGCATTCCATCGGGGTTGGCAGCGTTGGGCGCCAGAGAAGAAGATTTTGAAGTGATGGCTGTCAACGCCATGAAAAACGCTTGCAGTGCCACGAACCCGCGGCAGGCCAAGCTCGAAGACGTTATTCAGATTTTTAAAAACGCGTTGTAGGTGCCGGATTTGCAGTAAATAAAAGGTTAGCTCCGATCCTAAGGGTAAGCTGAATCACTAATCAGTGTCATTTTGTCGAACAATATAAGTTCTTTAAACTAATGATTCGGGACTATCTAAAGGATATTCAGTAGCCGTTCCCCAAAAATCCCAGAGCAACACAAAAAACAGCGATTTGCGGATCGCTGTTTTTTGTGTTGCTCTATAAAGTCAGGTGCCCAATTTCATGAGTCAGCTTAGCGATCTGATGACGTTAAAGTTTACAAATAGTGCATCTATAAAAGCTAATGAGATTATTATGAGGCAATATTATATGGCGTAAAAAGCGAATAAATAGATAAGTATTTACCCTCTTGTTGTCAGGGATTAATCCGAAGCGTATAATCAAAAATAAAGAAAGATTTAATATATGTTGATTTAAAGACAAAAATTAAATTATGTGATAAATATTTTGATCGGGGGATGGAAAAATAGTATGAAAAGTCGTTGGGGCTTTGGTTTTGGTGTCAGACACACTTAACTTAAATGGATTTAGTAGCTGATGGCGCCGGGCCTTACTTTGGAGTTTTTAAATGGAGTCCCAGTACCAGGCACACTTAAATTAAGAACTGTAAGCGTGTGGGATCGTCTTCGCCTGGCAGTGTTAGAAAGTATTGGTTGAAAAATCTACCGACTCTGGTCTCGATTGGATTAAAAACCGTATTTTGGTCATTTTTTCGTCAAAATTAAATCTCCTTAACCCCTGTTTAAATCGCCAACATTCGGGTAACCGTCCTGAATAAGGAGGTTTTTCTTAATTGTTTATTATTCTCTGAATCATTCAACGGTCAAACTGGCTGAAAAAATTGCCGACGGACTGCGGCAGGCGGGTCTGGCAATGCGGCTGTGCAACATTAAAGATGAACTCTGCCCCAACCCGCAGGACTACGACCTGCTGAGGATCGGATCGCCGGTGTGCTATTTTCAGATCCCGGTCAATGTGATCGAGTGCCTGGAAAGTTTTCCCGATTTAGACGGTAAAAAGACCTTTGCCGTTCTGACCAACGGTTCCTATGCCCTGAACGCCGGGGATATGCTCAAACGGGACCTGGTGGCTAAAAACGCCAATATCCGGGGCTGGTGTTATTCTTATGGCGCCGACTATTTTCTGCCCTATAACGAACAAGGCTGTATGCCCTCCTACGCTCATCCGGCGCCGGACGAATTAACCGCCGCCTACGAGTTTGGGCTGGATATGGGCCAGGGTGAAAATGAAACGCGCTGGCTGGAGGTCTCGCAAAAACTGTCATTAATGTATCGAATCGAACAAATCCTGGCTCAGCGCTGGTTTGTCCGGCATATCTATCAGAATTTTTTCCATCTCGACAAAAAGAAGTGCGTCCAATGAGGGCTCTGCATCGAAAGCTGTCCGGCCTATAATATTCACGCCAATGGGGAAGGCTACCCGAATTGGGGCGATCATTGTATCATGTGTCTGGAATGTGAAAAGGAATGCCCCCAAGAAGCTATCAGCTCGGGACCGCTGATGAAACCCTTTATCCACTACAACGTCAAGCAAATTATGAAAGATTCGGAGTTGCCAAAGGTTCACATCAGTCATCACCATGGCCAAACAAAAATCGAATAAGCGTTGCCGACAATTCATCACCAATTACTGTGAATCTACAGGCCATTGGTAAAAGCTGGCGTTGCCTTTTTTGATCGTCTCGCGGCCCCGCAAAAGCAATGGATTAAACCAGTAAAAGCGGGTATAATAACAATCAAACAACCAACCCGAAAAGAGGTGAGACAATCATGTCGTCCCAATTGATCAAGGACCTGCTCATAAATACGGCCCTACTGTTGTCCATCAGCATTGTATATAATCTCTTTTTTATCGGCATTGACCGCCGCAAAAAGTGGCCAGAGGCAGTTCTCGGCCTATTTCTTGGTGGGGTGGGGATTCTCCTGATGATCAACACCGTCAGCTTTGCCAACGGCATTATCTTTGATACCCGTTCGATTCTGATCAGCGTTTCTGGACTGTTTCTGGGCTATCTGCCAACAGTCATTGCGGCCCTGCTGGTCTCGCTTTATCGCCTTTATTTAGGTGGCGGCGGCGCTCTGACTGGGGTTCTGGTGACGGCGACCTCCGCAGTAATCGGGCTACTCTGGCATCGTTACCGGCTTCTTAAGATTGTCAAAAAATCCGCTCATGTCTGGCCCGAGCTGTACCTGTTTGGCTTGCTGGTTCATCTCGTCATGCTGGCCGACATGCTGACGCTGCCCAACTCCCAGAGTTTGGCGGTGCTCCAGGCGATCACCCTGCCGGTGCTGATTATTTATCCGTTGGGAACACTGCTGCTATGTCTGGTGATGCTCCAGGGCCTCAAAAACCAGGCCACAGACGACAATCTTCGGCAAAGCCGGGAAAACTATAAAAACCTCTATTATGAATTCCAGAAAAAAGAATCGCTGCTGCGCTCACTGCTGGACTCGATCCCGGATCTGGTTTTTTATAAGGATCAGCAAAGCGTTTATTTAGGCTGCAACAAAGCTTTTGAAGCGTTTGCCGGAAAAACTGTCGATGAATTGGTCGGTCATACCGACTTTGATCTCTTTGATTCCGACACGGCGACCCTGTTTCGGACCATGGATGAGATCATGATGCGCGAAAAAAAGTCCCGCCGCAACGAGGAAATGGTCACCTATCCCGATGGTCGCCAAGTCTATCTGGAAACCCTGAAAACCCCTTACTACGACCATGATGGCCAGAACTTGGGGCTGATCGGGATCAGTCGAGATATTACAGAGCGCAAGCAACATGAAGCCGAGATCCTCTATCTTGGTCAGCACGACGCCCTCACCGGGCTCCATAACCGCAGCTATTACGAAGCTGAACGGCAGCGGTTGGATCACCGAGACTATCTGCCGCTATCGCTGATCATCGGCGATATCAACGGGCTCAAACTGATCAATGATGCCTTTGGCCACAGCGAAGGGGACAAACTGTTGATCAGCATTGCCAGGATCATGGCCGACTGTACCCGGCCCCAGGATGTGCTGGTTCGCACCGGTGGCGATGAGTTTGTGATGCTGTTGCCGCAGACCAGTTATAGCGAAGCCGGGGCCCTGGTTGAAAAGCTTAAAAGTGCCTGTGAAGCTGGCTACAAGCTGGACAATGAACTGATTATCACCAGCATCTCGCTGGGCTTTGCGACCAAAACCAGCGCCCATGAATCCTTGGAAAAAGTATTTAAACTGGCTGAGGAGTCAATGTACCGCAAAAAATTGCTGGAATATAAGAGCTTTCATTCTGCAGTGATGGCGTCAATTAAAAACACGCTGTTTGAAAAAAGCAACGAAACCGAAGCCCACGCCGAGCGGATGGCCGATCTGGCCAAACAACTGGGTCGGGTGCTGGGGCTGGATCAGGAGGAGTTGGTGGCTCTGGAACTGGTGGCCACCCTCCACGATATCGGTAAAATTAGCATCGACAGCAAGCTGCTAAAAAAAAATACCCCTCTGACAGCGGCAGAATGGGTCGAAATCAAAAAACATCCCGAGGTCGGCTATCGGATCACCCAGACTGTGCCGGAACTTCGCAAGATTGCCGAATATATTCTTTGTCACCATGAGCGCTGGGATGGCAACGGCTATCCACAGGGTCTCAAAGGCATGGAGATCCCCCTATTGGCACGGATTCTGGCGATTGTCGATGCCTACGATGCGATGACCCAGAACCGCTCCTACCGTCCGGCGATGGCGGAACGGGAAGCCATTGCTGAGCTGCAACGCCATGCCGGTAGCCAGTTTGATCCGGACTTGGTGACGGCGTTCATCCACGAGGTCATCGAAAAAAATAGCAACGTTGTAGAAAGTAGCGCCGATGCTTAAAAAACCAGCTTGGTTTATTCAATAATGATAGAAGGTTTTCTTAATTATATTTAAAATAACAGAACATGAAGATAAGACCTCATATCATCAGAAAACATCTGATGATATGAGGCTTTTTAGAATCCTTCTAGATAGGCGATGATAACGTCGTCAAAAATAAAATTTAACCGGTTAAGTAATGCTTGTGTTCGGACTAAACTGATGATATAATTGATTTTACAAATATACACGTATTTAAATTGTGTATCGTTAATATTTTGTAGGAGGAAATGATTTATGCTAACGAAACGACAGAACCTATTGGAAACGATTAAAGGTGGCAATCCCGACCGCCTTGTCAATCAGTACGAGGCCTTTGTGTGTACTGACGCTATTTATGGAATGATCATGGGTGATCCGATTACGGCTCAAGGTGGTTTTCCGATGCCTGGCGGCGAACCGGTCAAAAATGCCTGGGGAATCACTTTTGCCTGGCCAGCTGGTACTCCTGGAGCTTTTCCCTTACATGACAAGGAACATAAAGTCCTTCAGGATATTACCAAATGGCGGGATGTTGTTAAAGCACCCAAGACTGACCTGCCAGCGGAAGCTTGGGCACCTTTTTTACCGGCTGTCGAAGCGATTGATCGCAACGAAGTGTTTGCCACCGTCTTTGTCGCTCCTGGCGTCTTTGAACAATGCCATCATTTGATGGGGATGGAAGATTGTCTTATGGGCTTTTATGAAGAACCGGAAGAAATGCATGCCCTGATCGACTACATTGTTGATTACGAACTGCGCTATGCTGCGGAACTGATCAAATATTACAAACCGGATTGTCTTTTCCATCATGACGACTGGGGCAGTTCCCTGAACTCCTTTATGGCTCCCGATATGTTTGCGGAGTTTATTGTTCCAGCTTACAAAAAAATCTACGGTTTTTATAAGGCTAACGGGGTCGAACTGGTTGTTCATCACAGCGATTCCTATGCAGCCAATCTAGTTCCTCACATGATTGAAATGGGGATTGATATCTGGCAGGGCTGTATTTCGAACAATAATGTCCCGGAACTGATTAAACAATACGGCGGCCAGATCTCCTTCATGGGCGATATCGACAACTCCCTGATTGATGATGAAAATTGGACTCAGGAAAGTGTTGGTGCCGAAGTCCGCAAGGCCGTAGCCCGCTGTGGCAACCACTATTACATCCCCTGCATCACCCAGGGGGGGCCGGGTAGCGTATATCCAGGCGTCTACGAAGCGATAACCACGGAAATTGATCTGATCAACGCCGGAAAATAATAACCTCTGATCTGATAAATAAACCCAGTACCGACCAATTGTCGGTACTGGGTTATCTTTTACACCCTCAGCCGGAGAATTTTCTCCGGCTGTTTTAGTTTCGGTAAGTTGGGGTGGGAAGGCTGCCTGGTTGCCTTTTTTGTCGGTAATAACGGCGGCCAGGCCGGTCAGATTGCAAAAGTTATCCAACATTTTTTAAAGTTCAAGCCATTCTGCAGTTTTAGGTGCACCGTTTAAATCGTTAAAATAACGGTATTCAGTCAATATAAAAATAAGCGGAGGTACACCATGAAAAAAGCCCACAAAATTAACCAGCCGGAAACGTACATTAAACCACCGAAAAAAATCCCGTTATTACTGCGGATCGGCTTGTTTATCGCCAAAAAAGAAACCGGCAAAGACCTGTTGCCGGCGCGGCTGTTAACCTGGTATCCCCGCGCGGCGATCGGGTCCGGGGTGTTGGAGATGATGACCGCAAAAGGGCAGACCGAGCAGGAGCGGCGGTTGCTCAATCTGGTCCGGCTCCAGGCCTCACTGATCTGCTCCTGCACATTCTGTATTGATATGAACGCCGTCGGGATCGTCAAGAATGGCATCACCGACGATGAACTGGCCGTTTTACAGGGGCACCGGGCTGTCCAGTCGGTTGATAGCTTCAGCCTGCGTGAACTGCTGGCGCTGGAGTATGCCATCAGCCTGTCAAGCACACCGCCGAATCTATCGGAGCAGTTCATCAAAAACCTGACTACTGCATTTAGTGAAGCTGAAATCGTGATGTTGGCCAGTACCATTGCCAGTGTTAATTATTGGGCCCGACTGAATCAGGGCCTGGGCATCCCGCCCGCTGGATTTAGCGACCGTTGCTTACTTTATCATCGGGATGAATAAAATCAGGAAAGCAGTGATCCGGCGACTGTTTTGCTGTCCGAAACGCTGAAATACAGACACTTTTTCAAACAGAGGATTATAACCTCTGTTTTTTTATCCCTAAAAAGCCAGTCTTCACCTAATCTTCAGATAAGCTTCAAACCATCCACAAACTGACATATTACAATAGCAACATGAAATGAACATTGAAACATAAATGCCTTTGGAGGTTAGATAATGACAGCTAATCACGAAAAAAACCAACTGTTTAGCAGCTATGAAAGTGAATACATGGATACCCTGAGAACCTTATTCAATGAGAATAGTCAGATCGAGGAACTGCGCTATTTTTTAAATACAATCTATCGCTACTTTAAACCGGACAATATGAAGAAACGCCAGCCACAAGTGATTGTGCTGGGCAGTAGCATTCCCGAAGAACTGATTTATGCCACCGGGGCCAAACCTTTTTGGATACTCGGCGGTAGCCTGGGTACGGTGGCCTGGTCCGACGATTTAGTACCCCGGGATACCGATCCGGTCAGTCGCTCGGTGCTGGGATTTCTGCTCAATGATCACTTTGATCTGGGCGCAGCTGCCCTGATCATCGTTCCGATTACCTGTGACAGCAGCCGCAAAATGGCTTATCTGCTGAGCAAAGCCGGAAAAAAGGTCGTCACGGTGGATATTCCCCCGGAAAAGGGCGATCCTCTGGCGGGTCTTAAATGGCAGAGCCAGATGGAAAATCTGGCTGATAAACTTAGCGATCATACCGGTCAGCGGCTGACGAAAAAAAAGCTGACCCAGGCTACCCAGCTGGTTGAGGGCGCCCGGAAGCTGATGCGTGATTTTATCCAGGTCTGCCAGGAAAAAGACGGCCTGATTTCCGGGGCGTTACGGATGGCAATTCTGAATTCGTATTATTACTCCACTGATCTTAAAAGCTGGTGCAGCCATCTCCGCAAACTGAATCTGGAACTGTTGGAAAGTCGCCAGGTGATTTATGAAAAGGGAAAAAACAAACCGCAAATCCTGCTGATGGGGTCACCGGTATATCTGCCCAATTATAAGATCCCTTTTTTGATTGGCGATATCGGTCTGCAAATCGGAGCAGCGCTGGACAGCAGTACTCAAAAAATCTACGCCAGCAGCAGCCAGCATAAAGCCGGTAAACGCGATCCCTTTACGGCGATCATTGAGACCCATTACCGTTATGACTGTTCTTCGGCCTATGCCAAAAATGACATGCTTTATCAAAGTGCGCTCTGGCATTTAAAACAGGGGCGCATTGAAGGAGTGGTTTTTCATGTGTTGAAAGGTCAGATTGAATATGATTTTGAACTGGAGCGTTTTGAACAGCTATTCGGAACTGCGAATATTCCAGTGTTCCGGTTGGAAACTGACTATCAGTATCAGGATGTGGAACAATTACGAATCAGAATGGAGGCGTTTATGGAAATGCTGGCCCATCATCGCTATCGTGAGGAAAAAAGAGCTGTATGAAAAAAATCTATCAGAATATCAAAAAAACAGTAACGCCAGCAGTCATCCTTGTCTGTGTTGTGCTGATGCTGTTGTCATTATTTGCCTATAACCTGGTGTTCTACCAGTTTAGTACCGATGCCACCGGTTATACCATGGTCACCGCTGTTAGCTCAGAAGAAGCTGGGGAGCAGACCGACACCAGCAGCAAGCTTTATTTCAGTTATGACAATAACCAGATTAGTTTAAATACGATGAGCAATCAGGATGCTTCCGCCGCAACGCTTTATGCACTCAGCGTTAACGGGATTACCGAAATGACCGCTGATAATATGGCTGTGATGAGTCCGGATTATTTAGGTAGTTTTATTGCCACTCTACCACAGCAAACTGCCGATCTCGATGGCGATGGCAGCAGCGAAACGCTTTATCTGGCGGCCAAAACCGATATGGAATTTACCCAGGGCTATCGGCCCACGCCACCGATTTTTGATCATGAACTGTTTCCGCTGGAGATCATATTTACTGATCGAACTACACTTAATGTATTATTTGAAGGCGAGCCGCTGGCTGATCAAACCGTAACGCTGACTTCGCAGCGAAGTGGGACAAGCCAGGTGACCACCAATAGCGCGGGGGGCATTGAAGGTGTGTCACTGTTGGATATCCGCAGTGGCATCGCAGTTACCTATGCCGCAGACAATGGCGACAATGTCTATCAGATGAGTTATCAGGTCGAAGACAATACTCTGTTTTCCAGCCGTTACCTGGCGGCAATGACACCGTTTATGATCATCGTGCTGCTTTCGGCCATCGGCATCATTTTGTGTCTGTGGTTGCGCCGCCGGATTGTCAAAAAAGATCCGGTAATGGGTCGCTTTGCCAATGAGCGAACGAGCTTGGGTCCGGTGGGGACGATGAAGGGACAGCGGAAATTCGGCTTTATGACGCTACGCTGGCTCACCATGATCATCAGCTTTTTCACACTGATCTATGGCGGGAAATTACTGGGCCAATGGGTCAATGCGATCGAAATTCCGATTTTTGCCTGCCCCATCAATCAGGATCAGTTGATTGCCAGCAGTTGTTATACGCTGGCCCATTTAAATACCCTGGTTAATCTGAGTTGGTCGGAAATTGGTATCTTTTTAGCTTCGCTGCTGATCTCCATTGTGGTGCTGGGCCGGTTTATCTGTGGCTTTCTGTGTCCCCTGGGACTGGTTCAGGATCTTACCCACGAAGCCCGGCAGGGGCTGAAAATTGAAGGATTGCCCTTGAGTGAAAAACTCTATCGTCAGTTAAAACCAATCAAATGGACGATGTTGCTGTTGTTTCTGGGACTCAGTTTTGTTGGCGGTAACTTTTGCGATATATGTCCGGCAATTACCTTGTCTCCGGCTTTTGCTGGCTTTAAGGTATCGCTGTTTTTAGGGGGCTTCTTCATGATCGTGGTAATTATCGGCGGTTTTTTTAAACGCCGGTTCTTCTGCAATATCTGTCCCCTCGGTTATTTAATCGGATTGGGGCACAAGTTTTCATTGTTCCGCATTAAAAAGGACTGTCAGGCTTGTACCGAATGTGGGGCTTGCTATGAAGCCTGTCCGATGGGGATTAAAACCATCTATACTGAGCGGGAAGAAACCGATGTTACCACAGCTGATTGTATCATGTGTGGTGAATGCATCGATAAATGCCCGGAAAACAAAGCATTGTCAATGAGCTTCAGTGGCCTGAAATTTTACCGGGCATCCCGAAAAACCTTTATGTCTGGTCATAAAAAATCTGAAAAGAAACTGAAACGATTTATCAGGAAAAGAGAAAAAAATGAGTCTGATCAAAAATAAGAGAAATAGCCAAGAAATCGGTTTAGCTGATCATAACGGCGCAGCTGAAAACAAAACCAAAGAGCTGACAGCCATGGAACAACGGCAACGCCAGCGCTTTATTGATAAAGCCACCAAGGTGTCGGGTAAATATCTGCGGCGGCTGGCAGAATTGCCCGGAGCGCCGGTAGCAATGCAGCCATTTTTTAAGGTTCTCAAAGACATTTATGTTGAAATGAAAAATGTCGAAAAAGCGGCCGATACTAAAACTGTCGGCACCTATTGTGTAATGGTGCCCCATGAGCTGATTTACGCCGTTGGAGCTCAGCCGGTAAAATTATGCAGCGGCAGTTATACCGCCTTTGCGATTGGTGACGATCTGGTGCCCCGGGATGCCTGTCCGTTGATCAAGGCGGTAATGGGTTTTCAAACCATGGACGTGATGCCGGTTTACCAAGACTGCGCCCTGATGGTAGTGCCGATCACCTGCGACTGTAAAAAGAAAATGGCCGGGATGTTAAAGGAAATGGTTCCAACCTATTCGCTCCATGTACCAACGTCTAAAAGCGATGACGCTGATATGGAGCAGTATGTCCAGGAACTCTACCAGCTGATTCCGGAGCTGGAAGCAGTCACCGGCCAGACGATTAGTTATCAGAGTCTGGCCAAAAGCATTGACGAGATGGGCTTTGCCCAGTATGAAATGTCGAAATTCAATGAGTACAAAAAGCATGTCCCGGCCTTGATTAAAGGCACTCACGCGATGGCTTTAATGAATGCTTTTTCATATATGCCGTTGGCGCAGTGGAGCCAGCAGCTGCATTTGCTTAATCGGGAACTGGCTCGGCGCAAAAAAGACAAGCAATTTGTCAGTAAAGATAAGCAGCCCCGGATTATGGTCACCGGGTCACCGATTATTTTCCCGAACATCAAAATACCGCTGCTGATTGAAGAGACTGGGGGCATTCTGGTGGGGGACGAAACCTGTATGGGTGAGCGTTCGATTTATGATCCCACTGTTGTGGTGGATCAAAGCTTTGACGGTTTAATGCGTTCTCTGGCTAACCGCTACACCCGGCCCTGTACGTGTCCGACTTTTGTTGACAATGACCAGCGGGTTTACCGGATCAAACAGATGATTGCCGATCACCAGGTTCAGGGGGTGGTGTACCACGTTTTACGGGGCTGTCTGGTCTATGATTTTGAGTACCAGACCCTTGAGGACGAGCTGGGCAAACTGGGGATTCCGGTGATCCGGGTCGAAAGTGATTATAACGAAGAAGACATTGAGCAATTGCGGATTCGGATCGAGGCCTTTATTGAGCTGATCAAACTAAAAGATCTGGCTGAGCGATCCAAAAAACAGAAATAGCCGGCTAACGGTTGTCCCGATTAATCGTCAAGCGGTTGTTCGCCCCGAGACATATAACCTGAGATAACGACTGGCGGTAGTCGGTGAGGTTTTGAACAAAATGAGAAAACAGGAGAATAACATGAACAGAAATTATTACGCCGGACTAGACGGCGGATCAACTTATACCAAGGCAGCGCTGATCTGTCAGAATCAAGTGGTCGATGCGATGGTCACCAATACCGGGATTGATAACAATGCCGCCGCTAATAGCTTAATTGAAAAAATGTGTAGCCGCCGGGGGATCCGACGTGCTGAGGTCCGCTACACCATGGCCACCGGTTACAGCCGTAAGGTCTTTGATATCGCTGATGACGATATTTCCGAAATCACTGCCCATGCCTATGGGGTGCGCCTGACTGCGCCCCGGGAATACCGGCCGGGAATGATTATTGATATCGGCGGCCAGGACAGTAAAATCATTTATCTCGACAAAAATTATGCCGTTAAAAACTTTACCATGAACGATAAATGTGCTGCCGGAACCGGTAAATTCATGGAGGTCATTGCTCAGATTCTGGAAACCACCATTGACCAGGTCGGTCCGCTTTCGCTGGAAAGTAAGGCGCCCTGCGACATCAACAGCACCTGCGTAGTTTTTGCCCAGTCGGAAGTGGTTTCGCTGGTGGCCCGGAAATATGATCGCCGGGATATTTTGGCCGGAATGCATTTATCAATGGCTAAACGGATCATCAAAATGATGAAAAAAGCCGAAAAGGGCGGGGATATCCTGATGACCGGTGGCGGCGCCCTGAATATTGGGGTCCACAAAGCCTTTGAAGAAGAAATGATGCGGGATGTTTATGTGGCCAGATATCCGCAGTTTAACGGTGCCATTGGGGCTGCCCTGATTGCCAGCGAGAGGGCCTGATGATGACCCTTGCATTACTGATTCCGGTGCTGGCTACAGCACTGTCGGTAGGGTTGGGCTGTGGTACCTGCTGTAGTCCGGCAGTTACGGTCTTCTTGTCCAGCTATATCATCACCCATGCTGGTGGGATGAAAAAATCGCTGCTTGAATTTTTAAGTTTTTTTATCGGAAAAATTACGGCAGTAGTGCTTTTATGCACACTGGCGGCGCTAGTTGGTAGTCAATTTATCGATGCCGCTGGCTATGTATTTGGGGTCAACCTGAGTTTGATTATGGAGCTGGCGATGGTTGCCCTGGGGATGGTGCTGATTGGCAAATGGCTGATCGATAATCGAAAAAACGCCCGATCAGCCATTAGCTGTTCTGGTTGTGCAGGGGGGGAAAAAGAGCGAAAGGAGGATAAAAAAGGTTTGATCCCGCTGTTTATGGCTGGATTTGCCTATGGAGCCTCCCCCTGCGCTCCGTTACTGCTGATGATGGGGGTAGCGGTTACCTTGCCGGTTGCCACCGCGGCTCTGGTTGGCGGCGTGTTTGCTGCTGCCAGTACCCTGACCCCGGTGCTGCTGATGGTGCTGCTGTCGGGGATCCTGTCAGCAAAAATCACCAAAGAAATCCCCCAACAGCTGCAGTGGTTTCGGCTCGGCAGTTACGTATTACTAACCTTGTTTTCGATCGGGGCAGTGTTCAATTTGTTTTAAGGAGGTTTTAAATGAAAATCAAAATTATCAAGCAGTTTGGTGCAGCTGTGGCCGCCTTGCTGATCGTCTATGGTACAGTGGCCACTACCTATCGCAGTTATGAACAGGTGATGGCTGCTCAGGTAGAAATTCCCCCGGCGATTGTTGTCAAAAATGCGGCCGCCGACAGCGATACCGAAAGTGTCGTCACAACCGTTGCTGCCAATACCACGACTACGGAAGCGGCAACCACTGAAACCGTTACTGAAATGGTGCCGGAAACAACGACGGATACAACGACTATGGCAGTTACTGCTGAAACAACGACACCGATTGTGGTAGCTGTCACTGAACCCGTCGAAACACCGGCAATTGTTGAAGCCGCGCCCGTCGTGGCTGAACCGGTAGTCACCGAACCGGAACCGGATGTTCCCAGTTTAAGTGAATATCTCTCACAATTCCGCTGCGGCGGATGCGGCAAAAATTGCTCGTTGCTTAATCCCCGTTGTGGCGTGGGTAATCAGAAGGCGCAGCAGACTGAAGCTGAATATTATGCAACCTATAGCTAAAAAAGAGGTTGTGATAATAATGATGGAAAATAACTCAGACCATCAAGAAGAATAACACCATGTTATCGATCGTCACAAGATCCGTGCCTACACGGATCTTGTTTTTTTGGATTGTTTGCAATAAATTGCTGGTAGAGTAATTAATAATTTAGGCATTGACAAAGCACGGTAGGGGGTATAGAATAGTCATAGAACATATGTACTAATTTTATCGAGGTGGGTTAAAAAGGTGGGTCATGGAACGGATTATTTTACACTCTGATATCAACAGCTTTTATGCCAATGTGGAATGTCTCTATCATCCGGAGATTAGGGACTTTCCGGTGGCGGTCGGTGGCAATCCGGAAAAACGTCATGGGATTATTCTGGCGAAGAACCAGAAAGCAAAGGTTGCTGGGGTTAAAACCGGCGAGGCCCTGTGGCAGGCCCGGGAGAAATGTCCTGGGCTTTTGGTGATGCCCCCAAATTATCAATTGTATTTACGTTTTTCCCGGCTGGCCCGAAAAATCTATAACCGTTATTCCGATCAGGTGGAGCCTTTTGGTCTCGATGAAGCTTGGCTTGATGTCACGGCCAGTTCCCGGATTCACGGCAGTGGCCGAACCATTGCCGAAAAAATCAGCCAGGCCATTCAGGAGGAACTGGGTATCACCGTTTCGATTGGCGTTTCCTGGAACAAAATCTTTGCCAAATTTGGTTCGGATTATCGGAAACCCGATGCCATCACGGTGATCACCCGGGATAATTTCAAAAAAATTGTCTGGTCCCAGGAAATTGGGGATCTGCTCTATGTGGGGTCAGCCACGAAAAAGAAACTGATGAAATATGGTATCTATACCATTGGACAATTGGCGCAAACATCCCCAGATTTTCTGGTGCTCCAGTTTGGTAAGATGGGGATGGTGTTGTGGCGCTTTGCCAATGGCCTTGATGACAGCCCGGTAAAAGCCTTTGACGAGCATTATAACGGTAACGAACGGATTCTCAAAAGCATTGGCAACAGCATCACTACCCCCCGGGATTTAAAAGACCTGAAGGATGTCAAGCTGATCCTCTATATGCTGACTGAAAGTGTGGCGATGCGGTTGCGGGAAACCGGCTGCTATTGTTTAACAGTAGCGATTCATGTCCGTAACAAAGAACTTCACAGCTTCACCCGGCAAACAAAGCTAGCAAAACCCTCGGATCTGACCCGGGAAATAGCTGAAGCCGCCATTGCCTTGTTTGAAAAGAATTATGATTTCAGTTCGGATATTCGCTCCCTGGGGGTGCGGGTCACTGATCTGGTACCGGATTCAACCCCGATTCAGTTGGATGTTTTTGGCAATGAAGCGTTGCGGATGCGTCAGGCCCAGCTCGATGATACCGTTGATGATTTACGCAAGCGCTTTGGGAATCTGGTTCTGCGTCGGGCGGTTACCATTGGTGATTCGATGAGCGGCCTGGATCCCAAAAAAGATCATGTTATCCATCCAATTGGATACTTTTAAAGGAGAATTAAGAAAATGGCAATAAAAAAATTTGTCCAGGTGATTGCAAAGTTTGAAGAAGATGGCAGAATCATCCCCCTCCAGGTTTTGTGGGAGGACGGTCGGGTTTTTTCTATTGACCGGGTTCTGGATATGCGCCCGGGGGTCTCCCTGAAGGTGGGCGGGCAGGGTATTCGCTACACCTGCCGGATCCAGAATAAGGAAGTCTGTCTCTATTATGAAGAACCCAAATGGTTTGTCGAAAGTAAAGAAAGATAAGGAAAAAAGCCGAGTGCCAAAAATAGACCAGGAAAAACGGATCCTTGCCGTGATGCTCAAAATCTATTGCCGCAAAAAACATCGATCACACGATCTCTGTGCGGAGTGCCAGACCCTGTTAAGTTATGCCTTGAACCGATTGGATCATTGCCGCTATGGCGAAAACAAGGGTTTTTGCAATCACTGTCCAAGCCCCTGCTATAATAAAGAGAATCAGCTAAAAATTCGCAAGATCATGGCTTTTAGTGGCCCGCGGCTGATTTTTCATCACCCCATTATGGTTATCAGACATCTGCTGTCGTAGTGCGACAGCAGATTTTTTTACGTCAGTTTTGCGGTATAGTCATGGCCCAGAAATCCTGGAGGGCTTTTTTAAGCTCGGGCTCATTCCGGATCTGGCGATGGGGAAACCACTCCTGTGGAAATAACTGACGATAGCTAGGGCTACTGAAGCGCTGATCAATCAGAACGATCACGCCTCGGTCGGTTTCGGTTCGAATCACCCGTCCGGCAGCCTGGAGAACCTTGTTCATGCCAGGATAGAGGTAGGAATATTGATAGCCGGTGTGGTTTTTTTTATTGAAATAATCCCGGATGATATCACGTTCAAAACAGATCTGGGGCAGACCGACTCCGACAATAATGGCGCCGATCAGGCCCTCGTGCTTTAAGTCCACGCCTTCGGAAAAGATCCCGCCCAGCACCGCAAAGCCCAACATCCCGGTCGGGGCAGCCCCGGGTGCCGGTCGGAACTGACCCAGGAACAGCTCCCGGTCTTCCTCGTTCATTTCCGGAGCCTGCCGGATGGTGACGACCTCCGGGTAGCTGGCGCTAAAAATTTCAAACACCGCATTCATATATTTATAAGATGGAAAATAGACGATGTAGTTGCCTGGCTGCTGATCCCGTACCGTTTTGATGCAACGGACAATGGTGGAGTAGGTTTTTTCGCGATTGCGGAAGGTGGTTGAGATGGTATCGGCAATCAGTAGTTCTCGGTTTTTAACATCGAAGGGCGATGGCAGACTAATTTTATAGCTGTCGGGGTCACCACCGAGAATTTCTGAAAAATAGTCGAGTGGTGACAGGGTGGCCGAAAAGAAGATCGCCGCCCGGCCTCGTTTGAGGGCTTCTCCCAGCAAGTGGGAAGGATCCAGACAAAAAAGTTTGATACGGGTATCGCCGTTGGCGTTTTCGACGTAGGTTAGAAAGTGGTCATCGTAAAACTCGGCGGTGCGCATAAAGGTCAGGGCGTTAAAATACAGTTCCAGTAGTTTCTCGTGACCCGGGCGGCCTTCATTGCTGACTAGCCATACTTCGGCCAGAGCAATCAACTTCATCACCAGCAGCAAGAAATCTTTGGGGGCCTCTTTTTGGCGGTGAGGTGAGTTGGTTGTAGCCAATTTTCGCAGCCCGATCATGTGAGTGTTGAGTTTTCCCAGAGCTTTGGCAAGACTGGGGTCGTTATCTTTAAACAATCGCTTTAGCTCCAGCAATGGTTTTTTATAAAGTTCGGCCGAAAACATTGAGCGGGCCCGATCGACCAGATTATGGGCTTCGTCAATCAAAAAGCTGTAGTCGCCGCCGTTATCGGAAAAAAAACGTTTGAGATAAACCCGGGGATCAAAAACATAGTTGTAATCACAGATCACGCAGTCACTAAAGAGGGTTAAATCGAGAGAAAACTCAAAAGGGCAGACCTGATGTTTGTGTGCATAGTTTTCAATGACGGGTCGGGTCAGGCGGTCTTCCTGCTTAAGGATATCCAGCAGTGCGGCATTAACACGGTCAAAATGCCCCTGGGCATAAGAGCAGTGACCGGGATCACAGATGGTTTCTTCCTGAAAACAGATTTTGTCCTTGGCAGTCAGAGTGACACTTTTGAAAGCCAATCCCTGATTTGCCATTTTAGCAAAGGCTTCCTCGGCAACCTCCCGGACAATGGTTTTGGCGGTTAGATAAAAAATTTTGGCAGTATGCCCTTCAGCCATCGATTTGATGGCGGGAAACAGAGTTGACATTGTTTTGCCAATTCCGGTGGGAGCCTGGACAAAAAGTTTTTTCTGTTCGACAATGGTTTTATAAACCGCTACTGCCAGTTCCCGCTGGCCCGGGCGATAACGCTCAAAGGGAAAAGCAAGAGCCCGAATAGCGGTATTGCGGCGAGTCACCCAGTTGCTGGTCAGAGCAGCCCAGACCAGGTACTGATTGATTAAATCGTAAAAGAAAACAGTCAGTTCAGTTTGGGTAAAGATTTTTAGATACTTTTTGATTTCATCGGTATCCAGCTGAAAATAGGTCAGCTGTACGCTGATTACTGGTAGTTCATTCTGGATGGCGTAAATATAGGCATAGCATTTAGCCTGGGCCCAATGGGTTTGGCTGTAGTCTTCGTCAATCTGTTCTAACGGCCGGCTGGTTGACTTGATTTCGTCTACAATAATCCCGGACTCGCTGGTGATGATGCCATCGGCCCGGCCATCGATTCGGAAACAGAAGCCTTCATATTCGAAACGATGTTTTAGCGATACTTCTGGGGCATAGCCTTTGTCTCGATTATCTTTCTGAACCTTCTGGTGGGCCCGGGTTCCTTCCAGTGCACTGGCGTTGCTGATAAACTGAGAATCGATATTTCCGGAGCGGAGGATAAACTCCACCAGATTGCGGACGGATAGTTTTATTTCGGGTTGATTGTTCATTTTTTCACCTATGATTATTATGATGACGCTTTGATGCTCTAATTTTATGCTAAATGGTGAAGAAAGTATAGCAGATTTGCTTGCTGATCTAGGAATCAAAGCAGGAAACGACAACGATTGTCAGAGTAACAATCAAAACGATGAATCTTAAAAAATACTTAATTTTCTCTTTGCTAGAGTTCAAAATAATAAAAAAATTAGGGCAAAAAAAATTGAAAAGTAAAATTATTATGGTGGAACAAAGCCTCAAGACAGTGATTTTTTTCATTTAAATGCATTTAATCGCAACGTTATTATCGGTTTTTTAGGGAGAAATATTTTTCATAGTATTAGCAGTGATATGGTGTCAATTTGATAGATATAGCAGTAGATTAACTATCAAGATCATTTAAATAGCTGATTTGTTTATGTGGAATTGATAAAGAAATAAAAAGTTGTTCAATAGCTATCAGACAATGGATAAAAAGTATGTTATCCATAAATTGAATTTGATGTATCTGTATTAAAGTTACCCGAATAAAATCTATCGAAAAACAACATCTTGATTAAAAATGATTTGTTAATTAACGAACAATATAGTTTCAGCACTACCTCTTGTTTGAGAAATATCAAACAAGTAAAGGTAATAAATGGTTGCAAAAAGAAAAAATATTGACATAAAATTCCAAAGATGTTAAGCTGATGAAAATTAAAAAGTAAACGAGTACAAATTAGTTTTTTAGAAAAAACTAGAAATCAATGGCGATGATCAAAGGAGGTCAAAAAATGGAATTTGGACTAAGAGAATGGAAGCTAAGTGATGCTGAAAATATTGTGCCTCTGGCCAATAATGAAAAGATAGCAGGAAATTTACGAAACACCTTTCCCTATCCGTACACTCTGGATGATGCCCATCTGTTTATTACTAAAAGCATTCATCAGAATAAAAGAAGGCATCTAAACAAGGCGATCACAATCGATGATGCGCCGATTGGAGCGATCAGTCTGCTGATGCAGGAAGATGTCAGTTGCAAAAGTGGTGAGTTGGGTTTTTGGCTTGGCGAACCCTATTGGGGACAGGGAATCATGACTGGTTCCATTAAGCAGATCTGTGAAAAAGCTTTTGATGAGTCGGATTTGGTCAGAATTTACGCTCGGCCCTTTGCTGATAACCAGAAGGCGCGCAGAACCATTGAAAAAGCTGGTTTTCATTTGGAAGGTGTTTTTCAGAAAAGTATTTATAAGAATGGTAAACTTCAGGACTCCTGTATGTATGCTTTGACAAGATAAAACGGTGCGGGCTATAGTAATTTCATAGAATTATTGATTAAACATATTTAAAATAAATGATATCTTCAAAAAATTATAGAGCTTGAAAAAAGAACTTCGTACGAAGTTCTTTTTTTGATGGTGAAGCTGCTCAGTCAAAAAAAGGAAAATATATCAGGTTAAGTTTTTTGTGGCGGGGAATACATTATATAAGCAAACGAATGTTAATGCAGGAACGTGCTTTGGAATTTCTTCTGAAATTTGAAAGGTATTAAACGGTATTTTGTAAATTCAAATTAAAAAATAATAATGTGATGATGGACATAATGTCAAAAATAACAGTAAAAACAGACAAGTTGCCAAAAAAAACGAATAATCATATAAAAAATCAATGAAGAAAACGAGTACAAAGTTTAAAAAATAGATTAACTGAAATTTTTTACTAAAAAAACATTGACAGCTTCATTGAATACGAGTACAATGATGTTGTAAATGAATTAGTAATTACAATTTTATTTACGGTTTGTAAAAATGTCATGATATCTTTAGTACCGCTTCTTCGAAACTCTATTTTAATGAAGAAAGGCATTATGAAAAGGATTGCATTATTTCAGGATGATCGTTATGGTGCAAAATAATTTCTGGTTGCGGAACGACTGGATAGAAGTGTTGCTGTTTGCTTGTTGTTATAGGGAGATTGGCTGATCAGACAAATAGTGTCGACAGTTATTTTAGTAGAAATTGTTATTAAAGTTGAAACTAAAAAGGAGAAAGAATTATGAACAAACCATTAAAAAAGTCGGCTATTAATCTTTATGGATTACCGTCATTTGGGTTTCAGACCTTAGTCAATATTGAAGTCATGTTTTTTGCAGCTTTCCTCACCGACTTTGCAAAAATTCCTTTGGCATTAGTAAGTACCATCTTATTGGCCACCAGTATTGTTGATATTGTGGCCGTACCAACATCAGGGGTTATTCTTGAAAAAAGCAACATGAAGTGGGGGAAATACCGTTCATGGCTATTGGTCGGACCACCCATTGCGGCGCTCTTTTATATTTTGCAGTTTTCGCAGATTGGCGGAACCTCGGAAATTAATGCTATTATCATCTTTTTAGGATTCGCCATCAGCCATTTGGTTTGGAATACCTTTTATGCTGCCCATATTTCCATGAATAATGCGCTGACCACGGTTCGGGAAGAACGAATCTCAATGGCCAGTAACCGGGGAATGTTCAATGCAGCGGGTGCTCTGGTGTTCTCCTATTTTGGGGTAAAAGCCATCGCCGCTATTGGTGCTGGTGTCGGCAACCCGGTTTTAGGTTACACCTATATGGCAGCGATCACCGGTGTGATTATGATTGCCTGTAACATCATTTATTTTGTAATCACCAAAGACTATGCTCAAAACGGTACCGAAGCCCAAGCGGGCAAACCGGCTGAAAAGATGTCAGTGGGCGAAATGCTCAAACAAATTGTTGTCAACCCTCCATTGATGGGGCTGATGCTGGTGGAACTGGGACGATACCTGGGACGTTTCGTTATTTTTGGAATGGCCTTCTACTACTTTAAATATGTCATTAACGATTTGCCTGGACTGGCATTGTTCATGACCGGATTAACCATTGTCAACTTCTTTGCAGCCATGATTGCATCACCGATTGCTAAACGACTTGGCGAAAAAAACACCTATATGATCGCCCTGTCGCTTTTGATTATCGGTTTGCTAATTGTCTGGTTTATGCCGCTTGAAGCAACTGCTTTTAAAATCATCATGTTTGCTGCCTATATTGGTTATGGTTTGCCAGATTCTCTGGGTGTGGCAATGTACTCTGCAACCGTTGATTATGGCGACTGGAAAACCGGCAAAAATGCCCGTGGTTTTATCATGTCACTGATCAGTATGCCAATCAAAGTATCTATTTTTGTCCGTTCGGTTATCATTTCAGCGGTGCTGGCTTCAGTTGGTTATGTTGCTGATATGGCCGTGACTCCAGAACTGATTCAGGGAATTAAAAATGGTTTCGCCCTTTATCCGGCAATCATTATGATTATTGGAATGGTGATGATGTTTGGGCTTTATACATTAACACCAAAACGAATGGAAGAAATCAATAAAGAATTAGCAGAACGTAAATTGGCTTAAGTATAAAAAACAAAGTTCAATGAAACCGGAGCGATTCACACATTGCTCCGGTTTAGAATATACAATTTAATTTAAGGAGATAAATCATGTCAAAAATAGCAGAAGTCAAAGCAAAAGTCGAAGCTGGAAAATCGAAACTGGTTCCCGGACTGGTACAGGAAGCACTGGATGAAGGCAGCACCCCAAGTGAGATTCTCCAGGCCATGGTTGATTCCATGGGCGTCGTTGGGGATAAATTCTCATCCGGCGAAATCTTTGTCCCGGAAATGCTAATTGCTGCTAAAGCCATGTCAAAAGGCGTGGAAGTATTAAAACCACTGATGGCTGGTGATGGTTCCGCCTCGCTGGGTACCTGCATCATCGGTACGGTTGCCGGTGACCTTCACGATATCGGTAAAAATCTGGTTTCGATGATGATCGAAAGTGCTGGTTTTGATATGGTTGATCTGGGCGTTGATGTCCCTGCTGATACCTTTGTTCAAGCAGTTAAAGACAATGCCAATGTCAAACTGGTGGCCTGTTCCGGTTTGTTAACCACCACCATGCCAGCCTTAAAAGAAGCAGTACAGACCATTAAAGCTGCTTATCCGGAGATGAAAGTGATTGTTGGCGGTGCTCCGGTCACGCCGGAATATGCCGTTGAAGTTGGTGCTGACGGATATGCTCCTGATGCCGGTAGTGCTGCGGTAAAAGCCAAAGAACTGGCAACAGCATAGGAGAGGAGAGAAAAATGTTAACAAAAAGACAAAATTTAGTTGAAGTAATGAAGGGTGGAAATCCGGATCGCTTTGTCAAACAATATGAACCCTTTGCCCTGATGATGAAAACCCCGATCAGTCGTTTAAAACCACCGGTCGGTGGTACGATAGTTAATGAATGGGGCGTTACCTTGAGCTGGCCGGAAGGCCAATTGGGCTCATTTCCGGTTCATGATGAGGAGCACATCGTTGTTAAGGATATCACCAAATGGCGGGATTATGTTAAAGCGCCGAAGCTTGATTATCCCGAAGAAGCTTGGGCGACGGCGATTGCTGAGGCTAATGCGGTTGATCGGAATGATCAGTATGTCACTGTTTTTGTGGCGCCCGGTCTGTTTGAACATATCCATTACCTGATGAGTATGGAAGAGGCCTTAATGGCTTACTACGAAGAACCAGAAGAAATGCATGCGTTGATTGATTTCCTGGTTGATTTTGAACTGCGACTGGCTAAAGAATTTATCGATCATCTTCATCCTGATGCGGTATTCCATCATGATGACTGGGGCAGCCAGATCAATTCTTTTATTTCACCAGCGATGTTTAAAGAATTCTTTGAACCGGCCTACAAAAAAATCTATGGCTATTATAAAGAGAATGGCGTTGAACTGATTGTTCACCACAGTGACAGCTATGCCGCAAACCTGGTGCCATCGATGATCGAAATGGGTATCGATATCTGGCAGGGTGTAATGAACACCAATAACATTCCTGAACTGATTAAAGAATACGGCGACAAAATTACCTTTATGGGTGGTATTCACAGTGGTTTGGTTGATTTCCCTGATTGGACCCCAGAAATTGTAGCAGAATATGTGAAAAAAACCTGTGAAGAAAATGGCAAACTGTATTTTATTCCCTCTCAGACCTCAGGACTACCGATTGATTCGTTCCCAGGGGTTTATGAAACCATCAATCAAGAAATTGACAAAATGTCAAAGGAAATGTTCTAAAATACGATAAATCATGATGAGATCTGTATTGATTTCAGGTAAAATCAAGATTTAGTTCTAAAGACAGGAAGTCTGTTCGTAACTGAATTGGCTTCCTGTTTGTATTATTGTGTGATTGAAAAACTTGAGGTGTGTTATGAACAAAAAGCAGTTGTTCGGAATGATCATGGGTATTGGGGTGCTGGTTGCCAGTTTTCTGTTGCCAATTCCTGCGGGTTTGACAGATATAGGTCTTGTTACCATTGGACTTTTAATTTTCTTTTTGATTATGCTGATTACCGAAGCCCTGCCAGTAGGGGTGATTTGCTTTCTCTGCCTGGCTTTGTTGCCAGTTTTGGGAATTACTAAAAATTTGGCTACGGGTTTGGTCGGATTCAGTAATACAATGTTGTTTTTTGTACTGGCATCATTTGGTTTGGCAGAAGCAGTGATATCCACGCCAATTGTTCAGCGGGTGCTGCATCTTCTGCTGGAAAAGTTTGGCAAGAACGTAAAGACATGCATTCTGGCAATAATGGTTACCGGGGGATTGGTTTCATCGATTGTCACGGATGTTCCTACTGTGGTCGTTTTTATGGGCATTGGGGCAAGCTTTTTAAAACTGTATAAAAATGAGGCGGATCGTCAGAAAACAGCTCGGCCCCTGATGATTGGTATTCCTGTTGCAATAATGCTGGGTGGTGTCATGACTCCGGCTGGTAGTGGGATCAATATACTAACAATTGGTCTGCTGCAAAATTTGGCAGGTGTTCAAATCACTTTTATTCAATGGATGGTTTGTGCTATTCCCATTGTAGTATTAATGCTACCTCTATCCTGGTTTGTGTTGATGAAAATCTATCCGCCAGCGGAAATTGATCAGGAAGAAATCCAAAACTATCTGGCAACCATCGAAGTTAAAGAAAAAATTTCTAAAACTGAATGGAAGGTTATTACCATCGCGTCAGGGATGTTGTTTTTCTGGATTCTCAGTTCGTTCGTTCCAGGAATTGAGGTTACTGTTGTCGCATTGTTGGGTTGCTCCTTATTCTTTTTGCCGGGCATTGAGATTCTAACTTGGGATCGCTATATCAAAGCGGTAAGCTGGACATCGTTTATTCTGATTGGGACGGTTTTATGTATAGCCAATACGATTGTGGTCAATGGAGTCAGTGAGTGGTTTGTAACCCATGTTCTGCCGACCAGCCTGTCCATTTCAACAATGGAAGGGGTATTCTTTGTGGCAGCAATGAGTTTTATCATCATGCTGGTTGTTCCGGTAGCGCCAGCACTGATTGGCGTATTGACTCCGGTAATCGTTAGCCTGGCAGCGACCACGGGCATCCATCCGGCCTTGTTAATCATCACATTGGGACTTTGTGCTGGAAATTGCTATCTGTTTCCAATTGATACAATTCCATTAATTACCTACACAGCTGGTTATTACAAGATGACCGATATGCCTAAAGCGACGGTTTGGTTGCAATTGGCTTTTATTGCGCTTTGTGCTTTATGGATACCGATTGGAGGAACGATTGTTGGTTTGGCATAGAAAACTGTATTCGTCAGGATCAGATTAAAAAAAGAAGAAAAAAATTTCCAGGTAAAAAAGCGAAAAATTTCATTGAATGCAAAAAAAATCAGTTAGCTTAACGGGTATATTATAATTAAGCAATGTACTGGTTAAAAAAGTGACAACAAAAGAATAAAAAAATAATATATTTTACGAATTTGATTTCGAATGCCCTGAACAATTAAGTTGTTCAGGGCATTCTTTTATACGTTTACAAGTGGGATGGAAAAATAATAGTAAATAAGTAAAAAGGTAAAAATTTGCAGTGTATATTCGGATGTGTGGTGGTCGATCGTTACAAAAATAACAAAAATATTCAACTAAAAATACTTGTTTGAGAAATAACAAACAAGTAAAGATAATAAATTGCCTCAACATAGAAAAATATTGACATCTAGAATAAAAGATGGTAATCTATGGAAAATCTGTATATACATGTGCACAGGATGTTTGCAAAACATAATTCCGGCGTGTGGGTCAGATTTAAAAAAGAGACTCTGAGAATAACAAAATTATTTTAAAAGGAGAAAGACAAGATGAAAACAGATGTACAGATCGCACAGGAAGCCAAATTGCAACCGATTGCACAGGTGGCTGAAAAATTGGGGATCACCGGAGATGACTTGGAACTTTATGGTAATCACAAAGCCAAGGTATCCTTGTCAGTGTTGAAAGACAATCAGGACAAACCAGATGGTAAGCTGATTCTGGTCACCGCCATTAACCCCACCCCGGCTGGTGAAGGAAAAACCACCACCAACGTCGGTCTTTCCATGGCCCTGAATTATATTGGTAAAAAAACCATCACCACTTTGAGAGAACCTTCGCTGGGACCATGCTTTGGGGTCAAAGGTGGCGCTGCTGGCGGCGGCTATGCCCAGGTTGTACCGATGGATGATATCAACCTCCATTTCACCGGCGACTTCCATGCGATTACCGCAGCCCATAGTTTATTGGCGGCGCTACTGGACAATCATCTTCATCAGGGAAATCTGTTAAATATCGATATCGACCGGATTGTCTGGCGTCGAGTTGTAGATATGAATGATCGGGCGTTGCGAATGATCACTGTTGGTCAAGGTAGCCGTGCCAATGGGGTGGAACGGGAAACCGGTTATGACATTACCGTTGCGTCAGAAATAATGGCAATTCTCTGTCTGGCCTCCAGTCTTACCGATCTTAAAGAGCGGCTGGGTCGGATGATTGTGGCTTACAACATCGGAGGCAAAGCTGTGACTGCTGATGACCTGGAAGCTACCGGGGCGATGGCTTTGTTACTCAAAGACGCCATCAAACCGAATCTGGTTCAGACTCTGGAAAACACCCCGGCTTTCATTCATGGTGGTCCCTTTGCCAATATTGCCCATGGCTGCAACTCGGTGCTGGCTACCCGAACAGCCTTGAAATTGGCCGATTATGTAGTAACCGAAGCCGGATTTGGTGCTGACCTGGGGGCCGAAAAATTCTTTGACATAAAATGCCGTTATGCTGATTTAAAACCCAATGCCGTAGTGATCGTTGCTACTGTCCGGGCACTTAAAATGAATGGTGGCGTGGTCAAGACAGAGCTTTCAACCGAAAACGTGGCAGCGGTGGAATCTGGCAGCGCTAACCTGATTCAACATCTGGAAAATTTGCAAAAGTTTAAAGTGCCGGTTGTGGTTGCCTTGAATAAATTCCCGACGGATACCGAAGCTGAATTTGAGGCAGTTAAAAAAGCATGTGAAAATAAAAATGTCAAGGTAATCCTCTCGGATGTATTTTCTCAGGGTGGCAAAGGCGGCGAAGAACTGGCCCATGAAGTGGTTAAGCTTTGTGATCAGGGTGAGTCTCAATATCAACCACTTTACTCACTGGAACTGCCAATTGAGCAGAAAATTGAAACCATTGCCAAAGAAATCTACCGGGCTGATGGGGTAGAATTCGAGCCGGAAGCAAAAAAACAATTGGATGAAATTGTTGCTTTGGGATTTGACCACCTGCCAGTTTGTATGGCTAAAACCCAATATTCTTTCTCTGATGATCAAACCCTGTTGGGCGCTCCTCAGGATTTCAATATCCATGTAAAAGAAGTGCGTCTGTCAGCAGGAGCTGGATTTGTGGTGGTGATCACCGGCGCCATTATGACAATGCCGGGTTTACCCAAGGTACCCGCCGCTAATGGTATGGATATTACCGAAGACGGTGAAATCATCGGTTTGTCCTGATCATTTTGAAATTATGGATTCCGTTCATTAAATGTCTTTCTGACTGGAGCGGGTGACCGTTTGTTCCCTAAACCATTTAAAACACAGACCACTTCAATGTGCGTCTGTGTTTTTTTATAAAGTTATCGTGAAAAAGTGATTTTAGGTGCGAAATTTCTTTGCGATTCAATCCGGGAAGCGTATAATATGAGTCAGTATTATGTAAAAATCCATTGTGGTTAAAGCCTTTGCAGCAATGATTGTCGGCTGTGGGTTTAACCGTTGATGGTTAAGACATGAAATTACCAGTAAAATCATTTAACCTGGAGGTTGAACATGAAAAAAAGATTGATGGCATTTCTGATCGTTTTTGCCATGGTGCTGTCATTAACAGCTTGCTCAGATGATGGCGGAAGCGTTGGTACCCACAAAAACAGTGGCCTGGATACATCACTGAACCGAAGTACGGATATGCAGGTCAGTTCCAGTGGGGATCTGACAATTCAACGGTTGACCCGAAGTGAGACAAAAAAAATGGGTGCGAGCGGAACCTGGACTATTTTTGTTTATATGTGTGGTTCAGATTTGGAAAGCGAAAGTGGTCTGGCTACGATGGATCTCCAGGAAATGATAGATGCTACCCAGTCGGATCAGATAAAATTTGTGGTACAGACCGGCGGGGCCAATGCCTGGGATAATGATCTGGTGGATGATTCATTGACCCAGCGATTTGTAATTGAAAACCAGAATATGGAGCAGATACAAGAGGAGGATGGTGCCAATATGGGTAGCGCCCAAACTCTGGCAGAATTTCTGAACTGGGGGGTATCGGCTTATCCGGCTGAAAAAATGGGGCTGATTTTTTGGAATCACGGGGGCGGCAGCATCACTGGGGTGTGCTTTGATGAGCAGAATGAAAGCGACAGTCTTTCCCTGCTGGAAGTGGAAAACGCACTGACTTCGGTTTATTCGAATATGACGGATAGCTTTGAATTCATCGGCTTTGATGCCTGTTTAATGGGAACGGTGGAAACGGGCAATATGCTGGCACCTCATGCCCGCTATATGGTGGCATCAGAAGAACTGGAACCCGGCTATGGTTGGGATTATACTGCCATGGGCAGTTTTATCAGCAGCAATCCGGCTGCCAGTGGTGCTGAGCTGGGCAAGGTGATCGTGGATTCGTTTTATGCAGCATGTGTTGCCATTGACAGTCAGAATGAGGCGACCCTGTCCTGTATTGACCTGTCCAAAATCGATGAACTGGTGTATGCCTTTAATGACGTGGCAAAAGAAATGTATAACGCCACCACGAATACCGATGTTCTTTCCAAAATGATCAAAGGGATCACGACAGCCCAAAACTATGGTGGTAACAACAAGTCTGAAGGCTATACCAATATGGTTGACCTGGGTTCGGTATTAAAAAACCTTACCGGAAATGTCGCAGGTGTTGATCAGGCGTTGGCGGCCCTTCAGGACTGCGTGGTTTACATGAAAAACGGCAGTGATAAGGCTGATTCTCACGGCTTGGCGATTTATTATCCGCTGGCGATTCAGGGTTCTGAGGAATTGTCAATTTTTAAAGATATCTGTGTCAGTCCCTATTATATGTCCTTTGTTGATAAAATGGCCTATGGTAGTGACACCAATGGTGATTTCGGAGGGTATAGCGATACCGACTGGTTTGGGGAAAACTCGCTCTACTGGAGCAGTGGCTATAATGAAGCAGCCGGATCTGAGTATTGGTCTGACCTGGATCATACGGACACCGAGGCTTATAATTTTAGTGAAGACGAAAGTGCGGTTTCCTTTTCATCACAGCCCGCCATTAATGCCAATGGCATGTACGGCTTTACCATTTCAGCCGATACCCTGGATTATGTAGATGCTGTATATTGTGATGTGTTTATGGATGCCGGAGATGGGGAGACCTTGATCGAACTGGGTCTGGATGACAACATCACCGCCGATTGGAATACCGGTAAGTTTGAAGATAATTTCAACGGTTACTGGGTTTCACTGCCGGATGGACAACCCTTGGCCACCTATATTGTTGAGCAGGGTGATACCTACAATATCTATACTTCGCCGGTGATGTTAAATGGGGTGGAAACCAACTTACGAATAAAAATTGACTTTGCCAGCGATGGCAATTATACCATCACAATTATCGGAGCCTGGGATGGCATCGATGCGGTCACGGGTCAGTCGGCGAAAGAAATTACCAAGCTAAAAAAAGGTGATCTGATCACGCCGGTGTATTATTCTTATAGTATGAAAACCGATGAAGAGGGTGTTTACGAAGGCGAGGCATATACGTTTAACAATGATCCGGTGATCTATGAAGAACCATTGGCCGTGGGCGACTACTATTATTCTTTCCAGATTGATGACATTTTTGGCAGCTCGCTCTATACTGATTTTGAAATTTTTACGGTGGATGCCAATGGCGAGATCTATTTTAATCAATGAAAATAATCGATGACGAAGTTGTGTAATTAATCAAAGCAGTCTGAGAAAAGCATCTGGTCTCAGGCTGCTTTTTTAGAGCAGTTAACGAAAAAGTTGCCATAATTTAGAAAAATTTGTGGTAAAATTTACGAAAAGACTTGAAAAAAATGATAAAATGAGGTACCTTAGTGTCAACAAGAGAATTATAAATGACCAAAAATGCATGAGCTTTGTTTGTATTCTAAACATAACCACATTTTAAAGAAAATGGAGAGCGTGAAATGAAGATTGGTATTATTGTCTTTTCTAAAACAAACAACACCTTTTCAGTCGCCGACGAGTTGAAATCGGCTCTGGTAAAAAAAGGTCTGGATGCTGAAATTCAGCGAATCGTTCCGGAAAATGATGATCCTGGCGTTAAACCGCCGATTGTATTTACCAGCAAACCGGATGTAACCCCTTACGACGTGGTAATCTTTGCCAGTCCGGTTTGGGCCTTTTCATTGGCAGGGGTGATGAAAGAATACTTGGAACAGGTTTCATCCCTGGAGGGGAAAAGAGTATTCAGTTTTGTGACGAAACAGCTGGCATCCAAATTTACTGGCGGAACCAAGGCAAATCGGCAGATTAAGTCAGTGGTGGAATTAAAAGGTGGCAGAGTGGAAAAATCATTTATTGTCAGCTGGAAGAATAAAAAACGCGATGAAGAGATTGCCAACTTAATCGCTGAAATTTGCAAAGCAGTTTAAGCACAACCCGGATTCGATCTGAAAATACGAAAGTAACTTGTCGCAAAAGAGCTCCTGAAGAAAATCTTCAGGAGCTCTTTTGCGGTGTTATTAGAAAAGCGAAAGGTGGTTAAACTATTTTTTAGGGGTAAGTTGGGCATAGACCTGAATAATTTGTTCAGCAGTTTTAACGCCATCCACCGCTGAAGACATGATTCCACCAGCGTAACCGGCACCTTCACCCATCGGGTAGAGTCCGGAGATGTTAGACAGATGGTTTTCGTTGCGGTTGATTCGAACCGGTGAAGAGCTTCGGGTTTCAACTCCAGTCATAATGCTGTCGGCCATGGCAAAGCCAGTGATCTTTTTGTCAAAGTGAATTAGTGCCTCTTTTAAGGTGGCTACCACATAATCCGGCAGACAGTCTTTTAACTGAGTCAATTTGAGACCCGGGGTATAAGTTGGTTTAACTTGACCCCATTGGCTACTGGGTCGATCGGCCAGAAAATCGCCCACCAGTTGAGCTGGGGCGTGATAGTTCTGGCCGCCCAGCGCAAAAGCCCGACCCTCCCAGTGGCGTTGAAAGGCAACCCCAGCCAGGGGGTGGTCATCACCGAAATCTTCAGGCTGTACCCCGACCAGGAGGGCGGCATTGGCATTTTGACCATCACGTCGATGTTCGCTCATGCCATTGGTGACGACGCTGTTGGGTTCTGATGCAGCGGCCACCACATACCCCCCGGGACACATGCAAAAGGTGTAGGCCGATCGTCCGTTAGGGGAATGATAGGAAAGCTTGTAGTCGGCTGCTCCCAGGCCAGCAGATCCGGCAGCAGATCCGTATTGAGCAGTGTCGATTAGCCTTTGGGGGTGTTCAATCCGCACTCCGATGGAAAAGGCTTTGGGAGTCATCGTGATACCCCGCTTATAAAGCGTTTCAAAGGTATCCCGGGCGCTATGTCCGATTCCCATCAACGCTACCTGGCAGTCGAGTTGATTGTGATCATTGATAATCAATCCGGTCAGACGACCGTTTTCGATCAGGAAGTCGGTGACCTGGGAGCGGAACCGGACTTCGCCGCCATTATCGATAATTGTCTGACGCAGGGTTTTCACCGTTTCTCGCAGCAGATCGGTGCCGATATGGGGTTTACTGAGATAAAGGATTTCTTCAGGAGCACCAGCGGCAATAAACGCTTCAAGGATGCTGCGACAACGGGGATCGTTAATCAGGGTAGTCAGTTTGCCATCAGAAAAGGTTCCGGCCCCGCCTTCACCGAACTGAACATTACTCTCTGGATCAAGCGCACCTGTTTGCCAGAAGGTGTCAATTTTGATGCTTCGGTGATCGACATCGTCACCCCGTTCAAGAATAATGGGGGCGTAACCGGAGCGGGACAGAATCAGACCGGCAAAAAGACCGGCAGGACCCATGCCGATAATGACCGGTCGGTGGTTTAGTAAAACATTTCCCGGTGAGACTGGTTGATAGGATAAATCGGGACTGGGAATAATACCGGATTTACTACCCTTTTTTAGAACAGCCACCTCATTTTTTAGGCGGGCATCAACTGTATAGATATACACGATAGCACTTTTCTTGCGGGCATCAATGGATTTTTTAAATATTTTAAAAGTGATTAAATCTTTGGGATTAATTTTTAGTTTAGACAGAATAGCGCCTCTTAAGGCCTCTTTTTCGGCCCCATTGTTTTTGGCCTGCTGAATCTCGAGTTTGAGATTGGGAATTCGAATCATCCGATCCTCCTGTTGTGTAATAGATAAAAAATATTATAACATGGCTTTTGTCAAAGTCAAAAACATAAAAAGTGGCTAAGTGGTGATCAATCGAAAACGAGATTGTCAACGGTGAAGGGAGATAGGGATGGGTGAAAGAATTCGATTAAAATTCACAAAAGAACCTTAAGAACTTCACAGAAGAAGTTGACAATTAAGAGGAAAAGGGTATAATTCAAATAGGAGTAAGTAATCACTCCGTTAGGAGGAACGCCATGCAAAAATCACTGATTAAAAGGCGTGAAAGTATTATCGTTTCAACGATTCAAACGCTAAATGAGGTGGGGCTTCAGAATTTGTCGACAAAAATGATAGCTAATCAGGAAGGTGTCTCGGAAGGAACGCTGTTTCGGCATTTTAAGACTAAAACCGATATTATGCTGGCGGTAGTGGATCATTTTTCTCAGTATGATGATGCCATCATTGAAACCTGTGTTAAAAAAAACTTCTCGCCACTGGAAGCGATTCGCTATTTCTATAATGCCTATGCCGAATATTATCAGAACTATCCGGAAATTACGGTGGTGATTCAAGCATATGATAGCCTGATGTGCGATGAGGAGTTGGCGGAAAAGGTTAGTGCAATCATTTATAAACGGGCAGATTTTATCATCAAAACAATTCAAGCGGCCAAAGATCAGAATCTCATTGGCGCACATATGGATCCAGTTCTACTGGAAAATATTCTCACCGGCGGCAGCAAGGAAATTTGTCTGAAATGGCGAATGGAAAGGTATTGTTTTTCAATTAAAGAAAAAACTGCCGAAATGGTCGACACAATTATAAGCGGCTTTATCGAAAACAAAATCTAAGGAGGGAACCGATTGGCAGAGCAATATATCAATGACCCAATGCAGGAAGTTTTTATTTTTGAAACCTCCCAGCAATTGGAACAAATGGAACAGTCGGTGATAAAAACCGAGGCCCTGGGCAGTTACCCCAGTGATACCATTAATGAAATATTCCGGATTATGCATACGATAAAAAGCTCGGCGGCGATGATGCTGATTAACAATATGTCTGTGCTGGCGCATACCACCGAAGATATGTTTTACTTTATTCGGGAAGAAAAGCCTCAGTATATCGATGTTTCAACCCTGTCAGACTTGGTCTTTGAAGGTATTGACTTTATGAAACAGGAGTTGGAAAAAATAAAAAATGGGGCTGAAGCTGATGGAAATCCGGAAATTTTGATAGAGAAGATAAAAGCACATCTGGTCTTGCTTAAAGAAAATAACAACCTGACGGATTCTAAAGTCGTCAATAACGAACCGGTAAAGGAAAAATATTATATCAGCTCCAATAAAGCGGCAAAAATCAGTGTCCCGAAAACCTATCAGGTGATGCTTTGGTTTGTCGAAAATTGTGGGATGGAAAATATCAGGGCTTTCACAGTGGTTCATAATTTAAAAGAAATCACAGAAAACTTTAAGTGCATCCCGGAGGACGTCATCAACGATCCGGATTGTGTCGAGATCATTAAGCGGGATGGTTTTGTCTTGGAGATTAAAACTCCGGAATCCCGAGATAAACTGGAGGCTTTTTTTCATACCATGGCCTTCATTGAGGAAATTGAGATCACCGAACTCAATGAATTTCAGGAAATCCGGGAAGAGATAAGTAATCTGGTCTCGGATGAAGCAATTATCGTTCCCCAGCTAAAAAAAATGGCGGCGGAACAGCCCCCGACTAAAGAAACCCCAATTTCCAATGGTGGCTATGGTCAAAGTATGATTTCGGTAAGTGTGGAAAAACTGGATAAACTGATGAATCTGGTGGGTGAGATGGTTATTTCTGAAGCCATGGTCACCCAAAATCCGGATCTCAAGGGATTGGTTCTCGACAATTTTAATAAATCCGCCCGACAGTTAAGGAAGATCACGAACGAACTCCAGGATATGGTTATGTCCATCCGAATGGTACCACTGGGACCCACTTTTTTTAAGATGAATCGGATTGTTCGGGATATCAGCAAAAAGCTGGGCAAAGATATTACTCTAAATATTATGGGTGAAGAAACCGAGGTGGATAAGAATATCATTGAACAGATCGGCGATCCGCTGATGCACATAGTTAGAAATTCTGCCGATCATGGGATTGAAGTGGCAGAGACCCGCATCAGCCAGGGTAAACCCCGGGCTGGCACCATCACTTTGGAAGCAAAAAACGCTGGCGGTGAGGTGCTGATCATTATCCGGGATGACGGGAAGGGCTTAAGTCGGGAAGGGATTCTTAAAAAAGCGTTTGAAAATGGTTTAGTTGGCGAGGAAGCTGCTACGATGACTGACACCGAAGTTTTCAATCTGATTTTTTTGCCGGGATTTTCCACCAAGGAAGCGGTAACCGAGTTTTCCGGTCGGGGAGTCGGTATGGATGTGGTGGCTAAAAACATTGAATCAGTTGGTGGCACTATTCTGGTGGAAAGTGTGGAAGGTCGGGGAACCACCATCACGTTAAAAATTCCGCTGACCCTGGCTATCATTGAAGGAATGAACATCCGGGTGGGGGAAACCTGTTACACGTTGCCGATTATGGCGATAAAAGAATCCTTTATCCCCAAATCCCAGGCGGTTTTTCGGGATACCGATGATAATGAGATGATTATGATCCGGGGTCAGTGTTATCCGATTTTACGGCTCAAAGACCGTTATAAGGTAAAAAAAGGGGCAACTCAAATTGATGAGGGCATTTTAATTATGCTGGAGGGGGAAAACAAGACCACCTGTCTTTTTGTGGATGAATTATTGGGTGAACAGCAGGTGGTAGTAAAAACGCTGCCAAAGTATATTCAGCGGATGAAAAAAATTGAGGGGCTGGCCGGTTGCACGCTACTGGGGGACGGCAACATCAGTCTGATTTTGGATGTCAATGGCCTGGTCGATCAAAAACGGCTTAACAATTAACAGCTGCAGCACAAAGGAGGCGAAACGATGGCGGAAGTGTATGATGATCTTGAAATGGCAGAGGATGATGAAACCGAAGAAGGGAAGTATTTAACCTTTAACTTGGATACTGAGGCCTATGGACTTGAAATTACTTATGTTACAGAAATAATCGGAATTCAAAAAATAACCGAGGTGCCGGAACTGCCTGAATACGTAAAAGGAATTATGAGTCTCCGGGGGCAGATCGTTCCGGTAGTGGATGTCCGACTCCGGTTTGGCAAACCGGCTCGTAGCTACGATGAGCGTACCTGCGTGATTGTGGTTGAGATTGCAGATATTACGGTCGGATTGATTGTCGATGGAGTGACTGAAGTGGTGGCGATTCCAGCCGAGGAAATTGTTCCCCATCCCGATCTGGATGAAAGCGACAGCCGCCAATTTGTAAAAGGGATTGGTAAGGTAGGAACCTCAGTTAAGCTGATTCTTGACTGCCACAAACTGCTGACTGATGATGAAGGGGAAAACCCCGATCGGGAAATCGGATATTAATTTAAATGAATACAAAAAAACGTTGATGGAGGATATACGTAATGGAATTATTTAGAAATTTGAAAATAAAACAAAAGCTGGTTACCTGTTTTATCCTGTTGGCAGCAGTTACTGGGATTGTCGGCGTATTTGGCATCTATACCATGAACAAAATTAATGCTCAGTCCGAAAACATGTATTATAATAACCTGGTGCCATCCCAGAAGCTGGCCAGCATTCATGCGGCCATGGAAGATATCCGGGCCAATCAGCTGCTGGCAGTATATGAACGTAATCCAGCCACTCTTCAGACTCGCTTGGATACCATTGACGCAGCGGTGGAAAGCGATAATGCGTTACTGAAAGAGTATGAAGCCACCATTTCGGATGAAGAAAACAGAACCCTCTTCACGACCCTGACGAATAGCCTGGCCGACTATCGGGAATTGCGCAATGCCAATCTGGAGCTGGTCAAAGCGCAGAAATATGATGAAGCGCTGTCTGGCCTTGATGCAGTCAGCAAGGCCAGACAAACGGTGGACGAGGATCTGGAAGCCCTGATTAATTATAATACCACCCAGGCTGAAGCAGTGCTGGCCCAGAACACCGCCCAATTCAGAACCCAAAGTATAATGATGATCATTTTTATCGTCGTTGGTATTGGCTTGGCGGTGGGACTCGGGTTGCTGGTGGCCAATATGATTAGCACCCCCTTACGCCGAATGGTTGATGCTGCTGAAGAAATAGCAGGTGGCAATTTGGACGTGGATGTCAAAATCGACAGCCGGGATGAGGTTGGAGAGTTAGGGTCAGCCTTTGTGAAAATGACCGATCACATTAATGAAATCATGACGAATATTGATTCTGCTGCCGAACAGGTAGCAGCTGGCTCCAAACAGATTGCCGATTCCAGCATGGGTCTGTCCCAGGGAGCCACCGAACAGGCCAGCTCCATCGAAGAGCTCACCGCCTCTATTGAAGAAATCTCAGCGCAGACCCGGCTAAATGCTGACAGTGCTGGCGAAGCCAATGCACTGGCGGAATTGACGCGAACCAATGCGGTGGAGGGTAATAATGAAATGAAACGGATGCTTAAATCCATGGAAGAAATTAATGAATCCTCAACCAATATTTCTAAAATTATTAAGGTTATTGATGAGATTGCCTTTCAGACAAATATTCTGGCCCTAAACGCTGCGGTGGAAGCTGCCCGGGCTCGTCAGCATGGTAAAGGTTTTGCAGTAGTTGCCGAAGAAGTCAGAAATCTGGCAGCCCGATCAGCTGATGCAGCCAAAGAAACGACGCGAATGATTGAAGGCTCGATAAAAAAGGTGGACGACGGCACAAAAATTGCAACAACCACCGCCGCTGCTCTCAATCAGATTGTTGATGATGTGGCCAAAGTTTCCGGAATTGTCGAGAACATTGCCATCGCCTCCAACGAACAGGCCATCGGTATTTCGCAGATCAATCAGGGTATTATGCAGGTATCGGAAGTCGTTCAAATGAATTCGGCCACCTCTGAAGAAAGTGCGGCGGCCAGCGAAGAATTATCCAGCCAGGCCGAACTGCTAAGAGAACAGGCCGCCCGCTTTACTTTAAAAAAATCCCGCCGTTTTGGTTACCGGGGTGCTGAAGAATCACTGTCAGAAAATCACAGTACCCGCAGAGAAACAGTCAACAACCCGGTGTCAAAACCGACCCGGATTGCCTTAACAGATAATGAATTTGGCAAGTATTAAATTAACAGCCTGAAAATGGGTATACATAAACAATATCTTCGGGTGAGTTGTCTTTAAAGGATGGTCCCCAAATAAAAATGATCAATTTGACGAGAAATGTGTGCCCATCAGCGAGCGTGTTGGTGGGTGTGCCTTTTCTCGCACCAGGTAGAAAGGATGAGAATAATGCAGCGGAAAAATAAGATCAGAGTTCTCATCGTTGATGACAGCAAGTCTTTCCGGGAAATGGTGGTCAGAAACCTGTCTGCTGATCCTCAGATTCAAGTCATTGCCACCGCTGGTGATGCCTTTGAGGCTCGGGATAAAATTCTCAAATATGATTTGGACGTTTTGGTTTGTGATGTGGAAATGCCAAGAATGAGTGGCATTGAATTTATTAAGCGCCTATTGCCCCAATATCCCTTGCCGGTAGTGATGATCAGCGATGTTCAGGTTAGTATTGAAGCCAGAAAAGTCGGAGCCTGGGATTGTGTGGAAAAACCCACTCCCAGATCAATGAAAACTGTCGAGAACTTTATGATGGAACTGATTCAAAAGATCTGCTTGGCTGCTGGAGCCAGAAACATCGCACCGAAAAGAAATTCTGCCTCTGATCTGACCACTGAGACTCTGGCAGCATTAGACCAGAGCCAGTCATATGAGCGGCTCATTGCTATTGGTGCGTCTACCGGCGGCACTGAAGCAATTTTTGAAATTCTTAAAAAGTTACCGGGGGATTGCCCGGGAATTTTGATTGTTCAGCACATTCCCCCGGTGTTTTCAAAAATGTTTGCCGAACGACTGGATAGTCAGACGCCACTGCGTTGCAAAGAAGCCCAAACCGGAGATTATCTGCAGCCCGGAAGGGTCTATGTTGCCCCCGGTGATCAGCACATGCGGATTAAACGGATTGGTGAAAAATACCGGGTTGAAGTTTTTGTCGGGGAGAAAGTCAATGGACATTGTCCCTCGGTGGATGTGCTTTTTGATTCAGTGGCGCAGGAAGCAGGCAATCGGGCAATTGGGGTGTTGTTGACTGGAATGGGGAATGACGGGGCAAAGGGCTTGTTGGATATCCGCCGCCGCGGTGGTCACACCGTTGGCCAGGATGAAGCATCCTCGGTGGTTTATGGGATGAATAAGGTAGCCTATAATATCGGGGCTGTAGCGGTTCAGTCATCCCTGGAAAATATCTACCACTGCATTCTCACAGCGTTAAAGGAATAAGGTGAAGTGATGACAAAAATAATCGGAATCGGCGAAATGGCCATTTCAAATAACTGTAGTGACACAATTAAAACCTTTGCTCTGGGTTCATGCCTGGGGATTACTGCGTATTCGCCGATTCGCAAAGTGGGGGGAATTATTCATATTGCTTTGCCGCGACCAGCCCGGATGGAGGATGCCATTGAACGCCATTGTTATTATGCCAGCACCGGACTGCCATATTTTATTTCACAGTTTTCCAGTCAATATGGGTGTCTGAAAAATGAATTGGTGGTTCGTATTTTTGGTGGAGCAGAATCCCTGCGCCAGAATGATACCTTCAACGTGGGGCGGCATAATCTGGAAATCACCAAAGCGATTCTAAAAAAAATGAATCTGGGGATTCAATATGCCGAAACCGGAGCTCGGGTCAGCCGTACCATCGAGCTGGAGGTGGCCAGCGGCGACATCAATATCTGGCACCAGAATATGATCATTTAGAAATCTGATCGATACGGTGTGAGCATGAACGGAATACATACAAAGGGAGAACTACATGTCAAAGGAGAAACGCTTAAATACTGAAAGTGATTTTATTCAGGAGTTTAATGCCATATCGGTGGGGGTGGTGGTCATCGATGAAAATGGTCGGGTCACCCGAGTCAATGAGCCATTGCTGAACTACTTCAATCGAAACAGCGAAGATTTTATTGGCAAACAGTTTGGCGATGCAGTTCAATGCCGGAGCAGTCGCTTAAATAAGCTGGGCTGTGGTTTTGATCCGTCCTGTGAGTTTTGCGAATTGAGAAATGCCTTTTCCAAGGTTCTGGAATCAGAAGACATTCCAATTAAAATAGAATTTAAAAAAAGTATTTTTGTGGATGATGAAGAAAATGATTATTGGTTCCGGGTCAGTATCGCCCCGCTGATTCGTGGTCAAAAGCGACATGCAGTGGTAACTTTTGTCGATATTACCGAGCGTAAAAATCGGGAGCTGTTCCTGGAACAGTCCCGGGATTATTATTACCGGATGTTTGAAAACTTCCCGACGCTAATCTGGAAGACTGATCTGGAGGGCAATGTAGTTTACTTTAACCGCAGTTGGTCATTGTTTACTGGTAAGGACAATGAAGCCTACTTGGGAATCAAGTGGTTGGATCTGATTCATCCCGAGGATCGTAAATTCTATATGGAATTGAAAAAGAAAACCTTTCGTAGCCAAAAATCCTTTAGCATTCAGTATCGGATTCGTCATGCTACGGGCAATTACCGCTGGATTGAAGGGATTTATAGCCCCTCCTTTGAGGTCGATGGCAGCTATGGTGGGTATATCGGCATTGGCATTGATATTACCGATCGTAAAAACCTGGAGGAAGGACTGATCCGCTATAAAATGCTGGCGGAAAAGGTTCGGGATACCATTCTTTTTGTGGAAACAAACGGTAAAATAATAGATGCCAATAATGCGGCAGTGGAACTTTACGGATACAAACGGCGGGAATTGCTTGAACTTTCGGTTTTTGATTTAATTGAAGGGGGTCGGTCAGTAGCCATTGAAGAGATGAAAAATGGCGAAAAAGACGGCGTTTTCTTCGAAACCATCCATAAGCGTCAGGACGGTAGGCATTTTCCGGTGGAGGTCAGCGCTAAAACCACCAAAATTAATGAAAAACGGGTGATTATTTGCATTATCCGGGATATTTCGGAGCGAAAAAATTCAGAAAATGCCCTGATTGATAGCGAAGAAAAGTTCCGTCAGGTTTTTCACAATTCCTCAGATGCTATCTTTGTTCAGGAAATAAACGAGGATGGTGCTAACGGTCGGTTGATTGAGGTTAACCAGACTGCTGGTGATATGTTTCAGTACACATATGAGGAATTTTTCGAGTTGGATGATCCGATTTTTAAAATTATCCAGGCACTAGGTGATACTGAGCGGAACTTGAATGAGTTGAATGAAAAAGATTATATTACCCTGCAGACAAAGGCCAGACGCAAAGATGGGTCGATCCTGCCGGTTGAGGTGATCTGCAGTCACTGTTATTTAAATGAAAAAAAAATGGCAATTAATATTGTCCGGGATATTACCGAACGATTAGCGGTGGAGGAAGCCTTAAAATTGGCCAAAGAAGAAGCAGAAACAGCGAATCAGGCCAAAAGTGAATTCTTGGCTAATATGAGTCATGAAATCAGAACTCCGCTAAACGGGATTGTTGGCATGGTTAATCTGATGCGTTTGTCAAACCTCAATCAGGAACAGCAGGAAAACATCAAAATTATCAAAACCTGTGTCAACGCCCTGCTTAATGTAATTAATGATATTCTCGATTTTTCAAAAATGGAAGCGGGGAAACTGGAAATCAAGAAGCAAAATTGTGATATCAAAGCGCTGGTGGAACATACCATTAAAGCCCAGGCTCCGGTAGCAGCAGCCAAGGGACTTGAGCTGAACTACGCTTTTTCTGCTGTTGTGCCCCAGTATGTTATGGCGGATTTCCATCGGATTCAGCAGGTTCTTAACAACCTGATCAGTAACGCCATCAAATTTACCGATATCGGTGAGGTGTGGGTTAAGGTAAAAAACCTGTCGGTCGGGAAACAGCCAATTCAACTGCTTTTTGTGGTCGAAGATACGGGCATCGGGATTGCTGAAGAAAATCGGCAGCAAATTTTTGAAAGCTTTAGTCAGGTGGACGGCTCATTCACTCGCCGCTTTGGCGGCACCGGGTTAGGTCTTGCCATTACCAGACAATTAGTGGAATTGATGGGCGGAAAAATATGGGTGGAAAGTACCGAGGGCCAGGGTAGCCGTTTCTATTTTCAACTCAATTTTGAACCGGGTTTGGCAGAAAGTAGTATGCAGGAGAAACAACCGGATTATTTTAAAATCAGTGAGCAATATAAAATTCTCTTAACTGAAGATGACAAGGTCAATCAACTGGTTATTTCCCGAATGCTCAATGAGTGTGGTTATGGGGTGGATGTTGCAGAAAATGGCTATGAAGCGGTAGAAATGGTTCATAAAAATAGTTACGATATTATTTTGATGGATATTCAAATGCCGGAAATGGATGGGATCGAAGCGACCAGAAGGATTCGGGAATTCAATCAGGAGATACCGGTTTTGGCAATTACAGCCTATGCACTCCATGGTGATCGGGAAAAATTCTTGTCTCAGGGGATGGATGGTTATATTTCTAAACCGATAAAAGTGGAAAAACTGATCGAAGAGATAGAGACCTGTATCAATCGCAAAGAGGTCATTCGCCATTCTGGAGATTTTAAAATGCATATCGATGCGAATGGGGAAATTATTATCGAGGAAAAAAATCCAACGGATGGTGCAAATGAAAGGGTGCATGATGCGGAAAAAGAAGGGCGGTTGACTGAATTAATCAGCGAAATAAACAATCTGGTGGCAGCTGGAAAACTGGAAGATTTAGAAAAATTGGCAAACCAGATCAAGAAACTTTCAATTTCTTTGGATATTGAAGATTTAAAAGTGGTTGCTTTTAAAATTGAATTGGATATCCGGCGGGGAAATTTTGAAGCTGCCGCTAAACGGGTTAATCAGATTAATCATATTTACTCAGTATATAAAAAAACAGTATAATTATTAAAACGATATTGGCCAGAAAAAAAGCACAGCAAGTGAAAGGTAGGAATGAAGATGAAGATATTAATTGTGGAAGATGACATGGTAAGCCGACGCTTTTTAGGTAAATTTTTAGCCCAATATGGAGAATGTGATATTGTGGTGGATGGAATGGAAGCCCTTGATGCCTACCTCATTGCCATAAAAGAAGAAGATCCTTATGATCTGATTTGTCTGGATATAATGATGCCGAAGGTCGACGGGGTGAAAGTGCTAAAAGCCATTCGGGATTTTGAGGTGCAGCGGGGAATCCCGGCAGAAAACAGGGTGAAGATCATTATTATTACGGCTCTGGCTGATACGGAGTTTGTCAACACCGCCTTTGATCTGGGCTGTGAAGCATATGCAGCTAAACCGGTTGATACGGATAAGTTGGTTGAAGTGATGAATAAGCTGGGTGTGATCAAAGTCGATCAATAAGCCAAGATGGGGTGAAAAATGGGAATTTTAGAAGATCACATTAATAATTATACACGGTTTGAACAGCCCGCTGTTCAAAGCACACATCGCAATCATAAGCGGGAAAAAATTGGTAATTCATTGTCTCATTATCTGTGTGATCTTGACGAAAACATGACGGAGCAACTCAACCGGGATATGCTGGTGGAATTAAAAAATAACCTGAGTAATGTCTTGTTTCAAGAAGAATACACCTACACTCACGTCACTCAGTTTCTGGCGCATATGTACGAAAGTATCGAAGGTAACCCGATTATTCTGAAAGCTCTGGATCAGATCAAAAAAATGGATGAATATACCTTTACCCATAGTGTTAATACAGCTTTTTACTCCATGTTTATCGCCATGTGGATGGATCTGGATGAGCAGGATATCATCAATGCAACCCAGGCGGGTTTCCTACACGATATTGGGAAGATCTATATTCCGGAGGAAATTTTAAATAAATCTGGAGTTTTAACCCGAGAGGAATATGAAATTATTCAGCTTCACCCCCTTTACGGATATTCACTTCTCAATGAGTTTAGTGCGTTTAATCTCGAGGTTAAACGGGCAGTTCTTTTTCATCATGAACGGATTGATGCGAAAGGTTATCCGCTTTGTGCAACGGATGATTACGTGGGTCTATTGCCCAAAATAGTTGCTGTAGCTGATGTTTATGATGCGATGACTACGAATCGGATTTATAAAAAAGCGAAAAGCGCCCGGGAAGCCATCGATTATCTCAGTCATCAGGGGCGAAGTCAACTTGATAATCAGGTATTGTATTATTTCCTCAACAATATCCCCGTTTACGACTTCAAAATGTCACAATAAGGAATAATAACCTTAATCAGCAATAAGAACCTAAACTTGACAGGCTAATTGCGATAGTTTATGATGGAAACAAATGACATAACAAATTGTAAATTGTTGTTTGAATCGGGATCATGATTGGGTGAATAAAGTTGGAAAAGAAAAACAGTGCTGAAAGAAGGTCGTCATGTTAGAATTTGCAATTCTGGGGTTTTTATTGGATCGGGATATGACCGGGTATGATATTAAACAAATGATGGTACTACGTACCTCAAATTTTATCGATGCCAGTTTTGGCAGTATCTATCCAATGTTAAAAAGGCTGGAAAAGCTGGGATTGATTACGTTTACTGAAATTGTTGAAGGTAACCGGTTTAAAAAATTATATCGGATTACACCAGGAGGTCAGAAAAGGTTTTTGGAATGGTTGCAAACCCCATGTACGTTTTCTCCCTTTAACCTTGAGTTTCTGGCAAAATTATTTTTTTATAAGCATTTGAAAAAAAATGATGCAATCCTCAATATCGAACTTTTTAGAGGGACGGTACAGGATGCTATCGAAAAGTTGTCAGAAATTGAACGGACGATCAGTGATGGGATGGATCCTTTTGAATATGCCAGTCTTCAGTTTGGTCGAAGCTATTATGAGATGGTTTTAAACTGGCATGAAAAACTCATTGATGATTTGAAATTTACGGCACTGGAATAAGTAAAAAAACCGGGCATCTTTTATGGATGGCCGGTTTTTTATAGGCAATAATTATTTTCAGCCAAGACGCTTAAAAAAATATCGGCTATCGCGGGATCGAACTGGGTGGATTTACCGGCAACTATTTCGCGAATTGCAGCTTCCGTCGTTAGGGGTTCCTTGTAAGGTCGGCCATAGGTCATGGCGTCAAAGGCGTCAGCAATGGCAATAATACGTGCTGGCAAAGGTATCTGTTCTGCGCTTAAGCCTTTGGGATAGCCGGTACCATCATACCGTTCGTGGTGAACAAGAATGATATTAGCTAATGGAGCATAGTCGTTGAGAGAGCTTAAAATACTGAAACTGATTTCCGGGTGGCGGCGGATTTCCAGCCACTCAAAATCATTGAGCTCACCTGTTTTATCGAGAATTTCATTGCCAATGGCAATTTTTCCGATATCGTGCAAGGCTCCGGCGGTTTTTAATTCATTGATTTCTTCTTTGTTCATGCCCATGGCTGCGCCGATGAGACCACTGATATTACTGACGCGTTCGGAGTGTTGCTGTTCACGGGGCAGTTTTTCATAAAGGGTTTTCATGATAAACTGAATGGCTTCGTTTCGAGTGCTGTTGCGTTCGGAAATTTTGTACTGATACATTTTATTTTCGGCCGCCTTAAAAACTTCGGTGATTTCTTCGTCTGCCGTGGTTTTTACAGCCCAGCCGCTGGAAATTGAGATCTGTCCAGCTTCCAGGTGTTCATGGCTGAGTGCGGTATTGATCCGCTTGGCCAGCTCCTTGGCTTCCTGGATTTCGGTCTGGGGGAGCAGGATTACAAACTCATCGCCGCCGATCCGGGCGATGATATCATCGCTTCGGCTGATTGTCTGCATGGTCTGAGCAACCTTTTTTAATAACCGGTCACCGGCCATGTGTCCGAAGGCATCATTTGTGAGCTTTAACCCATTAACGTCAAAAATAAGCAGGGATAAAGGCAGGTTTCTGGGGGTGTTTAATCGTTTCAGTTCTTCATCAAAATAACGACGATTGTATAAGCCAGTGAGGTGGTCGTGAAAACTCAGGTATTCAATTTTTTCCTGTTTTTCTTTTTTGTCGGTAAAATCTCGAAAAACAATGACAACACCAGTAATTTGTCCGTCCTGATCTTTAATTGGCGCAGCACTGTCTTCGATGGGGATTTCCCGGCCATCCTTTGAAAGCAATAAGGTGTGATTGTTCAGTTCGATGATTAGCCCTTCTTCCAGCACTCTACGGGCCGGATTTTCGCAGCTTTCCCGGGTATATTCGTTGACCAGCTTGAGGACTTGGTCTAAAGGGAGGCCATAGGCCTCCTGTTGATTCCATCCGGTCAGATTTTCGGCGACCTTATTGAGGAGCGTGACACAGCCCCGGGAATCGGTTGAAATAACACCATCACCGATGGATAACAGGGTGGTTTGTAAACGCTCTTTTTCGATAAACAGCGATTTTTCCATCCGCTTGCGTCGGCTGATATCATGAATGCTGACCACAAATCGGGGGGACTCGTTATCGTTGATATAAAAAATTTCGGCTAAAAACCACCGTTTATCAGTAGGTACCGGAGATTTATATTCAAATTCCTGTTTTTGGCCAGTATCGTGGGCGGCTTTAAAAACCACAATTATCTCTTCGCTTAAATCTTTGGAAAAAATGCTGGTAATATGGCTACCGATGATATTTTTTTTGGGAACAAAAAGGGTTGTTTCATCTTGTACGATCACATTGGTAAAATGGTAGTCCGTGCTGATTTCAAAAACAATATCATGAAGCGTCGTCAGTAGCAGGTTTCGTTCAGCTAAATCCCGTTTTTCTCGGGTGATGTCATTAAACAACGTTATAAAGTAATTCGTTTCGGGAGAATAGACTTGCACCCGGTACCAGCGGTTAAGTGGCGAAGAGTATTGCTCGATTTCGGCCGTTGTATGATTAAGTGCAATCTCACCATAAAAACGAATCCAGTCAAACCCGGAATCCCTGATTTCAGGGATAACAGCAGTCACGGTTTTGCCGATAATTTCTGCACCGATCAGTCCGGTTGCTGCTTCAAAGGCTCGATTGACTTCGATAAACTCGTAATCCACAGGAGTTCCTTGGGTATCACAAATAATTCGATGATATGCATAACCAACATGCAGATTTTTGATAATTCCATGATAAAAATCATTTGTCATAATCCCTGACCTCCTTTTAAAAATATGAATTTTGAAATTTGACGATTTGAGACGATGTCCGAGTCAAAAAATAAAAACGGATTGATATCACTATTATGCATAATTTTAATAGAGAATACAATAATTTATTAATAAAACAAGCGCAATTGCCAACAAAAAATTAATTCAATCATATCCTTTGGCAGATTGTTTAAAATGACTTAGTGAGTCTTCCATCTTTTTAAGGTCGGGAAAAAGTCTTCCATTTCTTTTCGGGCCTGAGCCTCATCAATTCCGGGCTTTTCTTTGAGAAGATAGGGTATACTCACTTCGATCATGCGTTCCTTGGAAATATTCGTTGTAAATTCGCCGTTTTTATAACAATCATCGCAATAGTCACAGCTTTTAGTGCCGTTTTTTTCAGTTCCATAGAGTTCATTCGTTTGGCCCATGGGCTTTCCGCAGCTTTGACACAGTTTTTCATTCATCATTTTAATCTCCTGTTCTTTTTTTAATTTTTAACAACGCAATCAATAATAGTTATTAAAAGAGACTTGCATGGCGATTGGCCGATGTACTTATGATGCTATTATACCCGCAGTTTCAGGATCAAAACAAGCAAATGCCACGGCCATCAAAAGGCTCTCACCCTCTGCGAGATACGGCTTAGAACGAATAAAAAAGAATGTTTCACCCTGATTTTAAGGATAGTGAGACATTCTTTTAAATACTAACGATTTATTTGGAAAGAAACTGAATTTGGCGGCAATCAATGGTTTTGGCAATATGAATTCCTTTATAAAGAAGGGTGGTAACAGCATGTTGATCAATGCCCAGTAATCGGGGAAGGATGCCATTTAGTAAAAAGACCAGCTCATCGATGGAATCATTAAGTGGTTTTTGAAAATAATTCAGAAAATACTCCCGGCGTCCGCCAAAATCGATGAATAGGAAGTTATCAAATTCGCGTTCGCTGACGACCAAATTGTATTCCTGGATATAGCCGCGATAAGTATTGCGGATAAAATCTCCGGCAATTCGATAGTTGGATGCTTTTTTCAGAATTTCAAAGTAAAAACGACGATTATTTTCATTGTTGAGGATCAGATCAAAATAGATATAACTCAATGTAGCGTGATGAAGAATTGAATTTTCCAGCCCATCAATGGACAGTGCACCCAGACACTGATCAATTTGCTGATAAAAATCCGAATATATTTCGTGAACAATATTATCTTTTGTTTTAAAGTAATAAGTAAAAAGACCAATGGGCGTATCAGCTGCCGTTACGATGTCTTTAATTTTGGTGTTTTCATAACCATATTCATAAAAGCATTTTTTTGAAATTTCATAAAGATGGTTTCTTGTCTGGATGCCTTTTTCGTACATTATTTACTCCTTGACTTTTATAATTGATGCTATTTCTATCCTATCATATTTCAACTAAGATTTAAATCATAAAAATTATAATGGATATTAATTTTATGATTTTTCTTTTGAAAAAGATGTCGAAATAGTTGATGTTTGTTGCGAGGTTTCAATTGGACCTGTTGACAAGATGAATAATATGTAATATATTACCTTTTATAAGAGGCTTTATTTATGTTAAGCGAGCTAGAGAGAGGCTAGATATTAATGAGAAGAGAGGAAAATATGATTACCATACTATCAGACTACACCAGACAGGAAGCTGGGGAAAGGCTTGAGCAAAAGTTGCGGGAGCGAAAAATTGAAACGGAATTGATTGCCATAGCGGATTTACACGTTGATCCGTGTTATAGTTGTGGTGGCTGTACCAACAAAACCTATGGGCAGTGCATCCATCGGGATGATGCCGACATTATTTTACCCAAATTGATGAGAACTGATGTGCTTGTAATGGTCACTCCGGTTAAATGGGGGAGCTATTCATTTAAAATGAAACGCATTTTTGATAAATGTGCTGTTATTGGTGATCGCCACTATTACTGTAAAAACGGCGAACTGGTCAAAGGAAAAATTGGACGGGTTCATACCTTTTTAGCCATCGGTGTGAAGGCGCAATGGGTCGATGCGGAAAAAAGAGCCTTTAAAAATCTGGTTGAGGAAAATATCAAGATTATGAATATCCGGGGCAGAGCGTATTTGGCGGATGACAGTAATCTCAGTGATTGCCTTGAAACGGTTGCGGAGGGGTTAAGTAAATGAAAAAAGCAGTAATAATAAATTTAAGCCCCCGAAAAGTTGGGACTAGCATGATGCTGGCCAATCATTGCAGGGAATTCTTGTTATCCCGGGATTATCTGGTTAAAATCACTCATTTATATCCCAACTTAAAGGATCTTAGTCCGGTACACGCGGCCATTAATGAGGCCGAGTCAATCATTATGATCGGCCCCTGCTACATCAATACTTATCCAGCCGATACGGTGTACTTATTGGAAGAACTTGAAAAAAACCAGAATAACCTTCATGGACAATGTCTCTATGCAGTTATTCAGGGTGGGATGCCTTATGTTCATACGCATGAATCGGGGTTAAAAATGTTGGAACTGTTTGCCAGGGAGAATGGTCTCCGTTATAACGGTGGATTTGTAATTGGAATGGGAGCGATGCTTAATGGCCAGTCTTTAAGCAAGCTCTTGAATGGAAAAAGGGCTGAAAAAATGTTTGGCCGTTTTCTGGAAAATGTGGCAAGGCAGGAGAAGTCGCCAGCGGCACTCTATCACGAAGCCCAGTTAAAAATGCCTGGATTGATTTACTGTATAATGGCAAAAATCATGAATCGCAAAATTGAAAAAGAGCGAAGGGAAAAGCAGGGCGATCAGAAAAAAAGTCCTTATGAAAATCATGGACTCGATTTGCGGCATAACGGAAAAGATCGGACAATTGACTGTAAAAGATAAAAAAATATTTTGATGCATTTTCAATAAAAACAAGGGTAAAAAATAAAAAAGGATATTGATCTAAAAAAATATTTAGGAGGTGGGTTCATGGATCAGAAAAAAACGACTCAACGGCTGGCGGCTAAAAAAGAATCATTAGCTGATTTTAGGGGAGTAATCCCCAGGTTATTAAAAGCAAAGAAAAACTGGTTTTGGGGTATGGTTGTTATTTTATCCTGTCTGGTAATGGTTGTCGCCGGGGGATGTTTTAGTGGAGCAAATCAGGACAATAGTAAAGCCGGGTCTGATGAATCCATGGTTTCGGATCAGGTGACTGGTGAAACAGCTGATGCGGTGCCACTTCCGGAGGCAACCGCTAATGCCAGTACCCCTTTTGATACATCCAAAATTATTTATTACGGAAACATCAGTCTGAATACGGATAATTATCAAGATACCTTTGAAAAAATCAGCAGTTATGCTGTGGAACTTGGCGGATTCGTCCAGGATTCCGGATCAAATTACGCTTCAGAACAGGCTGGTGTCCAGAATAACTCAGGCTTTTTGACCATCCGGGTACCATCGTCGAAATTTTCCGAAGCCATGACCCAGATCCAGACCTGGGGCAGTCCCATCAGTGCCAATGTCAGCAGCACCAATATCTCGCAGCAGTATGCAGATGTCCAGGCGCAGCTGAACAACCTGAAAATTGAAGAGGGCCGGTTGTTGGAATATTTAAAACAGGCAACAAATGTCACTGATATGCTGGCTATCGAAAGTGAATTAAACCGGGTTCGAACAGAAATTGACAGTCTGACGACGACCATTAAAAACTGGGATACCGAAATGGCCTATTCCACGATATATATTTCGTTGTATGAAAAAAGGTTGTCCGCTACTTCGGTTAATTCGCCATTTTCAGAAATATTTACAAAAATTGGTGAAGGGTTTGTGACGTCAATCAATTTGATTCTCTACATTGTGGCGTTTCTAATCGTATTAATATTTAGACTGATACCATTTGCTGCCATTGCCGGATTAGGGTTCTTTATATTCTGGAGAATCAGAAAGAAAATTAAAGGTAAAAAAGCTTCACAGCCAGCTCAGGCTAAAGCTGAAGACGATAAAACGGAAACCAAAAACTAAGGAGGTATGACAATGTTTTGCGAAAACTGTGGCAAACAAATTCCTGATGATGCGGCGTTTTGTACCCATTGCGGGGCAAAGCAGTTAGGAAAATCGGCTTCATCCCAAAGCGTCAGTAGTACGCAATCGCCGCAACCGACCAGAGCCAGTGCACCGACACCATCAGTACAGAAAAATGAGGCAACAGATCTGATTACAATGGGGCAGTATTTAATCATGTTTTTGATTACGGCGATTCCCATTGCCGGGATTGTGATGCTTTTTATTTGGGGGTTTGGCAGTGAAACGGGCCCCAACAAAAAGAATTTTGCCCGGGCGTATCTGGTGATGATGGCCATTGCAGTTGGTGCAGCAATTCTTATCAGCATTGTAATGGGAGCGATTATGGCGTTTGTTGTGAGTACCATGTATTATTATTAGATTAGAATAAAAAAAGATACCAGGAAACTGGCATCTTTTTAGGGATAAATTAAGCAGAAAGTTTAAACGGCTGTCTCTGTTGGCGGTGTCATCGGTGTGGTTCCCGGATCGGGTCTGTTTCCGCCGTCTGGTCGTGTACCGCCGGGACCTCCGGTGTTGGTATTCCCATTACTGGTAACCATGGCGGTTTGCTCGATCGAAACGGTTTGGCCACCGGCAGTCAAGGTGTAGGTTGATCCGACACTCATCTCAGGGGTGCTGATCACTACCGACTGATAGGATTTTTCGGGAGTGTAAGAAACCAGCACCTTGCTACTGGAATCTTTTAAACTGACCTCTGTACCGGCTGCGGCTTTTGCGGTGAGATTATAAAGAATTGACGCTTGGGTAGAGGTGTTCGAAAAGCTCTGGGCCATCCCTGAGCTACCGGCAATCACGATGGTGCCGCCACTGACATCAGCTGTGCCGTCGTAATCCAAAGCGCCTTCACCGTCGCTGGTGGGGCCGCTGACAAAGATGGTGCCGCCGGACACGTAAAGGTTTCCGTTGGAGTCAATGCCATCACCCGTCGTATTGAGTTTGATGGTGCCGCCAGCAATGGCGATATAGGCATTGGTATCTGCGGCCATCATTCCACCGCCGCCAGGTGTTTGACCACCACCGGGTATCTGTGCGGTTTCGGTTGTTTCGGTCGTTGCATTATCGGTGGATGTTTCGCTAGCAGCGTTTAAACCGTCGTCAGTGGCGGTAACGTCGATGTCGCCGCCCTCAATGACAATGGCAGTGCCTTCGATCCCTTCGGTGCAGTTGCTGATCTTAAAGGTACCACCGGCAATATAGACATAACCTTTGGTGGTGTCACTGTCGTGTTTTGAGGTGAGGCCTTTGCCATCTGAGGATGAGATGTTAAAGACGCCATCTTTTATTTTTAAGGCATCCTTACCGTTTAATGCAGCTTTTACCGAGGAAATATTAAAGGTACCGCCGGTTATGATCAGATCATCCTTGGAGACAATCCCATGTTTATAATTGGCAGTAATGTTCAAGGTACCGGTTCCATTAATTGCTAAATCGGCTTTGCTGAATATAACCGCATCAACGGTGTTGTCATCGGTCTGGATATAGTCGCTGCCATCTGTCAGGGTATTGGTGGTACCCTCAGCCAGGGTGATAAAGACCTTGTCGGCACTCTTTAAATAAATCGGGGCACTGTTGCTGTTGTGGATGGTGACGCCGTTTAAGACTAGTTGAACCTTTTCGGTATCGGTCGTTTCGACCCGAATCTGGCCTTCGGTAAGATTTCCGCTCACGACATAGGTGCCTTCGGCGGTGATTGTGAGAATCCCATTTTCAGCTGTGGCACCGGCACCAGTTAGCTCGATGTCAGTGCCGTTAAAAACTGCGTGGGTAGCCAAACTTTCGTCATAACTGGCGTTTTGCTCACGATTTGAGAATTCTTTATCGATGACAATGGTTGAAGTTGGGGAGACAATGGCCGATCCGGGGCTGGTCGGTTCGACAGTCGCATTGTCATTGCTGCTTTCGTCATCAGAATCAGCGTTGTTCGAATCACTGTTGTCTGCATTAGTTTGGATAATCTGTACTTCCAGCGCTTCCAGCCGTCGACTCAAACCGGTCGTTCCCAATTCGGCACCGTCAGCAACCCATTCGGTGTCGCCCTGATCCTGAATATGACCGCAGTACTGAACCGAATATCCGGACAAGGCATTGCCGTCATCATCAACCAGGCGAATTCGGATCGCTTCGATGCGTTGGCTTTTATCTCTAGTTCCGGCAAACGCACCGTCAGATACCCAGTCCATCCAGCCTTCGTTTTGAACATGGACCTGATATTGAATGTGGGCATTTTCTGGAACAGTTCCGGTTAATTCAATCCAGAAGCCCTCCAGACGCAGCCCTTGGCCTTCGGTTCCCAATTCGGTAGGGCCCTGAATCCAGGCGTTGTCCAGGGGATAGTCACCGGTATTTTGAATATGGCCACGATAGGCCACGCCCATATTTGAAGCGACCGTTGTCAGCGTTGAGATATTGGTATCAGTTGTTTGGTCGGATGCCGCAAAAACGCTACCTGAAAAGGCCATTGACATCACGGTGAGTGCCGATAGTACCCTGATTGTTGTATTTTTCATAATATTCCTCCATTATCAATAGCTAGAATCGGATAGACCCTGCCAAATCATACTTATTTCATTAAGGATAATTGCCTTAGGTGTTTTTTAAGTGAACATACCGTGAGAAATGGATGAAATAAGTTAAGATCTGATTGGCAGGAATAAGCATTCGTTAAAAATTGAACACTTATAAATGAGAATAGCCTGACAATGTTAGGTAAAACGATGAAAATTTGATATAGAATGATTAAAATGCGAACATATGTATAAAAAATGAACGTTAATAAAATGATTAATGCTCAAAAAAAATACTATTCATCGAGATCGTGTTCTAAAAAGCCCTTAAAACAGGCTTTTTTTATTTTGGCACGTTTATTGCTATATATTACAACCATCATAAGTAGCTCAGTGAAAATGATACAGACCAAGCTAATGGAGGAAACAATATGAAGGTAGTACCTGTTCGTGAATCAGTGGGTATGTTCCTGGCACATGATATGACCCAGATCATCCCTGGGGAGTTTAAAGGAGCAGCATTCAAGAAGGGGCATATTGTGCAGGAAGAAGACATTCCCCGATTGTTGAACATGGGAAAAGAACACATTGCCATTATTGAATTCAATGATGGAACCATCCACGAAGATGATGCGGCATTGCGACTTGGGAAAGCGGCAGCAGGAATCGGCGTTGAATATGTCGGGACTTCTGAAGGAAAAGTAACAATGACGGCGACGCAATCCGGTTTGCTTAAAATTAATGTACCTGTTCTTCAGGAAATCAACGAATTGGGTGAAATGATGATGGCCACCCTGCATACCGATACCATGGTAACCAAAGGGACGCTGGTCGGATCGACCCGGATCATCCCGCTATCGATTGAAAATGAAAAATTGATCAAAATGGAAGAATTGTGTGCAAAAAGTAAACCGATTGTCGAAGTGCTGCCACTAAAAAAATTCAAGGTCGGGGTGGTTACCACCGGCAATGAGATTTTTTATGGCCGGATTGAAGACAAGTTTGGCGATGTGATCAGAGAAAAATTTGCAGAACTTGATTCGGAAGTTTTTAAACAGGTTTTTTCCAGGGACGATTCGGACATGATTGCCCAGTGTATTCTGGGATTAATCGAAGAAGGAGCTGATATTGTCACGGTAACCGGAGGCATGTCGGTGGATCCCGATGATGTCACCCCGGATGGGATCAGAAAAACCGGAGCCGAATTTGTCTCCTATGGGGCCCCGACCTTACCGGGTGCGATGTTCTTACTTTCATATCTGGGAGAGATTCCGGTTTTAGGTTTACCCGGTTGCATTATGTACAGCCACCGTACGGTTTTTGATTTGGTGGTACCAAAGTTGATGGTCGGCGAAAAATTAACCCCCAAAGACATATCAAAATTGGGACACGGCGGATTATGTTCCACTTGTCCGGACTGTCATTATCCCAATTGTGGATTTGGTAAGGGCTGATTTTAGCATCCATATATAGGTTTAGTTTTTATAATTTAAGGAGGATTTCACGTGGAAAAAAAGACATTGTTCATTAACGGGATTCAAAGGACGGTCATTGTTGATCCGGAAACAACCCTGGCAAATTTAATCAGAAAACAACAGGGCTTAACCGGAACAAAGGTTGGCTGCGGCAAAGCGGAATGCGGTGCCTGTTCAGTTATTTTAAATGGCAAGGTGGTAAGGTCTTGCGTAACCAAGATGAAAAAAGTTGACGATGAGTCTGAAATCATCACCATCGAAGGCGTTGGAACCCACGATAACCTGCATCCATTGCAGTTGGCATGGATGGTTAATGGCGCGGCTCAGTGTGGTTTCTGTACACCTGGCTTTATCGTGTCAGCTAAAGCGTTATTAGAAGAAAACGCCAGCCCAACCCGAGAAGAAGTCAGAGCGTGGTTCCAGAAACATCGAAATGTTTGTCGTTGTACCGGCTATATCCCCATCGTTGATGCGGTTATGGATGCTGCTAAATTGATGCGTGGTGAAATCACCAAAGAAGATCTGTGGTTCCAGTTAAAAGAAGGTGCTTCCATCATGGGTTCAACCATGGCTCGTCCTTCAGCACTGGCAAAAGTTACCGGTACCTGGGACTTTGGTGCCGATTTAGGCTTAAAACTGCCTGAAAACACCTTACACATCAAATTGGTTCAGGCTCAGGTTTCCCATGCTAACATTATTTCTGTTGATACCTCAGAAGCAGAAAAAATGGAAGGTGTCTTCAAAGTTATCACCGCTAAAGATGTGCCCGGAACCAACCGCATTAACGGTTTGGCCTTCCCACAGAACTTAGGCGATGGGCTGGAACGACCAATCTTAAATGACAAGAAAATCTTCCAGTTTGGCGATGCCATTGCTATGGTATTGGCCGATACACCCGAACAGGCTGAAGCAGCAGCCGCCAAAGTAGTGGTCGAAATTGAAGAATTACTGCCTTACATGAGTGCACCCGCTGCTATGGCTGAAGATGCCATTGAAATTCATCCGGGTACACCAAACATTTATTTTACAACTAATGTTGTCAAGGGTGATGAAACAGCTCCATTAATGGAAAAACTACCAAATGTTATTGAAGATGACTTCTATGTTGGCCGTCAACCCCATTTACCACTCGAGCCAGACGTCGGATTTGCCTACTTTGATGAAGAAGATAACCTGATGGTTCATTCTAAGAGTATCGCTCTCCACTTTCACCAGTTAATGACTGCTGAAGCCATTGGCGTTGATCCGACTAAATACTTCATCGTTCAGAACCCGACAGGGGGAACATTTGGTTATAAATTCAGCCCCACCATCGAAGGTTTATTGGGTGTAGCCGCTCTGGTTACCAAACGACCGGTATACCTGGAATTTAATATGTACCAACAAATCACCTACACCGGAAAACGTTCACCATTCTTTATGAATGTAAAAATGGGTGCCGACGAAAATGGTATCTTAAAAGCAATGGAAACTGATTGGTCTGTCGATCATGGTCCCTACTGTGAATTTGGCGATCTGGTAACCACCCGTGGTTCGCAGTTTATTGGTGCTGGTTACAATATTCCTAATATCCGTGGTGAAGGCCGAACTGTTGCCACCAACCATGCCTGGGGTTCCGCGTTCAGAGGCTACGGCTCACCACAGAGTTTATTTGCTTCTGAAACTCTGATTGATATGCTGGCATATCAAATGGGCGAAGATCCACTGGAACTCCGTTATAAGAATGTCTACCGAGAAGGCGACACAACACCAAATGGTTGTGAACCAGATGTTATTGCTTTACCACAGGCAATTGACACCATCCGACCAATTTATCAGGCAGCAAAAGCCAAAGCAGAAGCATTAAATGCTGAAGGCGGAGACATTAAACATGGTGTTGGGATCTCATTAAATATTTACGGTTGTGGTCTTGACGGCCCAGACTCCTCAGAAATGTGGATTGAATTAACCAAAGACGGTGTTATTGTCGGCGATTCATGGGAAGACCATGGCCAGGGTGCTGATATGGGTACATTGACCTTTGCTCACGAAACATTAAGACCGTTAGGAATCAAACCAGAACAAATCAAACTGGTTATGAATAACATGAAGCTGACACCAAACAGTGGACCAGCTGGCGGAAGTCGTTCCAATGTTATGACTGGTAATGCCATCAAAGTCGGTTGTGAAAACTTACTGGCCGCTATGAAAAAGGCCGATGGTACTTATAGAACCTATGATGAAATGGTCGCCGAAGGCTTGCCATTACGTTATGAAGGCGTTTGGACCGCACCATGTACAGCACCATCAGTTGAAACCAGCCAGGGAAATCCATTCCCAGTTTATATGTATGGGGTATTATTGTCAGAAGTATCGGTTGATACCACCACCGGTAAAACCCATGTGGATAAATTAACGCTGGTATCTGACTGTGGAACCATTACTAATAAAACAGTTCTCGAAGGACAGTTATGGGGCGGTTTAACCCAGGGGATCGGTTTAGCTTTAAGCGAAGACTTTGAAGATCTGAAAAAACACACAACCTTAACCGGTTGTGGTATTCCGCAAGTCAAGGATGTTCCCGACGAAATCGTTCTGATTCATCAGGAAACACCACGACCATTAGGACCATATGGCGCTGCAGGTTCTGGTGAAATGCCATTGTCAGCACCACATGCTTCCATCGCTAATGCGATTTTCAATGCCTGTGGCGTTCGTATCAAACATTTACCAGCTTATCCAGAAAAAGTACTTGAAGGTTTAGAAGCCTTAAAATAAGCAAGCCAAGTCTATCGGACTGTCAAAAAAGATAAACTAGGACCGACAATTGTTACATCATGTTGTACGCATCGGAGCGGACACGGCGTAGCCTGTCTGATTTTCGCGCAGGCAACGAGCCAATCACAAGCTTGCTTGTAGTTGGCGACTGCCCACGACCAATGCGAAAGGAGCAAAGCGAATTTCGCATGGCGCAGCGAACAACAGATTAACAATTGATCGGTACGGTAGTTATCGACAATCTCAGGAATTGAAAGCTTCTAAGCTTTCAATTCCTATTTTATATTTAAAAATATGTTAAAATAGACTTCGGTGTTTGTTTCTATGAATGAATTGTGTCACCAATTATTCATAGGAACAGACATCAAAGTGACTGATGTTTATTTGTCTGTGGTTGAGCGATTGTATTGAAGAGAGTTAGGAGAGCAACTATGAATTTGGATAAATTATTAGCAACCGGAGATCGGTGTATTCACAAGGAACCCCCAACCTGTACGGCAAATTGTCCGGTTCATCTGGAAATTATTGATTTTTTAGCAGAAATAGAACAAGGAAATTTCCAGAATGCCTATAAACTGATGGAAAAGAAAATGCCCTTTCACAAAATTCTTGGGCGAATCTGCGATCATCCCTGTGAAGCGCCCTGTGAACGGAGTAAAGCTGGCGGTTCGATCCGGATCTCTGATCTTGAAAAAGCGGTACTGGAGTATGGTACCTACAAGCCGAAGAAAGTCTGGCCGCTACCAAAGAATAAAGGCAAGGTGGCCGTCGTTGGTGGGGGATTAAGTGGTTTAACCGCCGCTGTGGATCTGGACAAAAAGGGTTATGTCGTAACAATCTATGAAAAAACCAATCGATTAGGGGGACGACTGTGGGATTTTGTGGGCGACTCCCTGAGCGAAGAAGTACTGCAACAAGAATTAAAGACGATTGCTGATAAAAAAATACCCATTCATTTTGAAACAATCGTCGATAAAAATAAATTAAGTGAATTGCTGGCTACCTATGATGCGGTTTATCTGGGAACCGCGGCCTGGGAAGAAGAAATTAAATGGAATCCGCTCACCTTCCAGGCGGATGAGTCGGCTCTGTTTGTTGGCGGGAGTCTCGTTAATCAAAGCGAATCGGTGATTTTCTCAGCCAGCTCGGGACGACGGGCGGCTATTTCCATCGAACGCTTTTTGTCAAAGGTATCCCTGACGGATTCCCGGGAACGAGAAGGGGCTTTTGAAACACCGTTGCACTTTGATATCTGCGGCAAAGAACCGTTAGCTCCGATTTTAAAATCAGCCGCCATTTATAGCCAGGATGAAGCCATGGCCGAGGCCAAACGCTGCGTCAAATGTCAGTGTCGCAAATGCATTGAGGGCTGTGTCCACCTGCGGAAATTCGAAATGTCCCCAGATGCCTATATCCGTCAGATCAATCACAGCGAACGGATTATTTTAGGCACGCACTATGCCAATAAGATGATTAATTCCTGCGCTGAATGCGGCCTCTGTAAGGAAGAATGTTTTCTCGATATCAGCATGAGTGATGTTATCCATGAAACCCGTGAAAGTATGGTGGAACGTGGTAAAATGCCAGCCTCGGCCCACGACTTTGCCTTGAAAGATATGGCTTTTTCCAACAGTTCCCGGTTTTCGCTGGTGCGCAAACAACCCAGCAAAGAGGAATCCAAAGATCTGTTTTATTATCCGCTGATTTCTTTTTCAGATTATGTCAAAGGCTTATACAAGGGAACCGGAAAAACCGCATATCTCTTCTATCCCGGCTGTCAGTTACCAGCCTCCTATCCGGATGATATTAAGAGTATCTATGAATACCTGGTTGGCCATGTGCAGGGCGATGTCGGTATTTATCTGGGCTGTTGCGGGGCACCGGCTGATTGGGGCGGACAAAAAGACCTGATGAACGAAAATATCCAAGCCATCAAAAAGGTTTGGGCAGAAATGGAACACCCCACCTTTATTCTGGCCTGTTCCAGCTGTATGCGGATTTTTGAAAAATATTTGCCGGAAATTAAAGTGGAATCACTCTGGGATATTTATGTCAGAGAAGGTTTGCCGAACAAAGATCACATTAAAACCCCCCAGACACTCAGTATTCATGATGCCTGTGGAACCCGGGAAAACAGTGACCTCCATGAGAGTGTCCGAAAAATTGTTGCCAAACTCGGTTATGGCATTGAAGAATTGGAATACACCAAAGAAAAAACAAAATGCTGCGGCTACGGCGGACTGGTTTATTACGCCAACCGGGAACAATCCAACGCTTTTGTTTCTGAACGCATCGGTGAAAGCGCGAATGATCTGCTGGTTTACTGTGCCATGTGCAAGGATCTATTTGTATCCGGCGGCAAACGCACCTACCATTTGCTGGATCTGATCTATCCCAAAGATGATGGCGAAGCGGCTACCCGCAAGATGCCAACCCTGTCAGAACGCCATCACAACCGCAGTCGGGTTAAGCAAATGCTGTTAAAAGAAATCTGGCGAGAGGAACCAGAGGAAACTATGATGGAAGACCAATTTAAGCTGATTATCCCCGATGATGTTAAACAGAAGATCGAAGACCGTTATATCTTATCAGAAGATATCCAGGCGGTGCTTAAAAATGCCGAAGAAAATAACGAACGTTTCTGCAATCCCGAAACCGGAGAATATCTGGCCAGGCTGCGACGTGACAACGTTACCTTTTGGGTGAAATACGAAAAAGAAGAAAATGACTATATCTTAAAAAGCGTCTACAGTCATCGCATGGAAATAGTGGAGGAATAAGATGAAACATGAGAGTACCGACCAAACAGCATGGCGTTGTGATAAATGCCAGCAGGAACTGGAATTAACCAAGGTCAAGGTAAAGTATATGGAAGGAAACTTTGAAGTGGATCTGCCCAAATGTCCCAGCTGTCACCAGGTATTCATTGATGAAGCGCTGGCGCTGGGCAAAATGAAGGAAGTCGAAGAAGGACTGGAGGATAAATAGGTGTCAGGGAACTGTGCCTATGAAAGTCCGGAAATGTCGGAACTTTTGGGTGGAACGCTGCGGCCGGGGGGCTTTGCTTTAACCGACAGGGGCGTGGCCGGTTGTCGCTGGAGTGCCGCTGATTTATTGCTGGATCTCGGCTGTGGAACGGGTGCGACCGTCAGTTATCTGGAACAGAAATATGGGCTGACAGTGGTGGGGCTTGATCCCTCCCAAAAACTGCTGGCAACAGCCCGGAAAAATAATCCGGATAAAGAATTTCTCCTCGGCAGCGGGGAAGCGATTCCCTGCCCGGACGAGAGCTTCCAGGGGGTGTTATCTGAGTGTACATTGTCGTTGATGACGGATCTTCCGGCAGCACTGGAGGAGGTCTATCGGGTGATGAAACCCCAAGGAATGTTTTTTATTACCGATGTCTATGCCAGAAATCCGGAAGCGCTTGAAGGGATCAAGACCCATCAGTTTACGAGCTGTATGCGGGGTTTATACGATTTAAACCAATTGCGGACGGATGTCACTGACGCCGGTTTTGAGATTGTCTTGCTGGAAGATCACAGTGAATTGCTCA
>NZ_MJUY01000008.1:0-80637 GCF_002237635.1 Acetobacterium sp. MES1
AAAATTCGGATGTTCTTCCAGTAAGCCGTGAAATCACGGTTGACCAGGCGATTGCCTTAGCAAAATCTCAAGGTTATCAGATCCTCTCCGACGCCTGATCTTTCCATCACTATACTTTTTTACACCATCTCTTGATGGTTTGTTTGCTATGCACTAAATCAGACTTACCTGATACTTAGGATGTTTCAGACTTTCTCCTTCTTTGTTTCTTGGTTTGGGATTTGGAAAACGAGTTCGTCGCTATCACGATTCGTATTATTGTATTAAGTAATTAATACAATAATACGAATCGTGATGATTGTCAAGCACTTTTTATAATTTTATTTAGTGTTTTTAACTACTTCGATAGCAAAAACACATGATCACTAATGGATTTAAGTATAATGGTTAATTATGAAGAGCGAGTTACCCAAATTCTTAAGAATTTTTGACAATAAAAAAAGACCCCGAATGAGAGTCTTGAATCGTTGAATGACTACTGGTGAATCGGCAGAATCAGTTCGACCTTAAATAGCTGGTTCAGTTGATAATAGTCGATCCGACCCTGATGGCGAGTAATGATTTTACGGCAGGAGTCGAGACTGGAACCGTCAGTATCAATGGTTTTTTTGCCGACAGCGTCAGGATTATTAATGGTTTTATTACGCAGAATCAGACAGAGTTCGTTTTTATTGAGGATCAATCCAAAATCAACGGGCTTATCGGGGTCAGCGTATTTAATAATATTAGAAGTCAGATAGTCAAAAATCCGTTGCAGCTGTTCCAGATCAACCCATAACGAAAAATCCTGTTCAATACAGTTTTCCTGGATCACTTCATAGCCCGCTTCTTCTAGAGCTTTGGTGGAAGCGCTCAGCAACTGATGAATCAGGGGTTTGCCATTATAGACTTTAAACTGATAGTAGCCCTTGCCATTGTCAGTAAAGGCGTGTTCAAAAAGATCGTCGATAAAATTGATGACCTGATAAGCTTTTTTCAGGGCAATCTTTAAGTATGCTTCCTTTTTGGAGACATCATGCTCATCAGGGTTCTGAATGCGTTCGAGATATCCGATGATACCAGACAAGGGAGCGTGGATTTTATTGGAAACAGAGGTGATGATATGATGATTTTCCATTTTAGCCAGGGATTCAGCTTTGGATTTAGCTTCATACAGATCTTGAATCAAGTTGACGTTATTGGCAATGTCAGTGAGTTCGTTATTTCCCTGAAGGGGGATATATGTTTCGAAGTTTGCTGAGGCAACGCGTTCAGATCCTTTTTGGAGTGTTTTAAGATAGCTTAATTTTTTGCGAATGATATGGGCCATGATAATAAAAGCCAATAAATTGGGTACAAATATAGACAGAATGCTGATCAGTGGGTTACCATTTAAAATAGGAAGGAGAATCAGATTTAATAACACACTGATGATCGCCGCACCGATTAAAGTCAGACACAGATAGCGTATCAAAACGGAAACCAATTCTTCATCGTGCTGAGGTTGGTTGTTTTTTACCTGGGCTTGGTCAGGGTTGTTCGTTTTCAATATATTATTCCTTTCTGCATGTATTGATCATATAATCATTGTAAACTGGAATGGGATTATAATCAATAACTGCTTTAATTTAATTACAGGTGTTGGCTGAATGCTGATGAACAAAGAAGGTTCAATAGGAGGATAAAATGAAAAAAAGAATTGGATTATTGATCATGGTTATCGTGGCGATGGGGTTATTGGTTGGCTGTAACAGCAGCTCCAAGGCAACAACCGATGAACTGGCAGATAGTATCAGCTTTACGGCTACCATTGACGAAGTAAGTGACACTGAACTGCTGGTCACGGTGTTGGATAATGAGAATTTTAATCAGGCCCGGGTTAATATGCAGGGGTTTGATAGCCTCGATTTTGTACCGGAGAAGGGTCAGACGATTAAACTGACTATCAAAAACCAGGTCGGTATGAGCGAGCCACCTTTTGTAAATCCCGTTACCATCGAACTGGTGAAGTAATTGCAGGGTTTAGCAGAAAATGGTTTATCTTCAGGTGTTTTTGGGATATAATATGCTTAGATTACTATGAGGAGAAATTGAATGAGTTTATATGAAGCGTGGAAGAGCTACATCGAAGAGAATTGCAATACTCAGGAAGAGCAAAATGCCTTTTGGGAAAAATACTGTGCTGAGGAAAAAGTCCTCTACCAGAAGATTCTAGGTGAAAAAATCACTGTCGTTGAAGGCCGATTTGAAGATCTGGCGAACGAGAGCAAGATGGTTCCACCCCAATACATGGGTTTTCTGGATGGAATCAGCGAAAGTCTGATAACCCCCATTGATCTGGAATCGATTGAGCTGGATTCGCAAATCAGACTGGAAATCGATTTTGCCAAACTTTATAAAAATATGCTGGCAGTGCCGGCGGAGTGGCTTTATACTTTGGAAGAATGGAACAATTTTTTTACCGAGGATGAACGCCTTGAGCTGGAAAAAGAATACAAGCGTTCAAAAACGGTGGTGAACGAAGTGAAGGTGGGCCGCAACGATCCCTGTCCATGTGGTTCCGGAAAAAAATATAAAAAGTGCTGCGGCCGTTAGTACATAAAAAAAGAGCGAAAGCTCTTTCAGACTGTCAAAAAGCTAACCCAGTACCGACAATTGTTAGATCATGTTGTACGCATCGGAGCGGACACGGCAGAGCCTGTCCGATTCCGCAGCGAACAACAGATTAACAATTGGTCGGTACGGTAGTTTATCGACAACCTCAAAGAGCGATAGCTCTTTTTTTAGTGGTTGATAATTTCATGGATGTAGAAAATAGTGATCATGGAGAGGGCAATATCCGGCGAAAATTTGCTCAAAAATGTCGACATCCGCTCGGGACTGAGATCACCCCGGATGCTTAAAAAGACGATATAAAAGGTGATGAAATTGTAGCGGAGATAAGTGCCGTTCGATGGCGTTAAAAAGGTTCCGATAATTTTGGGGTTATCCAATAGGGTGAGGTTTTCATCCAGAAGGCGATTCAATTCTTTGAGAATAGCCTGGATGAAAAAATCAATGGAATAATTTTCCAGACGGGGTACCCCCATACTTTTTGCGGTGATTTCCAGCATACCAAGGCCAAGCGGTTGATTTTTGAACGATGTTTTCTTTAACAAATTTTCAAGTGCGTCCAAAACATCACTTTGGCTGGCAGTGCCGGGTAAATTAAGTAAGGCCAGCATTTTTTGCAACTGTTTTTTATTTGAAAGGGGCTGTCCCAAAGTGTTGATAAATTTTTTGAAAAAGGTATTGCTTTTTTGTGTGTTCAGATAAAAGTGCTTGCCATCGAGTGCCCCAAACACTTTCATGGCATCCAGATAACCGAGTTGGATGTTCTGTTCAATCTGACGGGTATCAAAATTCAAGATCCCGCCAAGAAATTCGGAATTATTAACCGTAATGATTTCAGCATTATTATCCCGCACCCATTTGCGCATTCCGGGAGCCGGGAATTCCACTGAAATAATCTGAGAAAAATTCTGTTCCAGCATAAAATTAATTGGGACATTATCAAAGAATCCCCCATCGAGATAGGTTTTACCATCGATTTCCTGTTTCTGGAAAATCGGCAGGGCAGCACTGGCCAGCAGATAGTCAATCAGCTGGCCCTGGGGAATGTCTTCAATCATCAGTTGACGTGGTTTCAGACTGGTGATATCAACCGTGACCAGTCCAAAACGAATCGGTGAGTTTCGGATGGTATCTTCACAGATTAATCGGGTCAGATTGTCGCGCAATGGCGAAATATCCAAACCGTCTGAGAATAGCGCTGTTAAAAAACCATTGCGAAAAACATCAAAGCTCTCTTTTGACCACTGATCAACATAGGTATTGGTCATTATTTCATTTAAATCAAGAACCTGGTTAATGGTGAGATTGGACCAGAATTCCATGGCAATGTCATAATCATCCTGCGCAATCATGGCAGCATTCAGGGCTCCGACGGAGGTTCCGATGACTGCCCCCAGAGAATAATCACATTCTTTAAGGGCTTTCCAGACGCCCATTTCAAAGGCACCTTTGGCACCGCCACCACTGAGAACCAGACCATACTGTTGGTGTGACATTAAAAATTCACCTCGCTGTCATTATGAAATGAAAGTTAAAAAACGGTTTCGATTAATAATACATCCCGTTCATCAAACCACCCAGCATGCCCATGCCGCCGAGTCCCACACAGGCAATGCAGGCAAAGATCATCAGTACCGTAAAGGCCATACCAATGATGGAGCAAATCAAACCAGCCATCGCCATGCCGGTGGGTAGCCCCTGAAGTTTTCGTTCTTTCATGGCAATCATTCCAAAAATCAGGCCCACAGCACCGGTCAGCAAACCGCTGCCCATTAGGGTGATAAAGCTGACAATTGAGAAGATCCCCAGGGTCAGAGCCAGGATTGACTTGGAATCGTAAGTTTCAGCGATTGCGCCTTCGGGGTGACGTTCATCGTAGGCATCCCGATTGCGAATAACAAAAACAAAAATCGGTCCCAGGAAAGGGAAAATGATGCTAAGAACCAGATAAAGAACCCGATGATCTTTATCATAGATGCTGTAAAGCCAGAATTGAGCAGCATAATAGTAAAAGCTTAACGCCAGGGATAATAAAATCCCCATAAAGGCCCCCAAATAGGGAATAAATCCCAGAATGGTCATGACCACGGTTAGAGCCAACCCCATCAGCGGCAGAAAGAGCTTGGCATAGGGAATGTGCCAGGTACTGATGGAAACATCATCGTTGATCAATTCGCCCATCAGGTAGCTGCTGGCTAAGGGAATCCAGGCCAACCAGGGGTTATCAAGATTTCGGTTTTTGGCCATGGTATAAAGACCAAGGGAATTAAAAACATAGCAGATCAGGCCGATCACCAGACTAACAACTAAAATAATACCAAGAACGGACATAATAACTGGCATAATTGCCATAAAACTGTCGGGCTGGGAAGAAATATCTCCCAGATAATCGTCATACATATGCATAACAAAACCTCCTTAAAAATCTAATATCCTCATTATACCCTAAAGTCATTTAAATAACTATTGTTTGATCTGTTTTTCATAAAGTTGCTGGGGGATCTTCATTACAAATAAGAAGCCCAAACCAATAACGAGCAGGCTGATAAATTGAGAAGTTGAGAGAAATCCGATGGCCCCTCGGGGATCGGCCCGAAAAAATTCATTGATAAAACGAAACAGTCCTGAGGCGAGCAAGTAAACACCAGTGGTCAGACCAGAAACCTTGCTTTTCCACAGCACGGCGATCAGAACCAGCGTCAGAATAAATAGAAAGACTGATTCTGACAATTGGGCTGGGAACAGACCGATTCCCGATGGCGGATAAGCCCCCACTGGATAGTAAACGGCTCCGATCCCCTCGTAGGGAATCCCATAGCAGCAGCCATTGAAAAAACAGCCGATCCGGCCAAAGGCCTGGGCCAGCGCCAGGCAGGGAACGGCGATGTCGAAAAATTGAATGGTATGCAGATGATAAATACGGGTATAAAAATAGCCTCCCAGAATGCCGCCGATCAGTCCCCCATAAAACACCGCACCACCGGTAGCAAGGCGAATCAGGGCGGTTTCGGGGTTGGCGAGCAGGTTGGGTAAATCGACAATAATATAAAGTATTTTGGCCCCGGAGATGCCGCCGATGATCCCAAAGAGACCGAAAAACATCGCATCCATGGTGGTGATGCCATATTTTCGGGCGGTGTAGACGCCCAATAAAAACGCAGCGCCGGTTCCCAGCAAAAATAAAACGCCAAAGGTAGGGATGGCAACGTTAAAGAAATGAATAATTGGATGCATAATCGTCCCTCATGATATAAAAAAAGGACGAATGCTCGTCCTTTTAGAAAATTAATGCTCAGGAATAAAGACCCGCCGTACCGATGATGCCGACACAGGCCACACAGGCAATAAAGGCCAGTGCACACAAGCCCAGACCGATGATGTTGAGGACTAAACCGGCAGTGGCCATGCCATTTGGTTTAAAACCTTCCAGCTCTCCGGCTTTGCGAATTTGGATGGCAAAGATCAAACCGATAATGGCACAGACAATACCAATAATGGTAAAGTAGCCCAAAAAGATACAAACCAGGGATACGATTCCCAAAACCATGGATGCGATGGCCTTATTATTATACTGTTCCATATAAGCCTCCTAAAGTAAAAATAGTACTCTCTTTAGGATACTCCTATTAGGAAGAAATGTCAAGAATTATGAATCTCTTTTAACTTATCCACCAGATCAAAGGCGACGTGATTGATGGTTTGGGAACCGGCCACCAGCACCAGATCATTCGGGCAGAGGTGGTCAGTCAGGTGCTTGACGATATCCTCAAAAGCCGAAATGGTAACAGTCGGAATGCCATATTTTGCTTCAATGGCTTTTTGCAGATCTTCGGAATAGATGTTCCAGTCATTGCCTTCCCGGTCGGAATAAATATCGTTGAGAATGACATAGTCGGCTTTGGCAAAAGCATCGACAAACTCATCAAAGAAAAAGAAGGTTCGTGAATAGGTATGCGGTTGAAAAACAACCCACAGTTTGTTGTGCTGATAATTGAGACAGGCATCCACAACCACCTTTAGTTCAGTTGGGTGATGGGCGTAGTCTTCATAAACGTTGATGCCGTTGACTTCCCCCCGGAATTCGAAACGGCGCTTGGCACCGCTGAATTTTGCCATGGCAGCAACAGATGTTTCCAACGGAATGGTGAGGAAATCCCCGCAAATAATGGCAGAAAGGGCGTTAAGAACATTATGCTCACCGGGAATAATGAGTTGATAGTGACCATAATATTCACCCTTTTTATAGACATCGAAACTGGGCTTACCGACCTTATCATAAACAATATTGGCAGGGTACCAGTCGTTGGTTTTATTTAAACCGTAGGTAACCACCGGACAGGCTAAATCAGCCACCACGTCCAGCACATCCTGAGAATCGCCGTAGGCAATCATCAGACCATCAGCTGGCAGGATTTTACCGAATTTAGTAAAGGACTCCTTGATTTGTTTGATGCCGTCCTTAAAGTAATCCAGATGGTCTTCTTCAATATTAGTAATGATGCCAATGGAATGAGACGTTGTCAGGAAGCTGTCCACATATTCACAGGCCTCCACTACAAAAAAATCTTTGCCATCAATGACGGCATTGCCGCCGAATTCATCAAGTTTGCCGCCAATGCTCAGGCTGGGCCGCAGACCGGCGTGATGGAGTAGACAGGCAACCATTGAGGAAGTTGTTGTTTTGCCATGGGTTCCGGAAACCGCAATGGTTTTATCAAAGATATGGGAAAAGAGTCCCAGGAAACTTGAACGTTCAATTTTGGGAAGATTCAAATCGGTGGCTTTGACCATATCCGGGTTGTCATCATGGATGGCCGCAGAATAAACAACACAGTCGGTGTCAGCGGGGATATTATCATAACTGTGTCCGATATGGACCTTGATGCCCAGACCTTCTAGTTTTTCAGTATAGGAGGAAGCAATCATATCCGAACCCTCAATGGAAAAACCTTGGGACAAAGCCATCGTAGCCAGGCCACTCATGCTGCTCCCGCCAATTCCAATGAAGAATAATTTATTGATGGGTCGGTTGAATTTGTTTTCTAGTTGTGATTTCAAATAATCAGCTCCTTTATTTGGTGATAAAATCTTAAACATTTCTTAATGAATTAGTTGTAAGTGTTCGCTTGTTGGTTAAGGACGGGAACGAAATAATCGAAATATCATCCAAAATCAGGAAAAACACTTTAAATCGAATTATAACATAGGTGTTTCCGCTGAGTAAAGATTAAAAAAAACTTGCACTTTTGCGGAAATATGAATAATATTATAGATATTGAGAATAATGTTCGGATTTTAATCGAATCCTTCATAGGTGGAAAATGAAAAAAAATGAAAGAATCAGTGTTATCACAAAAATATTGTCAGACCATCCCAACGAGGTATTCAGCTATAATTATTTTACCGACTTGCTGGAGGCTGGTAAATCCAGTGTTTGCGAAGATGTGGCGATTGTCAAAAATGCCATAGAACTGACTGGTACCGGTTATGTCGAAACCTATTCCGGAGCATCTGGCGGGGTGGTTTATCATCCTCAGGTCACCAGAGAAGAGGAGGTCAGCATCCTCAAAGAAATAGCTGACCAGCTTCAGTCGCCAGCCCGAAAAATTCAGGGGGGGTTTGTTTATTACAGCGACATCCTCTCAAATCCCCGCTATTCTAAAAATATTGGCCGGATCATTGCCTCAAAATATGGTCAAATGGGGATTGAGTATGTTGTCACTACTGAAACTAAAGGTATTCCGGCAGCTATGGAAACGGCCCATTATCTCAATGTGCCGATGGGGCTGATCCGTCGTTCCAACCGGGTAACTGAAGGGGCAACCACCAGTGTCAATTATATTTCCGGCTCCTCCAATAAAATCAAAACCATGTATCTCAGCCGCCGGATTGATCTTAAGGATAAAAAAGTGCTGGTCATCGACGATTTTATGAAGGGCGGCGGAACCGCCAAGGGGATGACCAACCTGATGGAAGAGGTGGGTGCTGAAGTAATGGGAATCTGTGTTATTTTTGTGACCCGATCCCCGGCGGAAAAACTGGTTGAACAGTTCACGCCACTGATTTGGATGGATGATGAAAACCTGGAATCGGGATTGCGGGTTTCTCTGCATTTAGAAAGCTGAAAATTGAAATAAGATTGATGTCACATTTTATAATTCAATCGATTGGCAGTACCTGAAATTAAAGAAATTATTTGTTTTTTTACCCTTTTAGAAAATAAGTAAGAATGGAAAAATTTCAAGGTTTTTGTTTTAATATAGTTGAATTTGTGTTAGTATATACCTAGACATGTGACTTTATTTCAAAGGGGAGGCTTACGAGATGGAAATAACAGACGTAAGAGTACGGAAAACGTATCCAGAGGGTAAAATGAGAGCGATTGTCTCGGTTACTTTTGATGACCAATTTGTTGTTCATGATATTAAGGTAATTGAGGGTCAAAGCGGATTTTTTATTGCGATGCCCAGTCGAAAAACGCCGGACGGCGAATTCAAGGATATCGCACATCCCATTAACATGGGTACCCGTCGTGAAATGCAGGAAAGTGTCCTGCGCGCTTACGAAAAGGCCATAGAAGAGGATAATCAAGTAACCAATGAAGAAGAAGCAGCAGTTGAATTAGAAGTAGATTACGAAGAAGAATAAAAATTAAACAAAAAAAGTTAAAAAGGGGGAAGCGTTTCCCTTTTTTTGTTGTTAATTATTATAAATGTTTGGAGAATAATATGAACCATTCACGAGTTATTATCTTGGCAGCCGGAGAAGGATCCCGGATGCGCTCCCAGAAGCCCAAGGTACTTCATCAGGTTTGTGGGGAGAATATTCTGGATTATGTGATAGCGGTCAGCAAGGCTTCAGGAATTTCAGAAATTGGCGTAATTATTGGGTTTCAAGCCGAACAGGTTAAAGCAAGCCTGTCACCAGAGATTGCCACCTATTTCCAGCAGGAACAATTGGGTACGGGACATGCAGTTATTCAGGCGTTGCCTTTTTTTGAAGAACTGCAGGGAAATCTGATTGTGCTGGTCGGCGATGCGCCACTGATTCAAGCAGAAACCCTGACCGGTCTGATTGCTGCCCATGAAAACGGTGGCTATGCCGCCACGGTGTTGACGGCAGAATTTGCAGAGCCCAGCGGCTATGGCCGGATGATCAAAAACAGCGCCGGGGAGCTGCTAAAAATTGTTGAAGAAAAAGATGCGACTCCGGTTGAAAAACAGATTAAAGAAATTAATTCCGGGATGTATTGTTTTGATGCCCAGAGTTTGATTCTGGCGCTTAAAGAACTAAAAACCGACAATGCTCAGGATGAGTATTATCTCACCGATGTTATTGAAATCCTGCGGAGAATGGGAAAAACGACCGGCACCTATGTGACGCCGGATCCCGAAGACATCCAGGCCATTAATTCCCGGGTACAGCTGGCTGAAGCTGAAGCAGTGATGCGAAAACGGATCAATAATAAACTGATGGAGACGGGTGTGACCTTTATCGATCCGGCCACCACCTATGTTGGCGCTCGGGTTATTGTTGATCAGGACACGGTGCTCTATCCCGGGGTCATACTGGAAGGTCAGACGAAAATTGGAAAAGATTGTGTCATTGGTGCAAATAGTCGGTTAGTTGACGCAAAAATTGGGAATAATGTTACTATTCAGAATTCCACAATACTGGATAGTAGCGTTGACGAGTACACCAGCGTTGGACCATATGCATATATTCGGCCGGGAAGCCAGATTGGTAAGCATTGCAAGGTTGGTGATTTTGTGGAAGTTAAGAATTCCACCATGGCAGATGGCGCCAAAGCCTCTCACCTGACCTATATTGGGGACGGGGATGTTGGTGAGAATGTCAACCTCGGCTGCGGGACGGTGTTTGTCAATTATGATGGCAAGAAAAAATACCGAACCGTTGTCGAAAAAGATGCCTTTGTTGGCTGTAACACGAATCTGATTGCCCCGGTTACGGTAAAAGAGGGGGCCTATATCGCCGCCGGATCGACCATCACTGACGATGTTCCGGAAGATAGTCTGGCGATTGCCAGAGCCCGACAGGTCAACAAGGTAGGCTATTTAAAAAAATAGCCGTTCACATCATTTATAATAGAAAAATTGAGAAAATTAAGAAGAGGTAAGAAACGCATGGATGGAAAGTATAGTGGAATTAAGATTATTGCTGGGAACTCAAATATTGCTTTGGCACAGGAAATTGCCGAATATTTAGAAGTTCAGCTGTGTAACGCTGAGGTGGTTTCCTTTAGTGACGGGGAAATCGGCGTTAATGTCTTTGAATCGGTTCGGGGGGCCGATGTTTTTGTGATTCAGTCGACTGGAACCCCAGTAAATGAAAATCTGATGGAATTACTGATTCTCATTGATTCCATGAAACGTGCTTCGGCCGGACGAATTAATGCTGTAATTCCTTATTATGGTTATGCCCGACAGGATCGGAAGGCTAAATCCCGGGATCCCATCACAGCTAAACTGGTGGCAAACCTGTTAACCACCGCTGGAGCCGACCGGGTTATCACCATGGATCTTCACTCCAACCAGATTCAGGGTTTCTTTGATATTCCCCTGGATCACTTGTCCGGTAGCGCTTTGATTACAGAGTATTACCGTGAAAAGAAACTGGAAAACATGGTTGTGGTTTCCCCGGATGTGGGCAGCGTCAAGCGTTCCAGAAAGCTGGCCAGAAGTTTGAATTGCCCGTTTGCGATCATCGACAAGGAACGTCCCCGTCCCAATGAAACCGCAGTTATGAATGTTATTGGGGATGTTAAAGGGAAAAACTGTATCATGATTGATGATATGATTGATACAGCGGGAACGATCACCTCCGGTGCTAATGCGCTGATTGATTTGGGCGCCAGTTCGGTCTTTGCGGCCTGCAGCCATGGGGTGTTTTCCGGTCCGGCGATTCAGCGGATTCAGGATTCGGCTATTGAAGAACTGGTTACCCTCAATACCCTGATTATTCCCAAGGAAAAACAGATCGACAAGATAAAGATTTTATCCACTGGAACTCTTTTTGGTCGGGCGATTGACTATGTCCATTTTGGTCGATCACTGAGTAAGCTTTTTGTGGGAAGATACGTTTAGGGTTTGCAATGCATCTGATTGTTGGATTGGGAAACATTGGCAAAGAGTACGATGGAACCCGGCATAATATCGGCTTTGAAACCCTTGATTATCTCAGTGATAAAAAAGGGATTGCCATCACCAAGAAAGAACAGCATGGCTTAACCGGGGTCTATCGTGAAGCAGGGCATAAAATTATGCTGGCCAAGCCGACTACCTACATGAATAACAGTGGACTTTGCGTGGCTGGGCTGATGAATTTTTATCAGATTCCGCTGGAGAATCTGCTGGTGATCTATGATGATATCGACCTGGCGATTGGGGATGTACGGATTCGCCAGCGGGGCAGCGCCGGAACCCATAACGGGATGCGATCGATTATCCAGCATCTGGGCAATCCCGATTTTCCCCGCATCCGGATTGGCATCGGCCGCCCCCGACTGGGTTCGGAGTTGGTGCACTATGTGTTGGGACGTTTTCCTAAAAGCGAATTTCCAGCCATGGAAAACGCCGTGTTGGAAGCGGCCAAAGGGGTGGATATTTTTGTCAAGCAGGGTGTTGATCTGGCGATGAACCAGATCAATGTGCGAAAAAAGACTGAAAGATCTAAAGAAGATAAGACTAAAGAATCCAATGTACCGGAAATATCAGAGTAAAAGACGATAAAAGAGCAGGACTTAGACGTGCGAAAAAGAATACAAAACAGGGGCCCGGGTTTAAAACCCGGGCTATCCGTGTTTTAAAATGAAAGAAGAGAGTATGGAATTACTTTATCAAAACCTGTTAAAGGGTGAAACGATCCAAACCATTTTGAATAACCTGACCCCGGGAGAAATCATTAATCTTTCTAATGTTAACAACAGCTTTAAAGAAGTGCTGACCGGGCTGATTGTAAGCCAGCAGCCAAGGCGAGTTCTTTATGTTACGGCAACCGATTATCAGGCCCAGAAGACAGCTGAGAATCTGGAGAGACTACTCGGGGATCAGGCGCTTTATTTCCCGGCCGAGCCAATTCATGATTATTTTGCTGATGTCCACAGTCAGGAAATTAATCATCAGCGTTTGCGGGTATTCGAAAAGTTATTATCTGATGACCATTTTGTGGTGGTGATGGGCGCAGAAACACTGTTAAAAAAACAAATGCCCCGAGAGAGATTTAAAGAGCTGAGTTTTTCCCTGGCAGTGGAGGACAGCTGGGATCCGGTTGAATTGACGAAGCGCCTCTTTGAATTGGGGTATGAGCCAGTTTCCCAGGTCGAGGCCCGGGGCCAGTTTGCCCACCGGGGCGGGATCATTGATGTGTTTTCCACGACCGGCAAAGAAGCCTACCGGATCGACTTTTTTGGCGATACCATTGAATCACTTAGAACCTTTGACCCCCAAACCCAGTTATCAACCGACTCGCGTGATCAGGTAAAAATTTTTCCGGGGCGGGAAATTATTCTGGCGGATGATGAGCGCATAAAAGCCCAAAAGCAGATTAAAAAAAATTATGGTGATATTCCCGGTTATCAGACGCTGGTTGAACGGCTCAACGAAGATCCGGGAAGCCACGACGAAACGCTCTTTGCCTTTATCAAGTCTGAGGGAATGCTCACCGATTATCTGGGAGCTGCGCTGGTGATCTGGGATGAGCCGCCCCGCATTAAGGAAGCCCAGACCGTTTTTGTCAATAAGTTGCACAGTGATTTTCAGACCCTGATGGACGAACAGTTGATGTTTTCAGAAGAAAAAAACAAATTTAATTCTTTTTCAAAAATTGAGAAAGTGCTGGAGATCCAGGCGCAGTTAAAGCTCCATTTATTTACGTCCCGGGGCAAAAAAGGAATAAGCCTGGATTTAGCGGTCAAAGAAAACGATGCGTTTTTAGGTCAGATGCCGCTATTTATTGAATTTGTTCAAAAAAAGCTCAAACAGGATGCGATCATTCATTTACGGGCCCAGGATGAAGCGGGTATCGAAAAGCTAAAAAAAATATTGACGGATGCGGATATTCACCGCTTTACCAATCAGGCCCTGCCGGGAGTTCAGCTGGTCACTGGCGAAATCAGTGGCGGGTTTGAATTGACAAATGAAAAGCTGATTTGTATCAATCAAAGTGAAATCATCAAAGAATCGACCCAGCGGAAAAAGCGCCGCCGTCAAAAGGGGCGTAAGATCGATTCCTTTACCCAATTGAATCAAGGGGACTTTGTGGTTCATGATACCCACGGCATCGGGGTCTACCGGGGGATTGAACAATTAAAAATCGATGAGACGATTAAAGATTTATTGGTCATTGAATATGCCAATGAAGCCAAATTTTACTGTCCGGTGGATCAGCTCGATGCCATCCAGGTTTATGTGGGAACCGGCGAGAAAAAGCCGAAGATCAACCAGTTGGGGACGAATGACTGGAGCAAGTCTAAATCCCGGGTCAAAGCGGCTGTTGAAGAAATGGCCGATGAGCTGATTGCATTATATGCCAAACGCCAGAATTTAAAGGGCTATGCCTTTGGTCCGGATTCCAGCTGGCAGCAGGAGTTTGAAGATTCATTTCCCCATGAGGAAACCAACGACCAGCTTCAGGCGGTGGATGAAATCAAGGAAGATATGGAATCTCCCCGACCGATGGATCGGCTGCTCTGCGGGGATGTCGGTTATGGTAAAACCGAGGTCGCTTTGCGGGCGATCTTTAAGGCGGTGATGGAGGGCAAGCAGGTAGCTTTTCTGGTGCCCACCACTATTTTAGCGCAGCAGCATTACCAGACGGCGCTGGAGCGCTTTAATAAATATCCAGTCAGCATTGGCCTGCTCAGCCGCTTCCGGTCAAAATCTGATCAGGATAAAACCTTAAAACAACTGGCTGCCGGTCAGGTGGATCTGATCATCGGTACACACCGGCTTTTATCAAAAGATGTGATCTTTAAAGATCTGGGCTTACTGGTTGTTGATGAGGAACAACGCTTTGGGGTTGGTCATAAGGAGCGGATCAAGCAACTCAAAGAAAATGTCGACGTCCTTACCCTCAGTGCCACCCCGATTCCCAGGACCCTGCACATGTCAATGATCGGGGTTCGGGATATGAGCGTTATCGACGAGCCCCCGGCGGGCCGTCGACCAGTTCTGACCTACGTAATGGAATACAACGAAGCGATTATCAAAGATGCGATTGAACGGGAACTGGCCAGGCGGGGTCAGGTCTATTTTGTTCACAACCGGATTCATGATATCTTTGAAGTGTCCAGAAAAATTCAAAAACTGGTTCCGGAAGCCCGAATTGTCGTGGCCCATGGCCGGATGACTGGTCAGGAACTGGAAGACATTATGGTTGATTTCTTAGAACAGGAATTTGATGTCCTGGTGACCACCACCATTATTGAATCGGGACTGGATATTAAAAATGCCAATACCCTGATTATCGACAATGGTGATTATATGGGGCTGTCCCAATTATATCAGCTCCGGGGCCGGGTGGGACGGTCGGATGTTCAGGGTTATACTTATGTAACCCATCGGCCCAAGGTGCTCTCAGAAATTTCCCAGAAACGCTTAAAAGCCATCAAAGACTTTACCGCTTTTGGTTCGGGCTTTAAAATTGCCCTTCGGGATCTGGAAATCAGAGGCGCCGGCAATATTCTGGGAGCAGCCCAGTCCGGTAATCTGGCCACCATCGGTTATGAACTCTATTGTCGGATTTTGGATCAGGCCATCCACGAACGTTTGGGAAAAGAAATGGATTTCTCAGCCAGCGAGCTATTAATCAACCTCAATGTCAGCAGCTATATTCCTGAAAAATATATTGCGGATGAGGAATTAAAATATGATATCTACAAGAAGCTGTCATATGTCAAATCCCAGGCAGATTATGACGAACTGGAAGATGAACTGTTGGATCGCTTTGGGGAAATTCCGGATGGGGTTTATAACTTGATGTCACTGGCAATGATTAAACACCTGGGCCGAATGCTGGGAATGACTGAAATCCGGGAGCGCGGCAATTCAGTGCTATTCACCTTTGACAGTGCCAGAGAAATACCCATTCCTGATCCGGAACTGATGAAGGAACTGTTTAATCGCTATAATATTAAGTTTAATGCCGGTAAAGGCGATCAGATCCGTTGGCGGATCGTATTAAAACATGAGCGGGACCAGACCTATCTCAAAGCCCTGGGTGAATTTCTGGGCCAACTGGTTCCGGCGAAGAATTAAGGTAAAGTCCAGTTGTCGTGTGTTAAACTGGGCAAGGTCTTAATTATATGATATTAATAAAAGAAGAGGAGAACAACAAAAATGAAGAAATCTCGTATTCTGGCTTTGTTGCTGACTGGTGTTATCAGTGTCAGTCTTTTTGCCGGAGGTTGCAGTTTGGTTAAGGTAAATCCTGAACAGGATAAGAAGGTGGAGATCGCCGTTATTGATGGTACCCCCTTGTTAAAAGAGAATTTTAACAACTACATGGCATATTACCAGATGTATTTTGATGCCAGTGGTATGACATTCCCCACCGATAAAGAGCTGACCCAGTTGAAAAAAGATATCCTGGACGATTTGGTACGGGTTGAAACCCTCACCGCCAAAGCCAAAAAAGATGGGGTGACCGTCGATGAAACCGGGATCGCGGCCAATGCAACCAGTATGCTGGAATCACTAAAAACAACCCTGGGCGAAGAAAAATATGCCGCTGTTTTAGAAACGTATAACACGGATGCCGCTTCTTTCGAGGCATTTTTAAATAAATTCCTGTTGGATTACAGCTATGCCAACACCATGGAAACCAATTATAACAACACCTTAAAGGCGGACCCCAGTAAAGAGCTAAATACAGTTGTTGGAACCGTTGGTAAGGATGAAGTAAAAAAAGATGTTTATAACTATCGGTTGGCCAACGAGGAATTACTGACCTATTATCAGACGCAACAGGCCCTTAAAACTGATGATGAAACCATGAAAACAACCAATGAAACCATCTTTAACACCATTGCCGAACAAAAAGCGCTGGCTCAGTATGCCGAAGAAAAGAAACTTACAACGGATCAGACAAATATTGATAGCTATGTGACTACCCAGGAAGCGTTTATCAATTATCTGTTGCCAGGGGACGAAGCACTGCAACAGTTTCTTGATACAAAATTCTTGACCATTGCTCAATTTAAAGAATTTATGAAACAGGATGCCACGGCATCAGCCGTTTCTAAAGCAGTACAGGCAGATCTGGAAAGTACTGTAAAAGTGACGGATGGCGAAATCAAAAAATACTACGATGAAAACAAAGCTTCCTACGATACCAGCACCGTTTCCGCCAAACATATTTTAGCCAGCGAGCAAGCCTTGGCGGATCAGGTTTACGCTGAAGCCAAAAATGCTAAAACGGTCGAAGAATTTGATGCGATTATGGCTAAATACCAGACCACCGAGGGAATTCAGGAAGCTGCCGATCTGGGGGCGTTTACCAAGTCAACCATGGTATCGGAGTTCTCAGATGCCGCCTTTGGTATGGATGTAAATACCGTCAGCGAGCCAGTTAAAACCGACTATGGTTACCATGTCATTTATGTCTATGATAAAAAAGATGGAGAAACTCCGAGTCTGGAAGATAAAAAAGAAGAAATAACCGAAACATTAAAAAGCGAAAAAGTTACGGAAGAATTTGATAAGCTTAAAACCAAGTTGATGAACAAATTCAAAGTAAAAATTAACGACATTGTTACTCCGGCTGACGCTTATCTAGAAGAGTTAAAAACGGAATTAAATGTCAAAGTATATGAAAATAAAATCTAGTATCATCTAAGCATAACCCACAAAAAGCACTGAGTTTCAGTGCTTTTTGGTTGTGTATGAATAGTTGATAAGATATAATAAAAAACAATCTGCAAAACGCCATTGGGTGTTTGCAACACTGTAAAAAAAGAGGTTTATCTATGTCTGAGCGAACATCAAATTACTTAAAGGGTGCCAGTATCCTGGTTGCGGCAGGGATCTTATCGCGGCTGCTGGGCCTCTTTTTTAAGATTCCCCTGTACCAGATGGTAGGTAGCTATGGAAATGGGATTTACGGAAATGTCACCAGTATTTATAACCTGCTGTTGATGGTTTCGACGGTGGGCTTTCCGGTGGCCATCTCTAAAATGGTGTCTGAGAGCATTGCTCAAAATGAATATGCCACCGCCCATCGGGTATTTAAGCTGTCGATCCTGATTCTGACAGTTTTGGGGACGTTATCGAGTTTATTTTTATTTTTTGGAGCGGAATGGATTATCGAAACGGCAAACTGGACGGCAGAAAGCTATCCGGCTTTAGTGGCCATTGCTCTGGCGCCTTTGTTTATCGCTTTTGTATCGGCCTTTCGAGGCTTTTTTCAGGGATTCCAGATCATGACTCCGACCGCTGTTTCCCAGATTCTTGAGCAGATTGTCCGGGTTTTTCTGGGTGTTTTGCTATGTTGGGTTTTTGTGGGTCAATTTGGCATTGGCCTTGGCGTCGGTGGAGCGGTTTTTGGGGCGACTGCCGGTGGTCTGGTGGCGGCTATTTTTTTAGCGTATCTGTACTACAATTTTGCAACAAAAAATAAACGGCTGCTTAAAACAAGAACCAAAAAACGGCAGCGTTCCAACCGGGCCCTGCTGAAACGGCTGGTGATCATCTCGATTCCGGTGACCTTGACATCGGCCCTGGTAGCGATGTTTTCGACGGTTGATTCGTTTATCTACGTATCCCGCTTGGCGGTTGCTGGTATTGATGAGGTTACCGCCACAATGATGTTTGGTGATTTTACCAATGCTGAAATATTGATTACCATTCCGCTGATTATTAGCGGTAATCTGGCAGTAGCAATGATCCCGGCGATTTCGGAATCCTTTGCGATGCGGGACCGCAAAGCCATGAATCAAAAAATTGTGTTGGCGATCCGGGTCATTCTGTTGGTCGCTTTTCCCTCCTGTATTGGTTTGTCGGTGCTATCCTACGGCATTTTTGATCTGCTTTTTCCGGGATCACCTTATGGGGGCTTTATTTTATGCACCTTTTCCTATGCAACGATTTTTATGATGCTTTCCAATACCTTTCAGAGCATCCTTCAATCCATCGACCGGTTTCGCATTCCGCTGATCAATCTGGGGGTGGCCATTATTATCCGCTTTATCACCGGCTGGATATTTTTGTCGATTCCCTTTTTCAATATTCAGGGGATTGTCATCAGCAGCATGATTACCTTTATTTATCTGACAGCGGCCAACTACGCTTCGGTTAAGCGTTACACCCATATCAAGGTGGATTTTATCCACACTGCCTTAAAACCATTGGTTGCTGCCATCGTGATGGGAATTGCCGTGTTTTTTGTCTACAAGGGAATTGCAGCCCTGCTGGGTGGATTTATGGGGATTATCATTTCGGTATCCATTGGTGTCTTTATTTACTCCTTTGTGCTGGTTTTAATCAAAGGTATAACGGCAGACGAAATCAGTGTATTGCCGGGAAGTCGCACCCTGCTTCGCTTTTTTCATTGGCTCGAGCGATTGGTGCCCGGTCGTAAAAAAAAGGCGGATCAGACATCAATAACCGATCAAGAAAGGAAACAAACACATGCATCATATTGATATTGTTGGATTAGGCCCGGGTAGTCCCGGCCAGATCACCCTGGAAACATTAACGTTATTAAAAGACGCAAGTCCTAATTTTTTTAGAACAACGATCCATCCGGTGATGGATTTTATTCGGCAGGAAGCCATCACTTACCAAAGTTTTGACTGTTATTATGAGCAGGAAAACTCGTTTGAAGCGGTTTATGATCAAATCGTTGCGACTCTGATTGAGACTGCCAAGACAAATGAAAAATTGGTTTATGCAGTTCCCGGAAACCCGCTGTTTGGTGAAAAAACCGTTGAGAAATTGATCGTTGCAGCCAAAGCTGCTGGCATTAGTTATCGGATTTATCCCGGGGTGAGTTTTGTCGACGTGACGCTCAACAGTCTGGAAGCGGATCCGATCAATGGGCTAAAAATCATTGATGCCTTTGATTTATTCAAAAATCCTCCGGATCCTCGAATTGGCACCTTAGTGACCCAGGTGTACGATCGACATATGGCTTCAGAGTTGAAACTCCAATTAATGGAAATCTATGACCCGGAAAAAAGGGTAGTTTTGTTGATTAACTCCGGGATTCCCGGGGCTGAAAAATCAATGGAAGTTTACCTTTATGAACTTGATCGCATCGATGACATCAATCATTTGACCAGCCTGTTCATTCCTGCCGAAATTGATGTCTATCAGGGATTTCAGGGCACCGTCGAGCTGATGAAAGCACTGCGGGCAAAGGAAGGCTGTTCATGGGATCGCAGCCAGACGCATGAAAGCTTGAGAAGCTATCTGCTGGAAGAGAGTTATGAGGTACTGGAAGCCATCGATAATCAGGACTGGGATAATCTGGCTGAAGAGTTGGGCGATGTTTTGTTTCAGATTGTCTTCCATGCTGAAATTGCCAGTGAGGCCGGTCGTTTTAACATCAACCAGGTGATTTCTGGAATCAATGAAAAAATGATCCGGCGCCATCCCCATGTTTTTATCGACAAGGCCAGCTTTAATCCGGATCAGGTCGAAACCAACTGGGATGCCATTAAACGTCTGGAAAAGGGCGAGTCGATAGCTGCGCAGGAAAATCCCGGACTGGCATCCGAAATGAAAAAAATTCCCAAAGCTCTGCCGGCTTTAATGGAGGCCTATAAGGTTCAGAAGAAGGCGGCTAAAGTCGGCTTCGATTGGCCGGAGCCAACGGCTGCCCTGGAAAAAATCGATGAGGAAACCCATGAACTGAGAGCAGCAATGGCGGAAAATGATCCCCAAAAGGTTGCTGAAGAACTGGGAGATCTGCTTTTTTCAGTGGTTAATGTATCCCGATTACTCAAATTACAGCCCGAACTGGTATTAAGAAAGGCGACAGAAAAATTCATTGCGCGCTTTGGAAAAATGGAAGAAGTTGCCAGTCAAGAGAATAAATCACTAAATGACTATACTTTTGAGGAATTAGATGAGGCCTGGAATCGGTCAAAAGGGCTTTAATAGTGGAAAAAGCCGAAAAAAGCAAAAAAAACTTGTAATTTGCTGGTGAACACGCTTATAATATTACAATAGAATACTGGAAACTATCAGATGGAGGAAAAAATGAACAAATCAGAATTAATTGCCCAAATGGCAGAAAAGTCGGGTTTATCAAAAAAAGATTCAGAAAAAGCATTAGGTGCTTTTTTGGACACAGTGGTAGATACCTTGAAAAATGGAGACAAGGTGTCATTAGTAGGTTTTGGAACCTTTGAGGTTAGAGAACGTGCAGCACGTACAGGTCTTAACCCACGAACAAAAGAGCCCATCGAAATAGCAGCCTCTAAAGCCCCTGGCTTTAAAGCGGGTAAAGGCTTTAAGGATGAAGTAAATAAGTAAGCAAAGTTACAGAAGCCGGGGCGACGCTCTGGCTTTTTGTTTTATCAGTGGTTTTAGTTTTAAGCTTTTTGATTTAGAATAATGAGGACTACATGAGAATTGATAAATATTTAAAAAACGCCAGAATTATTAAACGTCGAACCGTGGGAAAAGACGCCTGTGACGGCGGGCGGATATCCATTAACGACAAGGTGGCTAAACCGGGTGACCAGGTGAAACCCGGAGATATTATTACCATCCGTTATGGTGACGGAGAACAAAAGGTGGAGGTTCTTTTATGCCTGGAACATGCTCCTAAAGATAAAGCAGGAGATATGTATCGGGAATTGTAGGGCAGGCCTGCCGGAAATGAAGAAGCGAAGATGAATGAAAAAACGAGAAACCTGATCAGACGTCGAATCATCATTGCCCTGGCAATTATCGGGACAATTTTGTTTACCGTCTACATCTATCTGGCCAATGCCATAAAAATCTATGAGTTGGATCAGCAAAAGATCCAAATTAGCCAAGAAATCGAAAATGAAAAAATAAGAAGTAATCAATTAGATGAACAGGTTAAACAGATGGGCAGCAAGAATTATGTGGAGAATTTTGCACGGCGATATCTAGGTTTATATTATCCGGATGAAACCATCGTCATTGTGGAAACCCAGAAAGATGCTGCAGAAAGCGATGGGCAAACAGTTGAACAATAAATGCAACAGTAATTTAGATGGTAGTGAACTTGATTTGATTGAACGAAAAGAAAAAAAACGCCATCTGGCGGTGATTGATATAGGAACTAATTCCACCCGAATGCTGATTTTTCGAAATGACCAGGGAAAACTGGTGCGGGTCAACAAATCGGTTCGTTATACCCGGATGGGCCAGGGAGTCAATCAAACCGGACGGCTTCATCCCGATGCCGAAAAAAGAAATATGGAAGCCCTGGAAGAGTACAAAAATATCGCCGCCGATTATGGGGTGGAAGCGTTTTATTTGTTTGGTACCAGTGCCATGCGGGACGCCGATAATACAGCGGCCTATCTTGAGGCAGTTAAAGAAAAACTGGGATTCGAAATTGAGGTGATTTCTGGTGAAGCTGAAGCAGAGCTTGGTTTTGTTGGGGTGTCTCAGTGCTTTGAAGAAAAAATTCTGATTTTTGACATTGGTGGCGGTAGTACCGAATTTATTTATGGCGAAGATAATGAAATAAAAAGAATGATGAGTATTAATCTGGGCTGTGTTCGCTGTACCGAAGAATTTATTTTTTCTGATCCACCAACCTTTCAGGAATTGGAGCGGATGAATGAGAAAATTTATGCCGAGTTTGAAAAAAAGACACATGGATTTTTGCCGACCAAACCCTACAAACTCATTGGTATTGGTGGAACGGCCACCAGTTTATCAACGATCAAACAGGAACTGAAGACCTATTGCAGTGAAATGGTTCATCAGAGTACCATTACTAAAGATGAGCTGGAACGTATGATTGATAGTTTAGCCAGTAAAACCATCAAGGAGCGACAAAATATGGTGGGGCTGGAAGCCAAACGGGCTGATATTATTTTAGCCGGGGCTTTTTTACTTTTGAATATTTTTAAAATCACTGGGGAAACTGTTTTTACCGTCTGTGATTATGATAACCTCGAAGGCGCAGCATACCGCCATTTTGTCATGGAAAATAAATAGAAATATTTTTTTCAAAAAAGCTTGACATTATCTATGGATGGGCGTATAATAACACTTGTCCCTTGAGCAAGGGGACGGACGAAAAAGTGCCGGGGTGGCGGAACTGGCAGACGCACAGGACTTAAAATCCTGCGGTCCTTTCGACCGTACCGGTTCGATTCCGGTCCTCGGCACCACTTTTTAAAATGGTCACTTGATAAACTTGCTCAATTACTCACATCGCGGGATGGAGCAGCTTGGTAGCTCGTCGGGCTCATAACCCGGAGGTCGTAGGTTCAAATCCTGCTCCCGCAACCAAATATACAAATCCTTTTTTTCATGGCGGCGTAGCTCAGTTGGCTAGAGCATACGGTTCATACCCGTAGTGTCAGCGGTTCGACTCCGTTCGCCGCTACCATAAAAAAAATAAATCAGTGGCCCCTTGGTCAAGCGGTTAAGACACCGCCCTTTCACGGCGGTAACAGGGGTTCGAGTCCCCTAGGGGTCACCAATTAATTTGTATCATCACAACCGAATAGTTTCCAGATTATTTCGTGGTCGCATAGCTCAGCTGGGAGAGCACCTGCCTTACAAGCAGGGGGTCACAGGTTCGAGCCCTGTTGCGACCACCATTTTTTTTATCTATTTTTGTTAAAAAATTAGAATCGAGAATTTTATTGAAGTGGTGAAACCATGGAGAAAAAAGTAATTCAATACATTGAAGAACAGGGAATTTTAGAGGCTGGCGATCATGTTCTCATCGGCGTATCCGGTGGAGCAGATTCGCTGGCTTTATTGTATTTTTTGGACAAATATGCCAACCAATTTGAAATAACCCTCGGTGTGGCTCATCTTCACCATGGTCTTCGGGGAGTTGCCGCTGATGCCGACGAGGAGTTTGTAAAAGAATTTTGTCGGGAACGAAAGATCCCCTTCTTTTCACGACAACGAAATATCCGGCAAATATCACGAATCGAGAAAATATCAGTAGAAGAAGCGGGACGGAAAGAACGTTACGACTTTTTTAGTGTCATCGCAGAAGCCCATGGTTATAATCGGATCGCGATGGGCCATCATATCAATGATCAGGCGGAAACGATGCTGATGCGACTGATTCGGGGTACCGGGGTCAAGGGGGTATCCGGGATTAAATCCAGTCGCGACAATTTATATATCCGGCCTTTTTTATGTCTTGAGAAAAAAGAAATTCTGGCGTATTGCAAACTCAATGAGCTGGCTTTTCGAACCGATGCCACCAATTTTCAGCGAGACTATACCCGCAATAAAATCCGGTTGGATATTATGCCGATGGTTTTAGAAATCAATCCCCGGGCGGAAGTCCATTTTAATGAATTTACAAAAATTGCCTATGAATATGAAGCGTTTTTTGAGAAATATGTGGATCTGATTGAAGATCGGATTCTGGCTTCTGAAATAAACCAGGTAGTTATTGATCGTGACGTGTGGTTGGGCGAGGAACCGGTGGTTCAGAAAGAAATTTTACGGCGGGCCATTTTTAAATTTAAGGGTAGTTTAAAGGAAATTGAGTACAATCATATCACTGCATTTTATAGTTTACTAAAGAGCGACAAAACAATCTGGGAAATCCACCTCCCGCATGACATTCAAATTAGCCGCCGTTATGAACGGGTTATGGTATCTGAAAAAGAAACGCAGGCTGAGGTTATTTTAACACCCAAACGGATTCTGGAAAACAAAACCTACCTCTTTGCTAAAGAGCATCTGATCGTCGAGACGAAACGGGTTACTCCGGCTGAATTTAAGGATAAAAGGTGTTTTTTTTCGAAAGAAGTGGAAAATCATTGTGAAAAATATTTTGATTATGATAAAATAAAAGGCATATTGGTTTTGCGTAGTCGTCAATCAGGAGACTATTTTTATCCTCCCGGTCTACTGGGAAAAAAATCCATAAAAAAATATTTTATTGACAAGAAAATCGATCGCAATCGCAGAAATGAAATTCCGCTACTGGTGGTGGACAACGAGGTCTTATGGATTTTGGGCTATGCCATCAATCAACGATTTTTGGCCAATGATGATACAAAAAAAATAATTAGGGTAACATACCTTATGTTAGGAGAAAAATGTGATAGCCGATATTCAGGAAATTTTGGTTGATGAAAAGGCATTGGAAAAGCGTGTCGCAGAACTTGGAGAAAAGATTACCGCAGATTACCGGGGAAAGTATCCCATCTTGATTGGCATTTTGAAAGGATCATCGGTTTTTATGGCCGATTTGATTAGAAAAATTCCGATTCCATTGGAGATTGATTTCTTAAAAGCCTCCAGCTATGGCGCCGAAGCCCGGAGCTCTGGAATTGTTCAACTGGAAGCGGATCTATCGATGGATGTCAAAGGCCGGAGTATTTTGCTGATTGAAGATATCGTTGATACTGGCAATACCCTGAAATATTTATTAAATCGCTTTGAAAGTCTGGGGGCAGCGGATGTGAAGGTCTGTTCGCTACTGGATAAGCCGGAGCGTCGGGAACAGCGGGTTATTGCTGATTATATCGGCTTTGAAATACCCAACGAATTTGTAGTTGGATACGGATTGGATTATGCTCAAAAATACCGGAATCTTCCCTTTATCGGGATTTTAAAACGAGAAGTATATGAATAAGCATAGCGGAAAAAAGAAGAATTTGAACATGAGAGGAGTGATGTTTTTTGAATAAATACCTTAAGATGATTGGGTTTTATTTAGTAATTCTATTGATCATTATTGTCGCGGTAACCTTTTTAAACCCCATGAAAGAAGAGGTTAAAACGATTGTTTATAGTGAGCTGCTGACCCAATTGGAGAATAATCAGGTAGCAGAACTGGAAATAAACAACTCAAATGTCACCGGCGTTCTACGAAGTGGCGAAGAATTTGAGGCAGTGGTACCGCAATATGTAATAGATGAACAGGTAACACCGTATATTTTAGAAAACGATGTGAAAGTAACCATTACCAAGCAGCAGGATTCCTGGTGGATTTCCTTAATTCCATCAGTGGTGTTGATTGTTTTAATGGTGGTGTTTTTTCTTGTCTTTAGCCAACAGGCTGGCGGTGGCGGCGGGAAGGTAATGTCCTTTGGAAAAAGTCGGGCAAAACTTCACGTTGAAGGGGAAACCAAGGTGACCTTTAAAAACGTTGCTGGTGCCGACGAGGAAAAAGAAGAGTTGGAAGAAGTTGTTGATTTCTTGAAAGCTCCGGATCGCTACCGGAAATTGGGCGCCCGGATTCCCAAAGGGATTTTATTAGTTGGACCTCCGGGTACTGGGAAAACCCTTCTGGCCAGAGCGGTGGCCGGTGAAGCGGCAGTGCCGTTTTTCACCATCAGTGGTTCGGATTTTGTCGAGATGTTTGTTGGGGTCGGAGCGTCCCGAGTTCGGGATCTTTTTGAAAATGCCAAGAAAAACGCCCCCTGTATCATTTTTATTGATGAAATTGATGCGGTTGGTCGACATCGTGGCGCTGGTCTGGGTGGCGGACATGACGAACGGGAGCAAACCCTGAATCAGTTACTGGTTGAAATGGATGGTTTTGGTATCAACGAAGGCATTATCATTATTGCCGCTACAAACCGTCCGGATATTCTTGACCCAGCCTTACTGAGACCAGGGCGTTTTGACCGCCAGGTAACGGTTGGTGTACCGGATGTAAAAGGTCGGGAAGAAATTCTCAATGTCCATAAAAAAGATAAACCCCTGGCACCTGAGGTCGATCTGGCTACCATTGCCAAAGGGACACCGGGCTTCACCGGGGCAGATCTGGAAAACCTGATGAATGAAGCTGCCCTTCTGACGGCCAGACATAGTGGTAAATTGATTACTATGGTCGAGTTGGAAGAAGCCATCAAACGGGTGATTGCCGGTCCTGAAAAGAAAAGCAAAGTGATCAACGAGGATGATTTACATATCACGGCTTATCATGAAGCCGGACATGCGATTGTCATGCATCTTTTACCCAATTGTGACTCGGTTCATGAGATTTCGATTATTCCCCGGGGTATGGCAGCTGGTTACACGTTGTCACTGCCGGATGATGATCGACAGCATATGAGTAAAAGTAAGTTGCTGGAAAATATCTGCGGTCTGCTGGGTGGACGGGCGGCTGAAAAAATCGCTCTGGATGATATTTGTACTGGTGCCAGCAATGATATTGAACGAGCGACCAAGATTGCCAGAAGCATGGTAACAGAATGGGGAATGAGTGAGCATCTGGGGCCAATGACTTTTGGACATTCTGACAGCGGTGAAGTCTTTCTGGGTCGGGATCTGGGACGTTCCCGCAATTACAGCGAGGAAGTTGCGGCGGTCATTGATAAGGAAATCCGTACGATTGTGGAAAACGCTTTTGAACGGGCCTGCTCGATTCTGGAAACACATCAGGAAAAGCTCGAAGAGATTGCCACTCGCCTGCTGAGAGATAAAACCGTCACTGGTGAAGAATTCAAAGCGCTGTTTGAAGAACAGCCGGAATCAGAAAAAATGGTAGAAGTTGAGATAGAAGCTGAAATTGAATAATTAACACGTAAAAAAGCCGTTAATATAACGGCTTTTTTTAAGATAAGATGTTAAAATACAACTATGTAATCAGTTGAATTTGACAAAAAGACATGGAGGATGAAATGGAAGAACTGAAAGTTGGAACCAGTTTTGAAAAGAAATTTTTTGTAAATAAAGAAGATACGGCCTTGGCCTTAGGCAGCGGCGGCGAAGCGGTGCTGGCCACGCCCCGACTTGTGGCCTGGATGGAGAATACGGCCTTTGAAGGGGTGGAAACGACTCAACCCGATAACAGTACCACCGTGGGTACCTTGATCGAATTAAAACATCTGTCAGCCTCGCCGGTGGGAATGGAAATTCGAATTAAGGCGACGCTGGTATCGATCGAAAAACGGGCCTTGAATTTTGATATCGATGCATGGGATAACGTCGAAAAAATTGGCGAAGCGATTCATCAGCGTTTTATTGTCGATAAAGCTCGCTTCAACGAGAAGGTTGCAAAAAAACTGGAAACCAATCTTTAGGAGGAAACATGATTTTAGGTATTGATGTCGGAAATACAAATACGGAACTGGCAGTTCTGATCGGCGATGAAATCCCCTATTCCTGGCGCTTTGTCACCAAAACACCGCGAACCTCGGATGAGTACGGAGTGCTGATCAAATCCTTCTTCAGAAATTCAGAAATATCGGTGGACAAAATCAGCAGTGTCATTATTGCGTCAGTAGTGCCAAACATTATGTACTCACTGACCAATGGCATAAAAAAATATATCGGCGTCGAACCGATGGTGGTGGGGCCGGGTATCAAAACCGGAATGCCCATTAATACCTCGGATCCATCCGAAGTTGGTGCTGACCGGATTGTCGATGCGGTAGCTGCCTACAGCATTTATGGCGGACCATTAATCGTCACCGACTTTGGAACGGCCACTACCTTTGATTATGTCACCAGGGAAGGGGCTTTTGCAGCAGCAGTAACCACCCCGGGGATTCAGATTTCCATTGATGCCTTGTGGAAAAATGCCGCCAAGTTACCCAATATCGAAATTAAAAAACCTTCATCAATATTGGCCCGTGATACGGTAACCAGTATGCAGGCGGGTTTGGTTTATGGTTATATTGGTCAGGTGGAGTATATCATTGAACAGATTAAAAAAGAGACTGGCGTTAAGGATATGAAGGTGGTGGCAACCGGCGGGTATGGCCGTCTGTTTTACCAGGAAACAAAATCCATCAATGTTTATGATCCGCAATTGTCCCTTAAAGGGCTAAAGATTATCCATGATAAGAATTTCCGGTAAACAGGATTAACGATGAAAACAAAATCTGCATGTGAACAAAAAAATAGCGTTCTGAAAATTGGGGATGTTTCAATTGAAACCCCTCTTTTTTTGGGGCCAATGGCTGGCTACACCAACCTGCCGTTTCGGCTGATGGCCAAAGAGTTTGGGGCTGGAGTGGTATTTTCAGAAATGATCAGCGGCAAGGGTCTATACTATAAGGATCACAAGACGGCTGATTTAATGCTGACCTGTGAGCAGGAAGCACCGGCGGGAATCCAACTGTTTGGCTCCGATCCGGATATTCTGGCACAGGTCGTCAGGGATTATATTAATGCCACCGATTATGCCTTTTTGGATTTTAACGCCGGTTGCCCGGCCCCCAAGATTACCAAAAATGGCGAAGGCTCAGCCCTGTTAAAAACACCGGAGTTGTTTTTTGCGGTAGTTAGTGCATTGGCAGAGGCCTCCCAGAAGCCGCTGATTGTCAAAACCCGTATTGGCTGGGATGATCAGAGCATCAATATCCGGGCAATCGCCGAGGGGGTGGAAGCTGCTGGGGCGGCGGCCCTAACGATCCATGGCCGCACCCGGGAAGCCTATTACTCCGGTTTGGCCAATTGGGAGATTATTGCTGAGGTCAAAAAAAATGCCGGGATTCCGATCATCTTAAACGGCGATATCAACAGTGGTGAAGCGGCCCAAAAGGCCATTGAATTAACCGGGGTCGATGGGCTGATGGTTGGTCGGGCAGCCATTGGTAACCCCTTTGTTTTTCGGGAAATTAAGCATTATTTAGATACCGGCGAAGTGCTCGCCAAACCGACGCCTGAAGAACGGGTCCAGGTCGCCATTAAACACATTGATTTGTTGGGGCTGCTAAAAAACGAGGAGGCTGGACTCCGGGAAATGCGTAAACATCTGGCGGCCTATACCAAAGGTCTTCCCCATGCCACGGTGATTCGCAATGAGCTCTTTCATGCTCCCGATAAAGCAGCGGTGATTCGATTGCTAACTTGCGCACTGAAATAATAAAATAAGAGTGACCGTATAAAAAAATTGTAGGGGCGATCCGTGATCGCCAGTTACGTATGGCATAACCACCCACGTTTACTGGCGATCTCGGATCGCCCCTACTTTTTAATTAATGGTGTGAAAATTTTAAGCTTAGTTTTACAGTAAATTTTTCCGGATCAGGGTGCGGGCTTCACCAATCATATAAAGGGAACCCACAAATACATTGACTTCGTTTGTTCGGGTCAGGTTAATGCTGTTAACGGCGTCATCCATATTGTCGTAGAAATCGACGCTTTTGCCATAGCTAGTGCTGATTAATGCGGCCATTTTATCGGCTGGCATGGCCCGGTCACTGTTGGGCGTCAGGGTGTGAATGGTGCTGGCGATGGGCACCAGATAAGATAAGGATTCTTCGATGTCCTTATCTTCCAGCATTCCGAAAAACAGGTTGATTGTGCGGTTGGGAAAATATTGCTTCATATTATTAACAAAAGCCTGGATCCCATTGCTGTTGTGGGCGCCATCGATGAGGATCACCGGATTTTCCCGAAAGATTTCAAAACGCCCCGGAAAAACAACATTAGCCAGCGCTTTTTTAATCTGCCCGGAGGTGATTGAATAGCCTTTGCGAATCAGCAGGGCAATGACTTCCAGCGCGGTCAGGCAGTTCAGGGATTGATGATCACCCAGCAGTTTTAAGGAAAAGCCATCCAGATAGAGGTGATCGCCCCGATATTTCAGGGTCTGATCGTGGGTGGTATGGCTTAGAATTGAAATATCATCGGGGTTAACCAAAACCGTATTGGCATTTTTGGACTCCGCAAAGTCAAGAATGACTTTTAAGGCTTCGGGATCCTGAGGATAGACAACGACATCAGAGCCTTCTTTGATAATGGCGGCTTTTTCATAGGCAATTTCAGCCAGGGTGTTTCCCAGGTAGTCGGTGTGATCATTGCTGATCCCCATGATCACTACCGCCAATGGATCTTTGATGATGTTGGTGGCATCAAGCCTTCCGCCCATTCCAACTTCAAGCACAACAAAGTCCACCTGTTTTTCATAAAAGTATTGAAGACCAACGGCGGTCACCATTTCAAATTCGGTCGGGTGGGGTTCGCCTTGCTCCAGTAGCACTTCGATCCGTTCCTTGACAAAGGTAGTGGCGGCGACCAGACTGTCATCATCAATCGGTTCATTGTTTAACTGGATCCGTTCATTAAAGGCTTCCAGAAAGGGAGAGGTAAACAGACCGGTGTTGTATCCGGCGGTTTTTAAGACGGTGGCGATCATGGTGGAAGTGGATCCTTTGCCGTTGGTACCGGCAATGTGAATAAATTTAAGCTTATCCTGGGGGTTGTCCATGGCATTCAGTAGGAGTCTCATGCTGTCCAGCCCTAACCGGGTGCCAAACTTATGGGTTGCTTCAATGTAGCTGATGGCTTCGGTAACATTCATGTTAAATTAGGCCTCCTGAATTGGACAACAATTGACACATTTTTCGGTAACCATGAATTGGACGCTTTTATCATGCTCTTCCATGGGGATTTTGTCAAAAATAAAGTCTTCACGAATCAGTGCAACGGTGATACAATCGTCACTGACAGTTTCCAGAAAACGGTCATAATAGCCGCCGCCAAAGCCCATCCGGTGGCCGGAGGGTGAGAAGGCACAGCCGGGAACCATCACCAGATCGATTTTTTTAGGATCGACAATTCGCATACATTCGGCACGAACTTCGAGGATTCCATAGTGGCCCTCTTCCAGATCTTCGGGAAAATTAATCAACTCTGACAGGGTAACGGTATGATCTTCGATGTTACAGATGGGAACCACGATGTGTTTACCATCGGCCAGGGCTTTTTTGATAAAATCATGGGTATAGATTTCAGTGCCAAAGCTGACATAGGCCATAATCCAGTCGGCGTTTTTATAAAGATCACTATCCAGGAATTGTTCGATAATTTTTGCATCGGTATCGGCACAATAAATTTCTTTACGGCGTGCCAGAACTTCTTTTCGGAACATACTTTTATCCATTTTCTTCTCCTAATATTAAGATTAATTGACGATGATATTATAACATAAAGTCGGTTGCCGACAAAAAATTATCGAGGGGAAATTTTATCTGTATTTTTTCTTGAAAAACAGGGATTCTTGGTTATACTGGAAATAGTGCAGAAAAATAGTCCATAAATAATACGCTTGAAAGCGTAAACAGAAAAAAGGTGTAAAAAATAAATGAAGCGATTATTAATTGCCTGCGAAACCATCAAGGATGAGGTTGAACTGGCATTGAAAAAAAACAGTGTAGAATTGGATACCGTCTGGATGTCCAATCTGCTCCATGACTCTCCGGAACGATTGAAAAACGCCCTTCAGGAAGAAATAGACAAAGCTGAAGAGGAATATGATCAACTCTTGTTTGCCTATGGCAATTGCGGCAACGGATTGTTGGGGTTAAAAAGTAACACGGCCACTTTGATTATTCCCCGTTATGGGGATTGCATTGATATCCTGCTTTCAGAAAAAGAAGAGCTGGAGCGGATTCGAACATCGACCTACTTTCTGACTGAGGGCTGGTTGCGGGGGGAAAAGTCTCTTGATAAAGAATTTGCGCATAACCGGGAAAAGTACGGCGAAAGTCGGGCTAGGAAAGTCATGGATATTATGTTTCGGAACTATAAAAACCTGATGTTGATTGATACTGGCGCCTACTCAGTCGATAATTCGCTGCCCCGGGTGAATGATATTGGGGAACTCATCGGACTGGAAGTGGTGGTCGATCAGGGGAGCATTTCACCGCTTGAAAAATTGGTAACCGGCCAGTGGCAGGAGGGTTTTTGTATTATTCCACCTGGTCAAATGACCACCCACGATGACTTTGATGAGGTAACAGTTCGAAATAGGTAGGATAATAGTATTTTGGTTGGATAAACACCTGTTTTGATCTTTGCATGATTGAAATAGGTGTTTTTGTGATGTGAGACCTGATTTCACAAAATTTTAAAAGTATGGTATAGTGATAAAAGCAAATGATTGAGTAACAGAAAGGACAAAATATGAATCAGTTTAGAGAACCGATGAATGCATTAACCCATTTAATTGGTGCAATATTATCCATCTTTGGCATTATTGCGATGTTGATTTTAATTGTTGCAAAGGATAATCTGACCCCATTGACACTCATTTCGGTACTGGCTTTTGGAGTGGGACTGATCTGCCTATATGGCACCAGCTTTAGATACCATGCATCATATGGCAGTAAGGAAGAAATTCTGCATCTGAAAAAACTGGATCATGCCATGATCTTTATTCTGATTGCGGGAACCTATACCCCATTTTGTCTGCTTTGCTTAACGGGAACCATGCGGGTAGCGATGATGGTGGCAATCTGGGGGGTGGCTCTAGTCGGGATTATTCTTAAAGTGGCCTGGATCAATATGCCCCGGTGGCTGGGCACCGGTCTCTATATTTTTCTGGGGTGGTTTGCGCTATTTGTGTTAGGGCCGCTGTATCAGGCTTTGCCTCGGCCGGGTTTTGTGCTGCTGGTTGGCGGTGGGGTCATGTATACCATCGGCGGGGTGATTTACGCCGTCAAAAAGCCAAACTTCGGCAAAAACTTCGGCTTTCACGAATTATTTCACATTTTTGTAATATTGGGTTCGCTGTGCCATTTTATTTGTGTTTTTTTCTTTATTCTTTAAGAAAAAAATGGTATCATAAAAAAGTTGATAGTTAAAACAAAATTATTATTGTATTTTATAAAAAAACTGTTAAACTAGTAGTATTGTTAATTGCATCACTGCAAAAAAAAAACTCATTTTTTGCAGTGATTTTTTTGTTGAAATAATACGAAAATGTAAAAGAAAAAGGAGTCGGTAAATTAATGCAAACAAAGTATATTTTTGTCACTGGTGGTGTAGTATCTTCTTTAGGAAAGGGCATTACGAGTGCTTCATTGGGACGGCTGCTTAAGTCCAGAGGGCTTAAAGTGTCGATTCAGAAATTTGATCCTTATTTAAATTTTGATCCTGGAACGATGAGTCCTTATCAGCATGGGGAAGTTTTTGTGACTGATGATGGCGCCGAAACCGATTTGGATCTGGGTCACTACGAGCGATTCACCGACGAAAACCTGTCCAAGTACAGCAATGTCACCACCGGAAAAGTATATTGGAATGTTATCTCAAAAGAACGTCGCGGCGATTACCTGGGCGGAACGGTTCAGGTTATTCCTCACATTACCGATGAAATAAAAGATGGTATCCTGCGGGTCACGGAGTATAGTCATCCCGATGTCGTCATCACTGAAATCGGCGGCACCGTGGGGGATATTGAAAGCCTGCCTTATCTGGAAGCGATCAGACAATTCAAGGGCGATCTGGGGGCTGAAAATGTTTTGTACATCCATGTAACCCTGCTGCCTTTTTTGGGAAAAGCTGGTGAACTGAAAACAAAACCGACCCAGCATTCGGTAAAAGAACTCCGAAGTATCGGGATTCAGCCGGATATTATTGTGCTCCGTTCTGAAAAAGAGGTCGAAGAAGGCCTTAAGGGGAAAATTTCACTGTTCTGTAATGTCGATAAAAAAGCGGTGGTAGTTAATATGGATGCCGCTGAACTTTATGAAGTGCCCTTAATGCTTGAAAAAGAAGGCCTGGCCGAATTGGTTTGTGAAAAACTCCATATCGAGTGTAAAGAACCGGATTTGACCGAATGGAAAGATCTGGTAAAAAAGGCTAAAAGTCTGGAAAACAAGGTAACCATCGGCTTAGTCGGAAAATATGTGGAACTTCACGATGCCTATCTATCGGTGGCTGAGGCCCTGCGTCATGGTGGGATCGGTAATAATTCTGAAGTTGTCATCAAGTGGATTCACTCCGAAGACATCAATGAAGAGAATGTTGACCGGGTACTCAAAGATCTGGACGGCATCATTGTTCCGGGCGGCTTTGGTCACCGCGGGGTGGAAGGCAAGATCCACGCCATTCAATATGCTCGAGAAAACAAGGTACCTTTTTTAGGACTATGTTTGGGTCTGCAGTTAGCTGTCATTGAGTTTGCCCGTAATGTAGCCGGACTTACCGGAGCTCACAGCATTGAACTGGATCCGGAAACGCCTTATCCGGTGATTAACCTGATGGAAGAGCAGAAAAAAATTATTGATATGGGCGGCACCATGCGGTTGGGATTATACCCCTGCGAATTGTTGGAAGGCTCCAAAGCCATGGAAGCTTATGGCGAGAAAAATATCAGCGAACGACATCGTCATCGCTACGAAGTGAATGATGATTTCATTCCCCAATTAGAAGAAAAAGGGCTGGTTTTCTCAGGGATGTCACCTGACCGGGTGCTTGTTGAGATGATTGAAATCAAGGATCATCCCTGGTTTGTGGCCACTCAGGCGCATCCGGAGTTTAAATCCCGACCAAACAAACCGCATCCCCTGTTTCAGAGTTTCGTCAAAGCTGCTTTAGCCACAAAAAAATAGTGGATAAAAAAATCAAGATCCCAGATCTTGATTTTTTTTATGGGTGAAGACACAAGATATATTAACAGAAAAACTGTGGATAACTTACAAAATGTGGATAGGATTCGGATAAAGCTGTGGAGAACATTGGTTTTACCTGTGGACAATGTGGATAACCTTGTTGACTATTGGGAGAACCCCCCAATAGCGCCAATGTAATGGGAAAACAATGAACAGGTCAATTGTTAATAAAAAATAGTTGATTAGACACAGGCTGTGGAAAATAAAATATGATTGTTTTGGAGCTGAAATGGGGATATAATGAAGGTCATTCAAACAGTTACGTTGAAAATTAAAAAGATACAAGGTGAATTAAATGCATAAATATGGTTTTTTTAGAACAGCCTGCGCTGTTCCCAAACTTAAATTGGCAGACTGCCAATATAACCTCAGGCAAATGATTAGTCTGGCAGAAAAGGCCTGGGATCAGGGCGTGGAAGTGCTGTTGTTTCCGGAGTTAGGGATTACCGGCTATACCTGCGGTGATCTGTTTTTTCAGCGGGAGCTACAGAAAAACGCCGTCAAGGCTCTGGACAGCCTGTGCCAATGGTCAGACGGAAAAAAAATGCTGCTGGTGGTGGGTCTGCCCCTGGCCATTAATGGCAGTTTGTACAATTGTTCAGCGCTGCTAAACGATGGTAAAATTCTGGGGATTGTGCCCAAAACCTATATTCCCAATCATCAGGAGTTTTATGAAAAACGTTGGTTTGCTTCGGCAAAATCATTGAATCAGACAGAAATTCCAATCGGTTCCCAAGCGGTTCCGATTGGGACGGATTTGCTGTTTAAGCATGTTCATCGGGAAGAATTTGTGGTGGCCGTCGAAATTTGTGAAGACCTATGGGTGCCGATCTCACCGGGCAGCTTTCACGCTCTGGCTGGTGCCACGGTGATTCTTAATCCCTCTGCCAGCAATGAGGTGGTGGGCAAAAGTGATTATCGCAGGGAACTGATCCGCTCCCAATCCGGACGCTGCAATGCAGCTTATCTCTATGCCTCAGCAGGGTTTGGGGAATCCACCAGTGATCTGGTTTTCGGTGGTAATGCGATGATCTGTGAACGGGGGATACTACTTAAAGAACTGCCCAAATTTAACCTGGGTAATGAATTGCTGATTTGCGATATTGATGTGGAATCACTCAATCATGACCGCCAAATGCAGCATGGCTTTGGCGATTCGGTGGATCTGCTTAATAACCGTTTTTACCGAACCATTACCTTTGAAACTTCGGGCACCAATGATTTTGATCGGGAGGTCAACCCGCAGCCCTTTGTTCCGGCAGATCCCAACCGTCGCAGTGAACGCTGTGAAGAAATCTTTAATATTCAAACCATTGGTTTGGCGACCCGCCTGGCTCATATCGGTAACGCCCCGATGGTGGTGGGGATCTCCGGGGGCCTGGACTCCACCATGGCGCTGCTGGTCTGTGTCTCTGTTTGTGACCGCTTTGGTATTCCCCGGGAAAAAATTCATGCCGTCACCATGCCGGGCTTTGGCACCACTGACCGCACCTACGACAATGCCGTAGCCCTGATTAAGGGTCTCGGTGCCAGCTTCCATGAGATTTCGATTGTGGCGGCCTGTACCGCTCACTTTAAGGATATCGGCCACCCCATTGATCTTCACAATATCACCTACGAAAATTCCCAGGCCCGGGAACGCACCCAGATTCTGATGGATCTTTCCAATAAACTGGGGGGAATTGTTATTGGTACCGGGGATCTTTCGGAACTGGCACTGGGCTGGGCCACCTATAATGGCGACCATATGTCGATGTACAGTGTCAATGCCAGTGTGCCAAAAACCCTGATCCGCTACCTGGTGGAGTGGGTGGCCGACCATTCGCCGGAAGCAGACATTCGCAAAATTCTTTATGATGTTCTGGCGACCCCGGTTTCTCCGGAACTGCTGCCGCCGGATGCCGATGGAAAAATTGCCCAGAAAACGGAAGAAACCGTGGGACCATACGAACTTCACGATTTCTTCATGTATCAAATGGTTCGTCATGGTTTTTCACCGGAAAAAGTTTATTTTCTGGCCTGCAAGGCCTTTGACGGCGTCTATCAAAAGGCAGTCATTTTTAAATGGCTGAAAAACTTTTATCACCGTTTCTTTGGCCAGCAGTTTAAACGCAACTGTCTCCCCGATGGGCCCAAGGTCGGTTCGGTCTCCTTTTCGCCCCGGGGTGACTGGCGGATGCCCTCGGATGCTCATGCCACCCAATGGCTTAAGAGCCTGGAAAAAATGGAACCAATCGGTTAAGTTGATAAAAAAAGAAGCTGTCCGAAAACAGCTTCTTTTTTTAGGATTCTTTTTTGGCGTAATGTTGGAGCAAAACTTCGTGTTTGAAGTTAATAAAATCGAGAATTTCCCGCTTGCCCTCTTCGCTGGTCATGGCGTATCCGAACAGCCCCAGCAGGTCTTTCATATCCAATGGTTTAACTAATTGTTCAGCTGAGTTTAATGAACCCTCAGATTTGAGTTTAGCATCATTGAGAGATGTGGCATTGTCAGTCCGACAAAGCAGATAATCAACCGATACATCAAAATAATCGGCAATTTCAACCAGCAACTGGTTTTCAGGAAGGTTTTTATCCTTCTCATACTTGGAAATTGAGCTCTTGTTTAAATCAAAATGCTCAGCAAAATCTTGCTGGGTCATGTCCTTATTAATGCGTAGTCGTTTTAATCGGGTACCAAAAGTAGACATCGTGTTTCCTCCAAAAAATATTCATAAACTCAGTATGAACGAATAAGATAAACACATGATATGTGTATAACCATATTATACACTATTCGTATACTTGATGGCCAGAAATTTTATACAAAGGTGCAAAACCGGAAATAATTCAAATACCACATGAAACAGAAGCACTATTTCTTAATGAATCTAAAACAAACTTGCTTTATTCTTTAGTTTGGTTTAAAATAAGATGTTATATATTCGAGAAAGGATACTAAATGAAATTTACAGAATTAGAAATTAATGAACAACTACTGCAAGGCATCGAAGAAATGGGCTTTGTAGAAATGACCGAAATCCAGGAGCGAGCGATACCACAATTGATGATGGGAGGAGACCTCATTGGAAAATCGCAAACCGGAACAGGAAAAACTGTTGCCTTTGCCATTCCAGCCATTACAAAGCTTGACCCTTCCATAAAGAAAGTACAAGTTTTAGTTCTATGCCCAACCCGTGAGTTGGCAGTACAGGTCTCAGACGAGTTTAGAAAAGTAATAAAATACCAGAAAGGCGTAAAAGTTCTGCCGATTTTCGGTGGGGCGTCCATTGAAGGTCAAATCAGAGACCTTAAATCCGGGGTTCAGATCGTTGTTGGCACCCCCGGCCGGGTAATGGATCATATGCGTCGAAAAACACTGAAACTGAGTGATGTTTCGATGGTAGTGCTGGACGAAGCAGATGAAATGTTAAACATGGGATTCCGGGAAGATATCGAATTGATTCTCGATGAAATTGACCATGATATTCAGACGGTGTTATTCTCAGCGACGATGCCAAAACCGATTTTAAAAATTGCTGAAACCTACCAGAAAGATCCGGTAATGATCGAAATTTCGCCGAAAACCATGGTCGCAACCAGTATTGAGCAGAAATACTTCAATATCAGCGATCACCATAAGTTTGAAGCGTTAACCCGTTTGCTGGATGTGTACAAACCTCAGCGTTCACTTATTTTTTGTAACACTAAAAAATATGTCGATGAAATCACGGATGATCTGAAAAAATTGGGTTATTCGGTCGACAAGATTCATGGCGACATGCGCCAGATGTCCCGAATGGCGGTATTAAAAGATTTCAGTCGCGGTAAACTAAATATTCTGGTGGCAACCGATGTGGCGGCCCGGGGTATTGATGTGGATGACGTGGATATCGTCTTTAATTACGATGTACCGGATAATGAAGAATACTATGTGCATCGAATTGGGCGAACCGGCCGGGCTGGAAAAAGCGGGATTTCCCTGACCCTGGCACGATCAAGAGATCAGTTTCGACTCAAGAAGATTACCGATTACACTAAAAAAAGTATCGAACGGGATTTAATTCCTACCAGTGAAGTCATCAATGACATCAAGATTGCCCATTTCCACGAACGCTTTAAGATTCGTGCCGAAAAGGGCACTGAAAAAGGCAGTCTGGACACCTACTTAAAAATTATTGACGAACTGGTCGAAAAAGGCTATACAGCCGAGACCATTGCCGCTGTTTTATTGCAGGCCCAATTACCGTTGTCAGAAGCTGAAGACCTTAACACCGTTGAACGACGTCCCCGACGGAATGATGGTGGTCCTCGCCGAGACGGTCGGGATGGACGCAGCCGTCGTGATGGCGGATCCAGAGATGGTGGTTCTCGTCGGGCTGGCCCGGAAAAAACCAAACGGTTGTTTATCAGTGTCGGTGAAAAGGATCATGCCCAGAAACGGGATATTCTGGGAGCGATCTGCGGTGAATGCGGAATTCCATCGTCAGCAGTGGGTAACATTGACATGTATGACAAGTTTACCTTTGTCGATGTGGATGAAGAGCAAGCTAAAAAAGTCGAAAAGAAACTAAACGGCAAAATAATCAAAGAACGTAAAGTAAAAGTAGAAATTTCAAAAAAGAAGAAGTAATTAGATCTTAAATGGAACCTGGGTGTGAGGCTGACATTGTCCTTGGATCCGGGTTTTTTGATACAATAGTTAGAAAAAATCAGAGGAGGTGCCCTATGAAAGACACAAAAACAGAAAAAAGGAACAAATTGGGGGTCGTTCCCATTCCCAAGCTGCTTTTTTCAATGTCCATACCAGCAATTATTTCAATGATGATTCAGGCTTTATATAATATTGTCGACAGTATCTTTGTGGCGCAAATCGGGGAAGAAGCGCTAACGGCGGTTTCTCTGGCGTTTCCGATTCAGATGATTATTATCTCCTGCTTTGTGGGTCTGGGAGTTGGGATTAATTCAGCCATATCCAGGCGGCTGGGTCAGAATAAAAACAGCGAGGCAGCCAACGTGGCTGAGCATGGTTTCCTATTGGCGGTTTTAATCGCCGCCGTGTTGGGAATCCTGGGATTCTTTACGGCCGAAGCGTTTATCAGTCTGTTCACCGATAACGCCAACATCATTGCTCAGGGTCGCGCCTATTTGATGATTGTTACGGTGTTTTGTTTTGGTAGTTTTATTACCCAGGCAGCTTTTTCAACCTTACAGGGAACCGGTGAAATGATCCAACCGATGGTGGGCCAGATTATTGGTGCGGTGACCAATATTATTCTGGATCCGATTATGATTTTCGGGTGGTTTGGTTTCCCTGCCCTGGGGGTAGCCGGTGCGGCCATTGCCACGGTCATCGGTCAGCTTTTTGCGATGGTTTATATGCTGTTGATTGTCTTTAAAAGCGGAAAGTCATATCTCAAACTGGACTATCAGGTGTTTCACTATGAAACAAAAATCGTCAAGGACATCTTTAAAGTCGGTTTGCCAGCAGCGATTATGCAGGGATTGGCCTCGTTGATGATTACCGGATACAATCTGATCCTGGCCGGATTTGGGATGTCAGCGGTGGCAGTTTTCGGCGTTTACTTTAAAATTCAATCGATCATCTTTATGCCCATCTTTGGATTGGGACAGGGGGCCATGCCCATCTTCGGCTTTAATTTTGGGGCCAGAAACCGGGAACGGTTCAATGAAACCCTAAAGGTCGCAATTACTGCTGCCCTCTCGATTATGATCATCGGCACAGTACTGTTCTGGATTTTCCCGGCTCAGATTATGATGGCTTTTAATCCGTCATCCGAAATGATGGAAATCGGGGTAAACTGTCTGCGCAGCATCAGTCTGGCTTTTCCGTTGGCGGGAATTTCGATTATGCTCAGTGTCAGTTTTCAGGCCATCGGGAAAGCTTATGTCAGCATGATTGCTTCCTTTATACGCCAGATGGTGGTGCTCTTGCCGGTTACTTACCTGCTGGCTCAGGCTGGCGGTCTGGACTGGGTCTGGTATGGATTCTTCATCTCGGAAATCGTTTGTCTGGCTTACGAACTGTTTATGTTCCGGTGGTATCAGAGAACCATCTTTGATACCTGGGAGGCGGCTCCGGTCATCGTACAAAACTAATGCAATAAAAATGAAAAGCTCTGCTTCAGGTATTTGTCTGAAGCAGAGCTTTTGTTAGTTGAGGCTTTGGTTGATGATCGCAATGCCCTGAACAATCAGGGCATTCATCCGCTCCGTCTCACCGCAAAGAAAAAGGTAGCCAATCAGGGTTTCAAACCCGGTGGCATAGCGGTAGTCAGACGGGTTGGCATTCCTGGGAACCTGAGAGGCGGTATTACGGCCCCGTTTAAAGATCCGCTGCTCGGCTTCGGTAAGCTCAGGCAGCAGTTCCCGGATGATTTGGGCCTGGGCACTGGCCCGGACATAGTGGATGGCGGTTTTGGTCATGAAGTTGACGTTCTGGTGACCACAGCCAAGCAGATATTTTCGAATCATATCGGAATAAATTCCATCGCCGAGATAGGCCAAAGCCAGGGGATTCATGGCAGCGGCCTGTTCCCGGGTGTAGTGCCTGTCGATGGTGGCCTTTATAGTTTTGAGATTTTCGGTGGGTTCGGGGGTAAGGGTCAGGCTTTTTTCCATTTAACACCTTCCCGGGTATCCTCCAATACAATGCCTTTAGCCAGCAGTTCATCGCGGATTTCGTCAGCCCGCTTAAAATCCTTGGCTTTACGGGCGGCCTGGCGCTGGGCGATCAGATCTTCTACCGCCTCATCCAGATTGGTTTCTTTTTCTTTTACCGCCAGCCCTAAAACACCGGTGAGTTCGGCAAAAGTATTCTGGCCAGCCATGATTGCCGGTTGGGAAGAAGTGGCATCAAGGTTGGAATTTAAATCCCGAACCAGCTCAAAAATTACGGCAATGGCATCGGCGGTGTTGATATCGTCGTCCATGGCAGCAATAAAATCGTTTTTGTATTTGGCAAGGGAATCAATCCAAACCTGCTCGGCTTCGGTGGCTGCCTTAGCAGTGGCATTTTCAAGCAGGAAGTCCATCTGGAATTTGGCGGTATATAAACGCTCCAGGGCACTGGCGGCCTGTTTTAGCAGCGGTTCGCTGAAGTTGACCGGGCTGCGGTAATGGGCCATCAGTAAAAACATCCGAACCGCTTCCAGATCGAAGGTTTTGGCAATATCCCGGACGGTGAAGAAGTTGCCCTTGGACTTGGACATTTTCTCGTTGTCGATATTAATGTAGCCATTGTGGACCCAATAGTTGGCAAAGGGTTTGCCGCAGCAGCCTTCCGATTGGGCAATTTCATTTTCGTGGTGGGGGAAGATCAGATCCTGGCCGCCGCCGTGAATATCAATGGTTTCACCGAGATGTTTTTTGGACATCGCCGAACATTCAATGTGCCAGCCTGGTCGTCCCTGACCCCAGGGACTTTCCCAATAGGGTTCGCCGTCTTTTTTCTTTTTCCAGAGGGCAAAATCAAGAGGACTTTCTTTTTCGTCATTGACGTCAATTCGGGCACCGGATTTTAAATCATCAATGGATTGTTTGGACAATTTACCATAATCGTTAAAGGCATCGACACGGTAGTAGACATTGCCATCGACGTTATAGGCCAGTCCCTTTTCTTCTAGGGTTTTGATCATGTCAATGATTTCCGGCATGTGCTCGCTAACCTTGGGATGGACCGAGGCCCGTTTGATGCCCAGGGCATCGGCATCGGTGAAGTATTCCTGGATGTATTTTTCAGAAACATCGCCCGGCGAAATCCCTTCTTCGTGGCTGCGATTGATGATTTTGTCATCGACGTCGGTAAAATTCTGGATAAAGGTGACCTCATAGCCGGTATATTCCAAAAATCGGCGGAGCACGTCAAAAACAATGAAGGGACGGGCGTTGCCGATATGAAAATAGTTGTAAACAGTCGGGCCGCAGGAATACATACGCACCTTGCCCGCTTCAATCGGGACAAAGGTTTCTTTCTGCTGGGTCAAGGTATTATATAATTTCATAAAGTTCAACCTTTCAATTTATTTATTTACAGCAATGTGTTATGATAACATATTATACACTAAAGATAAGATTAAGTGTCAATGGATAAAATTTTTTAGGAAGAAAATTTCTTTATCATCCCAGATGAATAACAAGAAATGAAAGAGGAATCTCCATGGAAGCAAATGCAAAAAGAAAAGTCCTGGCCCAGGCGATTTTAGCCCTTGAAACCGAAGAGGATTGTAATCTGTTACTGGAAGACCTGTGTACCATCAAAGAAATCGAAGACATGGCTCACCGCTTTGAAATTGCCTACTTGCTGTCCCAGGGAAAAACCTTTATTGATGTCGAAAAACTGACCGGAGCCAGTTCGGCCACCATCAGCCGGGTCAATCGCTGCCTCAAACACGGCAAAGGCTACCGCAACATCATCGAAAAAATGAAAAAGGACCATACATTGGAGTAGTCTTATCTAAAATTTAATATTAAAGGAGTTGAGTGTAGTGATGAAAGCTGTGAAAAAGTCGAAGAAGTTGGACAACGTTTGTTATGATATTAGAGGACCGGTGGTCGAAGAGGCGGATCGCATGGAGCGGGACGGCATTGACATTATTATGCTCAATACGGGCAATACAGCCCCCTTTAATTTAAATGCCCCGGATGAAATTATTCAGGATATTAAATATAACATGAAAACCGCTGAAGGATACTGTAATTCCCAGGGCATTTTTTCGGCCCGAAAGGCCGTGGTTCAGCATTATCAGACCAAGGGACTGATGGATCTGAAGGTCGATGATGTTTTTCTGGGTAATGGGGTCAGCGAACTGATTCTTTTTTGTATGCAGGCGCTCTTGGACAACGGGGACGAAATTCTGGTGCCAGCACCGGATTACCCGCTGTGGTCGGCTGCCGTCAACCTGTCGGGTGGCAATGCGGTCTATTATACTTGTGATGAAGAAGACGACTGGAATCCCAATCTTTCGGATATTGCCAGTAAGATTACCCCCAATACCAAGGGGATTGTCGTCATCAACCCCAATAACCCCACTGGCGCCCTTTATCCCCGGGAGATTTTAGAGGGAATCGTTGATCTGGCGGTGGAAAATGATCTGATTATCTTTGCCGATGAAATTTATGACCGGATTCTCTATGATGATAATGTTCATATCCCGATGTCAACGCTCACCGAAGATGTATTGGTGGTGACCTTAAACGGCTTGTCCAAATCCCATCGGATTCCTGGCTATCGGGTCGGTTGGATGATTTTAACCGGCAATAAGGAGGGGGCAAAGGACTATATCGAAGGCATCAAGATGCTTTCCAATATGCGAATGTGCTCCAATGTTCCGGGACAGCATGCGATCCAGACCTCACTCGGTGGCTATCAGAGCATGAATGACCTGCTCAAGCCCGGCGGACGGCTCTATGAACAGCGGGAGATTGTCTGTAAGCGGATCAATGCGATTCCGGGCTTGTCCTGTGTCAAACCCAAGGCCGGATTTTATGTCTTTCCTAAAATTGATACCGAAATGTTTAATATCACCAGTGATGTCCAGTTTGCCCTGGATTTTCTAAAAGAAGAACATGTCCTGATGGTTCAGGGTACCGGTTTTAACTGGCCTCACCCAGATCATTTCAGAATCGTCTTTTTACCACACCCTGAAGATCTGATTGAAACCATGGATCGGTTGGAACGGTTTATGGCAACCTACCGTCAAGAGTAACGTTTAAGAATGGAATAATAATGAAAAAACAATTAGTGAAAAGTAAAAAAAGGGCCATTCTGGCCGGTGTCTGTGCTGGTCTTGGCGAATACTGCAACATTTCACCATGGGTCTTCAGAGGGCTTTTCCTGTTGCCCTTTGTGCTCCGATTCGTGCCGGGAATCCTCAGCATCATTGTCTATATTCTCCTGGCAGTGGTTCTCCCCGGGAATAAGCGGATTGAGAATCAGGATGTCGTTGAAGTGGATTATGAAATTATTGATGACAACAGCGACGAAGAGATCATTGATTTTAGCAACGAAAAGACGGGATCCGAAGAAAAGGTTGATTAAGATGTTGGAGAAACGAATTATTTCAAAATCAAGTCAGGATACGTATGATTTTGCTAAACAGTTGGGGGAAGCGATACGCTTCCCCCTGATTATTTTTTTACAGGGTGGAATGGGCGCTGGAAAAACCCTGTTTTCAAAAGGTTTTGTAGCGGGTATGGGTCTTTTGGATGAGGTGACCAGTCCCACCTATACCATTGTCAATGAATACGGCAACCCGCCCCGGGTTTTTCATTTTGATTTGTACCGGCTTCAGGATCCCGACGAGCTTTATGAGATGGGCTTTGATGACTATCTCAGTCAGGGGTGTACGCTGTTGCTGGAGTGGCCGGATCTGGTCTTGGACGAAGCGTTTGAACCCAGGTTGGAAATCAGCCTGGAATCAAGGCTGGAGACCCCTGAGCAACGGGAAATAATTTTGAGAACCGATAATCAGAAAGTGGCGCAGATATTAAATGCACTGTAGAAAAATTGCAAAGCATCAGTCGGCAAAAACGCAGGCATAACCGGGAGGTTGTCAGTGACTAAACGTGTTAAGTGAATAATGAATGATAAGGTGGCAAATATGGAAAACGTGTTAACCAGTGTGATCATCCCTGCTGCTGGATTGGGTCGGCGGATGAAGGCATCTGTCAGCAAACAGTATCTGCAGTTAAACGGAAAACCGGTTTTAGCCCATACCCTGGATGTTTTTGAAAAATGTTCGCTGATCGACGAAATTGTGCTGGTCATCAATCCCGAAGAACAGCAGCTGTGTCAGGATCAGGTCATCGGGGTTTATTCCTATAGCAAGATCAAATTAGTGGCTGGCGGCGACACCCGGCAGGAGTCGGTTTATGCCGGACTAAAGGCGGTGAATCCCCAGACCCGGATTGTTCTGATCCACGATGGCGCCAGGCCACTGATCAGAGAGTCGGTCATTTGCAAGAGCATTGAAGAAACCATAAAGCATCGAGCGACGGTGGTGGGGGTGCCAGCCAAAAACACCATCAAGGTGATAAGTGACGATGGCTTTGTCGAAGCGACCCCGGATCGAAATTATCTGGTGGAAATCCAAACGCCCCAAACCTTTGATTACGATCTGATCAAAGAGGCCCATCAAAAAGCGCTTGAATCGGGCGTATCCGGGACAGATGATGCCTTTCTGGTGGAATGGCTGAAGGTTCCGGTTAAAATCGTGGTTGGTGACTATACCAATATCAAAATCACCACCCCGGAGGATTTAACCATCGCTGAATCGATCATTAAACGAATGGCCGAAAACCAATGATCAGGCAAAAAAATTAAAAGTTTATTAATAGAAATAAAGAATGAGGTGAAAAATGCTGTTATTTTATGCAGTTTTTCGCTTCATTCTTTATTTATTGGGGAATAAAAGATATAATGGAAAAGTATGAAACAAAATGCTAAGGGTTATTCACCTTTTTAAAAATAAATAGTGAAAATGTGGAGGAAACCATGATTGAATTATCAGAAGAACTTCTATTAAGAATGTATTATAAAATGAATCAGGCCCGATTTTTTGAAGAAAAGCTGGGGGAACTGGAGGAAAAAGGTCAGGTTCATGGTACGGTTCATCTGGCTATGGGTCAGGAAGCTGCTGGGGTGATGGCCTGTCTGGCGTTGGAAGAAGGCGATCTGGTGTCATTAAGTCATCGGGGTCATGCCCAGGCGATTGGCTTTGGCCTGGATGTCAATCTGATGATGGCAGAATGTCTGGGGAAAGAAACCGGCTATTGCAAGGGCAAAGGCGGTTCAATGCACATCGCTGATGTCGAAAATGGCAATCTGGGGGCCAATGGTGTGGTTGGTGGCGGTTTTGGCCTGTCCTGTGGGGCGGCACTGACGCAGAAATACCAGAAGACTGGGAAGGTTGTATTGTGCTTTGCCGGGGACGGTGCCACCGATACGGGCAGTTTTCATGAATCCCTGAATCTGGCCTCGATCTGGAAGCTGCCGGTGGTTTTTTTCATCGAGAATAATCAATACGGGATGTCAAATCCGGTTGAAAACCACATGAATGTTGAGAATATTTCTGACCGCAGTGAAGCCTATAACATTCCGGGTCTCACCATTGACGGTAACGATTTTCTCGATGTTTATAATACCGTTACGAAAGCGTTGCGCTATGCCAGAGCCGGGAAGGGGCCGGTGCTGATTGAAGCTAAAACCTATCGCTTCAGTGGCCATTCCAAAAGTGATAAACAGCTTTATCGGGAAGAACAGGAAGTAAAGGAATGGCGAAAAAAAGATCCGCTGTTGAAGATGAAAGAGTACCTCCGGGAAAATCGGATCTTTACTGAAAAGCAGATTCAAAAAATGGAAAATGAAGCCATTATTTCCATTGAACAGGCGGTGGAATTTGCTAAAAAAAGTCCATCACCGCAGCTTGATACAATTTTAGCAGATGTATATGCGTGAGAGGTTGAAGAATGAAAACAAATGATATGACAAAAATGACCTACCGCGATGCCATCCGTCTGGGGATAACCGAAGAAATGCGTTTGGATCGGGATGTCATTTTTTTAGGTGAAGATATTGGTGTTTATGGTGGCGCCTTTGGAGTCTCGAAAGGTTTATTGGAAGAGTTTGGTGAAGAGCGAATTCTGGATACCCCGATTTCTGAAGGGGCGATTGTCGGAACCGCCGTGGGGGCGGCAACCACCGGCTTGCGCCCGGTTTGCGAGATTATGTTTATGGACTTTATCACCCTGGGTTTGGATGCTCTGGTGAATCAGGGCGCTAAAATGCGCTACATGTTTGGCGGCCAGTCCCAGGTGCCGATGGTATTGCGATTGCCAGCCGGTTCCGGCGCTGGTGGTGCGGCTCAGCACAGTCAGAGCCTGGAAGCCTGGTTATGCCATGTACCGGGACTGAAGGTGGTGACCCCATCAACCCCGGCTCAGGCCAAAGGGCTGATCAAAGCGGCCATCCGGGATAACAATCCGGTCTGTTTTATTGAACATAAGATGCTCTACGATTCGGTGGGTCTGGTTCCCCTTGACGAGGAGTATACCCTGGAAATCGGAAAAACCATCGTTGAACGGCCCGGGAAAGATGTCACCATCGTCGCCTATGGAACCACTCTGGCCAAAGCCATTGAAGCCGCTGATTTTTTAGAAGAGGAAGGAATTCGGGTGGAGATTCTCAATCCCCTGACCTTATATCCCATGGATATGAAACCGATCATCGAATCGGTTATTAAAACCGGTTGTCTGATTGTGGCCCATGAGGCCGCTAAAACCGGTGGGGTCGGTGGCGAAATTGTCGCGCGAGTCGTTGAGAGTGAAGCCTTCGACTATCTCACAGCGCCGATTGTCCGTCTGGGTGGCCTGGATGTTCCGATTCCCTTTAATCAGGAATTAGAGTCAGCTGCGGTGCCCCAGCGCAATGATTTCGTTCATAGCGTCTATCGTCTTCTGAATCGGGAATAGGGAGCGGACTCAATGATGGAAAATGAAATAATCTTACCGAAAGAGACGTTGGATATGACAATAGAAAACTCGACAAATGCCGAAACGATTAAAGAAGCGACCCTGGAACATGATCAAAAAAGTAAAAAAGCGTTGTCAGAAGTAAATACTGATAACGAAGAAACCGGCCAAACAGACGTAGTGGCAGGTAAAAAAATGGTAGATCAAGAGGCAGAGCGTTGTGACGATAGTCAACAGGAAGAAAATCTGGAAGAAAAACTAACTGCCGCCATTGAAGAACTGGAACGAAATCTGGAAGAAACCATTAAAGAAGGGATAAAGCAGCAACCAACTGTAGCCATTCAAGGCATCATCAATGATGAAATGATTGAAGATCCGCAGGAAGTAATGACGGAATCTGATCCCCGGATGGGAAAGGTCAGGGCGACCCCAGCGGCCAGACGGATTGCCCGGGAATTTAAGGTGGACATTGAAAAGGCCACTGGAACCGGACCAAACGGTCGAGTTGAAGTTGATGATGTGAAAAAACTGGTGGTTATTCAACCGGGAACCTTTGACTACAAGTCAAAAGAACCGGTGGTGATCGGTACCAGTCTGGATAAAATAGCCGGAAATCCCAAAAATCTGTTTACAACACCCGGAAAGCTGGAAGAAATCCCGGTCAAGAAAACCAAATCCCGAAAAAAACTGAGCGAGATGAATCAGAAAGTTGAAAGGGTACCGAATCCGGAGCTGGACTTTGTTCCCTTTGTGGATGCCAATGATACAGGTCTGGAAGAAAAAGATACGGATGTGGTCACAAAAATTTCAGAACTGGATTTTGTCCCTTTTGTTGATCTTAAGGCAGAACCGCTCCGGGAAGAAATCATTGTCAAGCCTACGCCAATGCACCTTCTTCGTGAAAATGAGCAGGAAGCGCTGGGTAAAAAAAATAAAAAACCCCGGGGGTTATCAAGAAAAAAACAGGAACCGGAGAAAAAGACTGAGATTAAGTCCGAAAAAGTCGCGCTTCCAATTGCTTCGGAAACAGCAGACCCAGAGATTAGAATGGATAAATCGATAGCCGTTGACACGCAAAATCCGGGATCAGAATCGGCGGTTGTTGCAACGGAACAAAGCATTGCAAGCAACGAAGTGCTTCAAGCACCAGCAGAGCAAGTTAGTGAAGTAGCAAAAGAACTGCCTGGGGAAGCGGAAGAGCTTGTCAGTAATGAAGTCAGTCGGGCAAAGAATAATCGGATTCGATCCAGGATCGTCAGAAAATATCGGGTTAAATGCGAGGAAGAAACAGCGGTCATCAGTTTAACGACAGAAATTGATATGACTGAAATCAAGGATCTCCGCAAGAAGATTACCAAAAAAATTGAGGAGCAGGCTAAATACCGCTGTACCTATACCGATTTTCTGCTGTTGGCAACATCCCGGGCATTGGTAAAACATCCGCTTCTTAACGCCCGGCGGGAAGACGCAATCGTTGTGCCCCAGGATTATGTAAATATGGGTTTGACAGTGGAATCCGAAGAGGGTTTGATTGTTCCGGTGATCAAAGACACGCAGACGATGAGCTTTGTGGAAATCGTCAAAAGCCGGGGTGACCTCTTAAAGGCGGTGAAAAACAAACATCTGCCACCGGATCAGTTAGCGGGCAGCACCTTTACGATCTCTAATCTGGGGATGTATGGGATCCGGGAATTTACTGCCATCATCAACCCGACGAACAGTGCCATTCTCAGTGTTGGCGAAGTGGTTCAACGAATCCGGATTTTCCAGGGTGAACCAGTTGTTCGTTCAGTGATGAAAATCAGTCTGAATCTGGATCAACGGGTGGCCAATGGGGTCGACGGCGCAAAATTCCTCCAGGCGATTAAGGCTGATATGGAGAATCCCTCACTATTATTGTTTTAGTCTTAAAAATTGTCAGAATCAAGAAAAGATAACGTTACCAAAAAAATAATCATTGTCACATTTAAGCAAATTGTGTTAGACTAAACAGCATAATATAAGATTACAGAACATACATGAAGCAGATGAAAAGCAATGGCCAATTGTCTGCTTTTTTTGTATCTAAGCGAGTGTTAAATTTGAAAGGAGTACAAGGTTGGAGAAGATTTTAAAGGAAGGCATTACCTTTGACGATGTATTGTTAATCCCAGGGAAGTCCGAAGTGTTGCCAGGAGACGTTAACACCGGCACCCGTCTGACAAAGAAAATTGCTCTGAATATTCCCATTATGAGCGCCGGCATGGATACCGTCACTGAAGGACGATTGGCCATTGCCATGGCCAGAGAAGGTGGTATCGGGATTATTCATAAGAACATGACGATTGAAGAACAGGCTTTTGAAATTGATAAGGTAAAGCGTTCAGAAAACGGGGTTATCGTTGATCCGTTTTTCCTGTCACCGGAACATAATATTGGCGATGCGCTGGAACTGATGTCCCGTTACCGTATTTCTGGTGTTCCGATTACCATCGAAGGAAAATTAGTGGGAATCATCACCAACCGTGACCTGCGTTTTGAAAGTGACCCGAAAAAGAAAATCAAAGACGCCATGACAAAAAATAACTTGGTGACAGCGGAAGAGGGCACCACTCTGGAAAAAGCTGAAGCCATTTTGAAACAATACAAAATCGAAAAGCTTCCGATTGTGGATTCCGAAAATAATCTTAAGGGTTTGATCACCATTAAAGATATTGAAAAAAGCATTAAATACCCGAATGCCGCCAAAGACTATCGAGGACGACTGATTGTTGGTGGTGCCGTTGGCATTAGCAGCAACACCTTTGAACGGGTCGATGCTCTGGTAGCCGCTCAGGCTGATGTCATCGTCGTGGATACCGCCCATGGTCACTCCATTGGGGTGGTCAAAACCGTTAAAGCGATCAAAGAAAAATATCCCGATGTACAGCTGATCGTCGGAAACATTGCGACTGGCGCTGCTGCAAAAGATTTAATCGAGGCTGGCGTGGATGCGCTTAAGGTCGGGATTGGCCCCGGCTCCATTTGTACTACCCGGGTTGTTGCCGGGATTGGGGTTCCGCAAATCACGGCCATCCTGGACGTGGTTGAAGTCGCCAAAGAATATGATATTCCGGTAATTGCCGATGGTGGGATCAAGTATTCCGGTGATGTCGTAAAAGCCATTGGTGCTGGCGCTGATGTGGTCATGATTGGTAGTCTCTTTGCCGGTACCGACGAAAGTCCAGGCGAAACCATCATTTATCAGGGCCGAAGCTTTAAAACCTACCGTGGCATGGGCTCTTTAGGGGCAATGAAAGATGGCAGCTCGGACCGTTACTTCCAGGAAGGCCAGAAAAAACTGGTGCCGGAAGGGGTTGAAGGTAAGGTTCCCTACAAAGGACCGCTGGCCGATACCGTTTATCAATTAGTTGGTGGCCTTCGTTCCGGGATGGGCTATTGTGGTACCCCGACCATCAAGGATCTACGAGAAAAATCGCAGTTTATGAAAATAACCAGTGCCGGTCTGATTGAAAGTCACCCGCACGACATTTCCATCACCAAAGAATCGCCCAACTACAATAGCGCTCAATTTTAGGAGAATTTATGATTAAAAAGCATTATCAAGATGAGATCATTCTCATTGTGGATTTCGGAGCACAATACAATCAGCTCATCGCCCGACGGGTTCGTGAAGCTAAAGTGTATTCAGAAGTTGTTCCTTATGACATCACCCCCGATGAGATTCGCAAGAAAAATCCCAAAGGGATTATCTTTACTGGCGGTCCTTCCAGTGTTCATGAAGCAGGAGCTCCCCAATGTGATCCGGAAATTTATAACATGGGGATTCCCATTTTAGGGATCTGCTACGGTGCTCAGCTGATGGCGGAGCAGTTAAAAGGGGTTACCGACTCAGCCGATATTCGGGAGTACGGTAAAAAGGCCTTGAATTTTTCACAAGACTCGGTGCTGTTTAAAAATATTCCGGATGGATCAACCTGCTGGATGAGTCATACCAACTATATCCAGACCATTCCGGAAGGATTCTGTATCACTGCCACCACCGACTCGTGTCCGACCGGGGCCATGGAATGTCACGAACGCAAGCTCTATGCGGTTCAATTCCATCCTGAGGTGGAACACACCCAATACGGCAAAGAAGTTTTAAATAACTTTATCTATGATGTCTGTGGCTGCGAAGGGTTATGGACCATGCATAATTTTGCCCAGGAACAGATTGAAGCCATCAAAGAACAAGTCGGTGACCGGCGAGTGCTGTGTGCCCTTAGCGGCGGCGTTGATTCGTCAGTGGCAGCGACCCTGGTTCACCAGGCCATTGGTGACAAGCTGACCTGTATTTTTGTTGATCATGGCCTGCTTCGAAAAGATGAAGGCGATCAGGTTGAAGCAATCTTTAAAAACCGCTTTCACATGAACTTTATCCGGGTGAACTGTGAAGATCGTTTCCTTGGTAAATTAGCGGGTGTCAGTGATCCGGAACAAAAGCGAAAAATCATCGGGACGGAGTTTATCCGGGTCTTTGAGGAAGAATCCGGGAAACTGAACGACATCGACTTCCTGCTTCAAGGAACCATTTATCCGGATGTCATTGAAAGCGGCACCAAAAACGCAGCGGTCATCAAAAGTCATCACAACGTTGGTGGATTGCCGGATGATGTCAATTTTGAACTGATTGAACCACTTAGAAACCTGTTTAAAGACGAGGTTCGAGCCGTCGGTGAAGAAATTGGACTGGATCACGATCTGGTCTGGCGGCAACCTTTCCCGGGGCCAGGTCTGGCCATTCGGGTGATGGGCGAGGTCACCAAAGAAAAACTGGATATCTTAAAAGAAGCCGATTTTGTCTTTAGAGATGAGATTGCCAAAGCCGGTCTGGATGAAGAAATCTGGCAATATTTTGCCGTACTGCCGGGAAACCGCAGTGTTGGTGTTATGGGTGATGAACGAACCTATGACTATACCATTGGCCTGCGAGCCGTTACCTCGGTTGACGGAATGACTTCGGATTGGGCCCGCATCCCGTATGATGTGCTGGAAAGCATCTCTACCCGAATTGTTAATGAGGTGAAACATGTCAGCCGGATTGTCTATGACATTACCAGCAAGCCCCCTTCAACGATTGAGTGGGAGTAATAAACATGTGTTAAAAGGCAAAATGATTTATCCTGTTTCGGGCAAAATCGTTTAGCTTTACCAACAAAATAAAGTAAAATAAATGACCTTGAAATGAGTCGTCTAAACTTCTCATTCCGGGGTCATTTTTATTCCTCTAATGTGGCTCGAAGCCTGGTAATTACGACAATTTTACTGTTAAGGACGGAAATATTTTATATTAATAATACGCTATTATTGTTTCTAAAGTAATTCTGCAACAGGATAAAGCACTTTGCCCTTTTGAGGATAAATGTGTTTGCCCTGTGACACAGGGATAAGTACAGTTAATTAGGTTAAATCACATAATATAGCGGTTTATAAGTAATAGGAACGCTACTATCTTAATATGGATAACACCAAGTAGGTGGTTATGATGTACTGCATGGAATTAATGCAATCATAGCCACTTATTTTTTTATTATTATTTAAGAGAAGGAGCAAGAAAAATGAACTGTCAGAAGCGATTGTAAATTTTAGTTGATCAAATGGATTTAATGAGGGAGTTATAGGTTGAAAAACCAGATTATAAGGATATTGCAATAGTTCAAATGAATGGGATGATATCCTATTCTCGTGCAAATTGGTGATATCGATTATAATTATGCGGTTAAAACTAAAAATGGAGTTCGTGAATATTTTAGTCAGCCAGCAGGTCATAGAAGACAGGTAAAGAGCAATGAATAAAGAGTGGAAAATGACTGGCAAAAAGCGGATCGGACAGAACTTAGCTAATGGTTTAACATGCAAAGAGCTATTGGTAATCTATGAAAAAGAATGCAAGCGAAAAGGCGTGTCAGAAATAACGTTTTAGGGCTATGATTGTGCCGGAAAATATTATATGGACTTAGCAGGTGAAAATACTACTTTAGTTGAAATTGACAAATATTGCCTTCAAGTATTATTTATCTAATTTATATCATTGAGATAGGTGTTGTCTTCTGATACAATAAATCAAAAGATTGAGTGGAGAATAAAAATAATGTGCAAAGAATATGATCAGGCTCGGGATATAATTAAAAAAACAAAAATCGATTTAGTGAAGCTTTTATCTGGAATTAAAAATATAGAAACTTTTGAAGAAAGAGAAACTTTGAAAATATATGAGAATTTAATTGAGACTATTGACGAATCTGAGGGTTATTTAGATTATCTAAAAAATCCAACAAAAGAAGGTGTGCTTGAAAATAATCCTAAAACAGGAATGTACTATATATGTTTTGATGACGGTACAAGCGGAGCTGATTTAGAGTGTGGGAATGTGTTAGAATTGTGTGATTCTTTAGGTGGATGGCACGTAAGTGGAATTGAAAAAAATATTGATGGAAGATATTACTTTAATTATGGGGATTGGTCACCGTTACTTGATAGAGGATTTAGAGCAAGAAAAAGAATTTAATAAAAAATATTATAAAATACTTCATCAATACATCATTTAACACCCGAAAAAAGTCTTTGATAGTTAATATTAATGGAGGGAAGGCATATGGGTGTTAACTATAAACGGCTTGGAAACTGCTGATTGATAAAGATATGAAAAAACGTGACCTAAAAGAGGCTGCTAATCTGAGACCAGCCCTGATGACCAGTCTAAATCAGCATAAAAGTGTTACAGTGAACACACTCTCACGCATTTGCAGTGTCTTAGACTGCCGAATTGAAGATATCATGGAGTTCATGCCTGATGAGACGGAAAAAGAAGCTGATCCAGAAAGGCAAAGGAAACTAAATAAAAACGTCATTTGTGGAAAGGAGCGTTGTGGAAATGAGGAAAGCCTATGATACTTTTCTCCAATCAGAAGTATCTGCTGACCTTGCTGCCAAAAGCGGCGGTCTTGAGCGGTATCGCTATGAATGTGCACATTGTGGCGAAGAAGTGCGTCTTGCTGCCGTCAGTAGCACCAGTATGGTTGCGCACTTCCGACATCTCAGTGGAAATAATGATGTCGATTGTGAAAAATATCTTGGTCAACATGGATCAATCAACATAGATGCCCACTCTCGGAAAAGCAGAAATGAACGAGCGGAGTTTTATTTTGACAGTGGCTCTAAGATGTTTTATTTAGGTTTATGCTTTAGCAAGAATGAGATTGATACCTACGAGGAGGAATTGGCTCGGTTTGAACTCCGGACAACTGCACAGGGTCAGCCTTTTTCCTCGTTGCGGATAAACAATATTAACTTCCTGCCGGATATACCGAGGATGATCCCGATCGATCAGTTCTCTTATAGCTATCATTTATCTAACACGCTTAATAATGTAAATCGTAGATATGATTTTTTCAAGAAGGACGGTTTAGCAACGTTTTTCAAGATACATGGCAACGACGATTACTACAGAGCGAGGCTGATTCGCAGCACACTTCTGTACACTGATGTGCCTTATTTTGTTACTATCGAAGGTCAGTATTCATTTCCAGAGTCCAGTTGCTTCTTAAGCGACGTTGAGATTTCTGATACATATCGCTTTGAAACTATGGGCAGAAGGTTTTTGGGGCAAGTTCTAACCATTAAGAATAAAACATCAGATGTCGAGGCGTTATTTGCGACATGGGGATATCAAGTAGAGGCATCCGAAACACTTACTCTGTTGTGGCCACCAGCAACACAGATTAATGAGGCTTCAGTAGTTTATTCGGAAAATGCGTTTTTGTTTTCAAGTTTCAGTTTAGAGGCACATGGGAATATCAATGTCCATTCGTTGGATATTCAAGTGCTGGGCAGTGGTGTTTCAAAGATTTCCGTTCACTCAAGGGTGAAAGTGTTACGCAAGAACGCGGAGATTATAATTGATAGAGATACAGCATGTCCTGCTGTCTTTGATCCTCTGTCACTTACAGAATATCATGCCCGCGTATATACTGTGTCGGATGATAACACCTGTTTTTTCTTTAATCGTTCAGGTGCTATGCTGATTGGCAAAGGACAATCGGTTTTGCTTACTCTGGGTAGCTTCGTTAAACGCTACGCCTCAGGTTATTTGGATGGGGTTATCTACCCCGCACAACAAAAGGGGCTATCTGGCGAACTGCTCCTTAATGATCTGCTAGCGCATTATAAGCGAACAGAGAGCTTTTCTCTTGATTCTTTCGCCGCACTTGACCTTAGCAATACGGCCTCTCGGTATATAGAGGAGTGTATCGAAACTGGAGTTATAAACTCGGCAGCAAAGCTGTTTATTGAGGAGGGGCGCATATGAATTACCTTTCTTTGATGACTGCTGATGAAATACAATATGTTTGTACTGTAATCCCTCATAAACGTGTAAGCGATTATTTTCGAAACAATCCCAAAGAGTTCGCAAAAATCTGTCCGGGGTTCCGTCCAACTGCGATATCCCGGCTTAATGTTAGCGATCTACTATACCGAAACCGCAATAATGGTTTCGTATCGTCATTTATTGAGAAGACCATTAACATTTGGCTTTCTCAGATTCAGGAATGCATAGATGAATGCCAAAAAGATGGCAGCAGAAAAGATGTCGCCTACATAGAAACACTGGCACAAAGCTTTTTTGTTGATAATATTGCTCTATATTTTAAACTCAGAGAAGAGGAGCATTCCGAAACCTACATCTCCTTGCTATCTTCGGCTGCAACGGTAGCAAAGAAAACCTTAGAAGAGCGAGAAAATCTGAAAGTGGATGTAGAATCAAAAACAGCCGAAATTGAGCGTTTGCAGATTGAGCTCACATCAGTGACAAATGCCTTAAATAGCTCCAAGCTGAAGCAACACGAATATACTAATGAGATTAAGTCCCTAAAGCAAAAAATTAGTAATGTTAATGAGCTGAACGATATTCTTAAAAACAAAGAAGAAGCCATTGCGACTCTTGAGGCCGAAATTGTCCAACTAAAGAAATCCGTAAAAGACCTTAAAACTGATCTTAAAGCGACTCGAAGTGGACAGCAGCTTGAAGCACAAATTAGGGAGGAAGCCGAAAAAAAGCAAACTGAAAAGATTCAAAGACAGTTTACTGTCTTGAAACCACTCAGCCCTACTGATATGGATGAGTTTAAGGAATTCTTGGGATATAACTTGGAAGATATAGGTGTATCCACTCGGTCAGATTACTATTTGCTCCTTAAGCAACATCTGTGTGATATTTTGTTTCAGGGGATGCCCATTATTATTAACCGTGGTGCCGGTGTGCCAATGATGAAGTGCATTGCAAATACACTTGTCGGAAATCCAAATGTAGCTTCGCTTACATACAACAGAGACATCTCAGTACAGGAGATAGAAGCATTCCTGCTTGTGAAAGCCCGTATAGTTTGTCTTGATGGTTTTCTTGGAAATTATAACGAGACAGAACTGCTCGCCTTGCTTGAGAGACATAGGAATAAGATTGTATTCTTGACGCTTGCGTATGACAGAACCCTACGATTTATTCCGTATGAGATTTTTAGATATTGTCATTATCTGAATCTCAATCGCATTCAGACGCTAACCATGAGCGTAAATGTGACTGAGGATCCATCCGTAGTTGAAGAGAGTGAAGCTGACACTCAAGAAGTGAATTCGGATGCTAGATTTTCGCTTCTACTCAAAGAACTGCTCGACGAGTTTGGTTTTTCTCCGAGTTTAACGATGCACAAATGCGCTCACATTTCTAGTGAGCAGGATTTGTGCTGTACACTGGCGTTTAATATTCTCCCTTACTGTGTGGATGTATTACAAATAGCGCCTTTTGAGATTTCTGAGCGTTTTGTTAAATATGCCGGGGACAAGGGAAGATGTTCGTATAAAAATCTATTTAAGGAATGGTTTGCGCGATGAATGAGTTAATTCTTATAATGTCTGAAGATATGGGTATTAACCGCTTTTCAGGTGAAACGGAAGAATCCTTTACATATAGGGTACTTTTTTCGGCTCTTGGACAGTGGTGTCTTCGCACGGCAGATAGCATATCTGCTGGCAATCACGGGACAACGAAACATAACCAGACTATTGTACTAAACGACCTGATCAACAAGTATTCAAAGATATTCCCCACAAGTTCGGATAGGTTTTTAAGTATGGGTAACCAGCACATAAACCTACCTGTTTTTATTCGCAGGGTTTATGAAGAAACGGGTTATCTCCTTACGGATAAAGACAACCGGAATAAGATAGCTAATTACGGAAGGAGCATCATGCTGGGTGGTAAGTCGTTGTTTTTTGGACTTCCGTGGAGTGACTATACTGTTAATGGTTTTGGCGTATTTACTGATCCTACTAACTACAGAGTTTCTGCAAAAGATTTTCTCATAAGAGATAATCTTACTTATGAAGAGTATTTCAATTCACGGTTTGATCCAATTGATTATTACGATAGACACATCGACGTAAATGAGCTTGAGTTTTTCAATCCTTTGTCGCGCAATGTGCCATCTCGCTCTTGGGAGAAGCAGCCTCAAACGGACTGCACACTGGCAAGAAAAAGTGAACTGGGGCCGTTTTATAGGGTTATGAGGATTTCTGACGAACTACAATTTGCAGATGAGCCGGTCGAGCCGCAGAGTGATAAACTTACGTCGTATGAGTATCGGCGGCTCTATTTTGCTTTGAAAGCGCACTACGGCGCGCCGTTAAAGGCGACCATCACAAAGTTGGATGATGAGTACTCCATGATTAGGGTTGGAGGGCATCTGCCTAATCGCGAGTATTACTATTTATTGCTTTTATCGTGGCCTGTGAATGACGCTTTTGACAAGGTTAATTATCTGGCTCATAATGATTTAGTAGAGGAAATAATCGATACCTTGAAGAATATTGGGGTCGAAATAGAAGGAGGCGCAAACAATGAATAGCTCAAGCGGTGTTCAGCAATATTATCAGGTTATTCGAGACAGGCTAAAAAACTACATAAAGTCCGATTACTTGGCGAACAGTGAAACCTTGCTGCTTTATGTGGATGACCTGCTTGGCGAATTATGCTCTGAACATACAAATATCGCACGCGAACCATATATTGAAACATCAGCATCCTATAAGAAAATCGCAAATGGGATCAGTGCTTCCATTAATATCGAGCAAGATGTAAAGGAATCCCTGCTCAGACTTGTTGAAGAAGGGCTTGGTATATTTGCCGATCCATTTGAGCACCAAGTCGAGGCATTAGAGAACTTTCTAACTGGAAAGGACTTGTTTGTTTCCACTGGCACTGGTTCGGGTAAAACGGAGTGTTTTCTTTGGGCGATTATTGCAAAGAGCTTTATTGAAGCCAAAAACCACCCGCAAGATTTCCGCAAGGATGCGGTTAGGACATTAATCATATATCCTATGAATGCTCTCGTTTCCGACCAACTGGCGCGATTTAGAAAAATCATGGGTAGTGAGAAGTTCAAAGATGTTTTTACAAAGGATACCCAAGCAGCCCGCATACCACACTTTGGTATGTACACGGGCAGAACGCCATATTCTGGTGACGCGAAGCCAGCCAGTAGTCGTGAACTAGCTCAGACATTCCGCGAAAATTATCTGATCGACGATAAAGCCGATGCTGATGCTAAACGCCAACAAGAGAATAATATAAATGGATTAAAGAGCATCAACAAATATCCCGCGCGGTTTGGGGAAGATGGTCTTGAGGTGTTTATTGAAAACCTTGAGCAGAACATTTATAAACCAAGTCCATATGATGCGGAGTTCATAACCCGCTTCGAGATGCAGCAGTATCCCCCGGATATTCTGATTACGAACTACTCTATGCTCGAATTTATGCTTATGCGACAGCGTGAAGCGAATATCTGGGATAAGACCAAAGAATGGCTTGACACGTCAGAAGAAAATCGGCTCCTCATTGTCTTGGATGAGGCTCATATGTATCGCGGTTCCGCCGGTGGTGAAATTGCGCTGCTTTTGGAACGGCTATTTTCGCGTTTAGGGATAACAAAAGAAAAAGTTCAGTTTATCCTTACGACGGCCAGCATGCCCCAAGATGAGAAAGATGCAATTAACGATTTTTATTCAGGGCTAACAGGAAAGGATGCTTCCAAATACGCTTTTTTAAGTGGATCTAAAGAGGAACTACCTGCGAGCTCGGAAATCAAAACAAATATAAATGCATTAGTATCCATTGGTTATGATCAGGTTTATGGTGAAAGAATCACCAACAGGATTAGAGATTTTGCCAGTGCTGTATTTCATGTCTCTTTACCTAATGATATCGCTCAAAGCGAAGCGCAGGAATGGCTTTATGATAACCTCCCCAAGTATGAGGCGTTTGTTTCTCTGAACAAGCTTTGCCGTGATGGGGCTAAATCTTATAGCGATATTAAAAATACTCTTTTTGGCGACTTTACCGACACAGGCAAGGCGCTTGATGCCTTACTGGTATTGGTTTCGCTCGCTGCAAAAGATGGAAACATCTTGTTTCCAGTCAGGCTTCATATGTTTCTGCGTGGGCTTCAAGGGCTATATGCATGTTCTAATCCGAAATGCACACATGCAGAATATTCACCAGAGGAACAGCTTCCTTTAGGTAAGGTCATTTCTATTCCCCGCGAAAAGTGCAAGTGCGGTGGCAAAATCTATGAACTCGTGAACCATATAAAATGCGGGGCATTATACTTTAAGGTCTATGTAAAGAAAAATGAAGGGCAGCCATATTGGTACGTCTTTCCTCAGCACGGTTTAAATGGGGACGCAGACTCGCTGAATGAGATGTTGCTATACATCGTACCGAAGAACTACCAGCGAGGGAAAAATGACAAAGTTGGAGTGCTTGATCCATTGACGGGCAAACTGTTTATCTCTCCGCAAGATGATGAATCTTTACTTACAGTTGTCTATAACGACAAGTTCGACACGAAGTCGCAATCTTTCAATTTTAGTGTTTGCCCAAAATGCAAAAAACAAATGCCGTTAAAAAAGCCGGTTGATCTGGCAACTAAGGGCAACATTCCGTTCTACAACCTGACGAAGGCACAGTTTGAACTACAGCCTCCGAAATCTCAAATGATTAACGAGGGCAAAAAAGTGTTGCTGTTCTCTGATTCGCGCCAAAATGCTGCAAAGTTGGCTCTCGATTTATCTAAATCGTCTGATGCGGATGCTTATCGACAGGCGGTTATGCTTGCGTCTTTACTTTTGAAGAAAGATAAAAAAGAACATCCTTTAGTTGAGCTTTACCCTGCATTCCTAGATGTGTGTATTCAAAACAGCCTGAGCTTTTTCAACGGAAAAAGCAAGAGAATGTTTGAAGAACATAAACGTCTGTTTAGAGACGGAAAAGCTCGGGCTGAGAGGCACGGCAGAGCAATTGACTATGCGGAGCTGGGCTATGAATACCGAACATTACCCGATGATTACTATGAGCAGTTACTGATTATCTTTACAGAAAGCCCTCGCTCGTTTAAGGATATTGGGATTGGATTTTTAGCGCCAATATCAACTGTGTTAGCGGACTGTGTGTTTGATTTAGAGGATATAGGGATTACGGTTGACAAGGACATTCTTTACCAGCTGCTTGTGCTGCTTTTCTGGGATGTCATGGATGATAGCGCTGCGCTAGGCGAAACAATCCAAGACGATATCAGAAAGGGTCTCCCCGGAAGGAGCAGGAGCCAAATATTTGGTCTGGGTTTTGATTTTACTCAAGAGGTGGATAAGGGTTTAACTCAGAGGATTCGTGAAGTGTTGGGATTTGACGATAAAGCGAGTGAAAAAGCACTTAGTATGGTTCGGGATTTGTTTTTTGCTGCCGCTGGGAATAACCGATATTATATCAATCTAGCGAAGGTAAAAATAGAGCTAACCGACAAGGACTTCACGTGGTATAGATGCGTGAAGTGCGGCAAGTTGTCTCCTTTCAAGATTGGTGATTATTGTGGTGCTTGCTTTGACTCTACAGATTTGAAAGAAATTGACGAAGCTGACTTGTCCCGCTTTGATTTCTGGAGGCTGCCTGTTCTTAATGCGTTAGAGAAAACCGAGCGTATCCATACGATTGACACAGAAGAGCACACGGCGCAGCTTTCCCACAAAGAAATACGAAGCGATACTTGGAGTCGTACTGAAAAATACGAGATGCGCTTTCAAGATATAAATGCCGGGGAAAACGGCGAGAACTCAATTGACGTCCTGAGTTGTACGACCACTATGGAAGTCGGTATCGATATTGGCTCGTTGACAGCAGTTGGCCTCCGCAATATTCCCCCAATGCGAGAGAATTACCAGCAGCGAGCGGGGCGTGCTGGACGTAAAAACGCCGGTATTTCTACGATTGTAACCTACGCATCGGGCGGAACACATGACAGCCATTATTTCATGCATCCTGACGAGATGATTTCCGGCGCACCGCGAAAACCTTGGATAGATCGAGATAATCCAAAGATCAGACAACGCCACGTCAATATGATGGCGTTGAATGGCTTTATGTCTACGCCTAATATGAAAGATGCATTTGATGGAATCGTTGATATTGGTATCATCACGTTCTGTGAGCAATATGGCGATAATTTCATTGAGTATGCCGACGAATTTGCAAAAGTATCAGGATACTCAACGGATAGAACTGTGGCTTTGTTCCGTGAGATATGTGAAGCAGTATTATCTGAAAACATGCGCGGTGAATATATAAATAACGTAAAAGAAACGCTTGCGTTTGATGTATTTTATCGAGAAGGATTTATTCCGTCGTACTCATTTCCTAAAAATGTGGTGCGGTTTTTCGTTGAAAAAGAATCTGAGCGCGGCAAAAACGCACCTCGTGATGTGCAGTATGCTCCAGAGCGAGATATTGCCGTTGCACTAAGCGAATATGCACCCGGTCGTTTTGTTACCATTGACAAGAAGATTTTCAAAAGTGGCGGTATTTATGCCAATCCGCGTCCAAAAGGTTTTGAGACGAATCAGGCGGAATTTTACTTTAATAATAATGAATATTATAAGGACATCTACATTTGCTCCGAATGTAATTGGTTTGGGCTTGAAAAAAAGGATTCGCAGCGGTCGGCCTGTCCGTATTGCGGTGCTGATGTTGTCCGAAATCATATGCTTCGTCCTTGGGGGTTTTCTCCCGTAAAGGGTGATGAAGTCAAATTTGAAGATGAGGATGAGCAGTACACCTATGCAGAGGCTCCGTACTATTCATATGTCCCGGAAGATACGGAAATGGCCTTTTTCGGGCAAGGGAATATTCGGTTTGCAAATCTCCCTGACAAGAAAGTTCTGACTGTCAACATGGGAAAAAGCAAGAATGGCTTTAATGTTTGCAGGAAGTGTGGTGGTGCTGAGGTTGCTGAGGCGAATGCTGCAGGGGCGTTCTCATTCTCGCAACCATATCATGACAATCGTGGGCTGTGCCGCCATGAGGGAACAGTCTACACGGGCATTTATTTGGGCTATGAATTTTTAACAGATATGTTCATGCTTGATATATCCTATGACTCCAAAAAACTCGTTGGTAATAAAAGCGTTGAAGATAAAAGCATACTTCGGTCTGCCGCCACAACTATGCATGAAGCATTAAAAAAAGCCATATCCATTATTTTAGATATAGATTATAATGAGATCAGTGGCGGATGGCGACCGAGAATAAAAAGCAACGGTGCTTCGCATATTGAAATGTTCTTTTATGATAATTTATCGAGTGGCGCTGGATATTCGTCTTTAATTGGTTCTATACTGGACGAAGTACTTGTTAGGGCAAGAGTTATCTTATCCGAATGCGAGTGCTCGCGTTCCTGCAAGAATTGTCTCGATAACTATTGGAACCAGAGGAATCACCAGCTGTTTGACAGGCAGCTAGGATTACAACTACTTAACTACGCTCAGTATGGGCAATCACCAGATGGTTACAGTGCACTTGAGCAAAAAGCCTATCTTGCTCCACTACTAAAACTAATATCCGAAGACTTGGGCAGTCCTGACGCAAAACCGCAAGTGACCTTCGAGGTGATTCCAGCGCTTCGCAAGAAACCAGAAAATTCTAAAAGCAATCTCTATTTGAATCCGTATGATCTGTCTGATTGGTTGCCGAATGCATTTTTAATTTATAGAAAAACAGCGAGAGGAGGTGGAGAATGAACAAATCCCTTTCGCCGCTCCGTTATCCGGGCGGCAAGTACAAAATCTACGACAAAGTGAAAAACCTTATTGAAATAAACGGGCTTGACAATAGAAGCTATGTTGAACCTTTCTCTGGTGGGTTTGGCATTGGGCTTGGGCTGCTGCGTGATAATATCGTGCAAACGGCTGTCCTCAATGACTTTGATCCTCATATCTACAACTTTTGGCATACTATTCTTTACCATGTCGATGATTTTCTGCAGTTAATGGCAGATACACCGATTACCATAGAGGAGCGGGATCATCAGAAAGAAATATACGAGGACAAAGATGCTGATCAGGTGCGGGATGGATTTGCGGCGTTCTTCTTGAATCGCGTCAATTTTTCTGGCATAATTACAGGTGGGCCAATTGGCGGTTTTATGCAGTCTGGAACATATAAATTAGACTGCCGCTTTAACAAGGATGTGATAAAGAAAAAAGTAGAACAAATAGCTTTAATGAGAGATAGAATTGAGCTATATAATTATGATGCCAGTGAGCTTATTGCTCGCCATTTACATGAGAGGATTCAAGAGTGTTTTTTCAATATCGATCCACCTTATGTAGAAAAAGGGCACAGGCTTTATACAAACTTTTTCAAGGAGGATGATCACCGAAATTTTGAAAAAACAGTAGCAGAACATCTGGGCGATGCTTGCTGGATCATCACTTATGATGATTGTGAACTAATCCGTGATATCTATAAGGATTATTATATGATCGAATACGATATATTGCATAATGCTGGCGGCAGTGTCCAAGGAAAAGAAGTGGTTATTACAAACAAAGCGGTGTTAGTAGGTTTGTTTGGGAAAAAGGATGACATAGTTGAAGTAGGTATAAGGAATTGACAACAGAACCTCAAGAATCCTTTTTCGATAGGATTCTTGAGGTTTTATTTTTTGTGGCTCTAATTTTGCGCTGTTTTATGAAAGTCCCTGGCGCACTCAGATTAAATCACTTCCTCAAAAAATCCTGCTTATCTGCAGACATCGACTTGACCACCTCAACATCACTGGCCACATCAAAATACTGAGCATCATACAAACGGTTTAAATAATCCTGATAAAACTCAAGGAGTGGCGGAAAGGATGCGATGATTTCATTTCGGATTTTATTGATGTTTTCCACCGAATCATCCGGGGTGCGATCTAAGTCAAGGTAGGTGTTCAGCAGTTGAATGGCGGTTTCCGCATGATGACTGGCATATTGCGGAAAAACCTGAAGGTCTGGTTCTTTGTTTATTTTATCTCGAACTTTTGAAACAACCGCTTCCAGATCTTCGAGGATAACCTCCTGCGAATAGAGCGATTCCCGTCGTTTGGCAGTTTTTAATAAACCGATTAGTTTTTGAAGCCTTGCCTGTTCCGCAATGTTGCGATCCTGAAGTGTTGCTAAATTGGGATTTTCAGCCGCGTCAAACATCGCAAGATCCTGGGAAGGGGATTCGATAGTTGGGCGCTTGATTTTTTCTGGTGGTTCATGTTTTACCCGAAAAACGACATAGTAGATCACAAAAACGAATAGGATCATTAAAAATGCGCCCCCGAAAAAGAGCGACAATTGGGTGACCGATGAATTTTCTAAAGTAAACAGATTACTGAAAAAGGCTGAAGTGTTCATGATGGACAATACCCCCTGATATGAATTGATAAATCATTATTATGATAAAGTTAAATTACCCCATTAAGCAAGAAAAGCGCCAAAAGCAGGCGCTTTTCTTTTGAATTTTACTCGGTAGAAAAGGGAAGAACCCGACCAAAATGCGTCGATCTCAAATAGTCAAAATAAGCAAATACTGTAAAATTAGACTTCTTCGGGATCTTCGGTGCTGGTTTCAGAAGGGGCAGGTTGAAGCTGAGTGGCAAACTCGGTTATCAAATCCTGATTCTGTGGTTCGCTATTTTCAGCAGCAAGTGGTGTACTGACTGTTATCGTAGGGGTCTCAGTCGGTGTTGCCATTTTGCCGCCTAAAAATCCCGAAATCAACGACTGCAGATTAATGCCAGTGCTTTCGGAGATTCCTTCGGTCACTTGGGACATGGTATTGACGATGTCTTTGACCATTTTGGCAGAATTACCATCGCCATACATGGTAATGCGATCGACGTTGTTAAGTGGTGCAGCAACATTGCGGGCAACTTCGGGAAGGGCATTGAAGTACATTTCCATGATGGCGGCATCACTGAATTTCTTCATTGCCTCAGCTTTGGCATCAATTCCGGCAGCTTCAGCCAGTCCTTTGGCCTTGATGGCGGCAGCCTCGGCAAAACCTCTGGCTTCAATGGCAGCAGCTTCCTGTTCTTTGGCATAGCGATCAGCTTCGGCAGCCAATCGATTGGCTTCGGCATCTTTGGTGGCAATAAACAGCTTGGCTTCAGCATCTTTTTGTTTCTCAAATAATTCGGCTTCGGCTTTTTGGATACGCTGGTAGCGTTCAGCATCGGCAGTTTTATTGATTTCTGCTTTTAATCGTTGTTCGCGAACTTCAACTTCTTTGGCGGCCAACTCAATTTCTTTTACCTGTTTAATAATATTGGCTTCCTGGGTCTTTGTCTCAATTGTTTTTCGCTGTTCTTCCTGCTCGATTTGGTAGGCGGCGTCGGCCTGGGCCTTCGTCAGATCAGACTGACGTTTTAATTCGGCTTTGCGGATATCCAGATCGGTATTTTTCTGGGCAATTTCCAGATCGGCTTTAATTCTGGCATCGTTGGCAATTTTAGCAGCTTCTGATTCGGCAATCGCTACTTCTTTCTCGGCGTTGGCGCGGGCAATCGCAGCGCCTTTTTTGATCTGCGATTTGTTTTCGGTACCAAGATCTTCAATCACGCCAGCCTGATCACGGATTGACTGAATGTTGAAGGAAATTATTTCAAGACCCATCCGTTTAAGATCCGGAACAGCGTTTTCCTGCACCTTCTCAGAGAAGGATTTTCGGTCGGTCAACATATCTTTGAGGTCAAGTGAGCCAATGATTTCTCGGACATTTCCCTCAAGGACATCTTTAACCTGAGGAATGATTGAATCAGTTGATTGGTTCAAGAAATTCTCGGAAGCCAGTAAAATGGCCTCTGGTGACGAACCGATCTTGATCTTTACCGCGCCATCCACCATTACATCGATGAAGTTATTGGTTGGTACCGATTCCCCGGTTTTGACATCGACAGACATCATTTTGAGATCCAGTTTATCAACGCGTTCAAGAAAAGGAATCTTGATACCCGCTTTACCGATAATGACCCGCCGCTTGATACCCGATATGACATAGGCCGTATCGGGTGGCGCTTTGACGTAGCTCATCATTAGCAGGGAGATAACCAACAATACGACAACAACTGGGATAATCAGTGTGAAAATTGACATTTGTGCCTCCTGAGATAGGTGATTTTGAGATCAAACAAACAATCGTTGCTGTGAGAATTCATCAATCGCACCATTTGGCGAAAGAAGTTCATCAGGATGTGATCTCAATGAAATTATTATATAGTAGCTTGGATTCAAAGTCAAAGAACAAAAAACGATACAGTTTGTTATAATATTAAATGTTATAATCGGAGAAATGGTATAATAAACACAAAATGATAAGCATGACGGAGGAAATCAAGTGACAAAACCATCCGAATAAAACAAAAAATCAATTGAGAAAGAAAACAGATATCGATAAAAAGAAGAAATTATTGGTGAATAAAAAGGAGATTACAATGGGAATTCAGGAAGAAGCATTAAAGTTGCATGAAGAATGGAAGGGTAAGCTGAGTATTGACAGCAAGGTTCCGGTCAAAACAAAATACGATCTGTCAGTGGCCTATACTCCGGGGGTAGCGGAGCCCTGCCGCATGATCCATAAAAACAAGGAAGATGTGTACAAGTATACTGGAAAGGGCAATATGGTTGCAGTGGTTACCGACGGGTCGGCAGTCTTGGGGCTGGGCGATATTGGCCCGGAAGCCGCCCTGCCGGTGATGGAAGGAAAAGCGGTTTTGTTTAAGGAATTTGGCGGCGTGGATGCCTTCCCGATCTGTATACCGTCGAAAGATGTGGAAGTGATCATCAAGACGGTTAAGATGATTGAACCGGTTTTTGGTGGTATTAATCTGGAAGACATTGCCTCGCCCAGATGTGCAGAGATTGAAAGACGTTTAAAAAAGGAGCTGGACATTCCGGTTTTTCATGATGATCAGCATGGCACGGCAGTGGTGACGACGGCAGCGTTGATGAATGCATTAAAGGTTGTCGGTAAAAAATGGGACCAGGTAACCGTGGCCATGAGCGGCGCCGGAGCAGCCGGATCGGCGATTATCAAGATGCTTCTCAATATGGGGGTTAAGGATATCATCGCCTGTAGCAGCAAGGGTATCCTCTCAAAAGACGAACAGTACAGTAACTGGGTTCATCAGGAAATCGCTGAGATGACCAATAAGGATCACAAGAAAGGGACTCTTGCCGACGCCATCAGTGGCGCTGATATTTTTATCGGGGTTTCAGCACCGGGTATCGTCACGGAGCAAATGATTCAGACCATGGCTGAAAATGCTATTGTCCTGCCGATGGCCAATCCCGATCCGGAAATTGACCCTCAACTGGCCATTCAGGCCGGGGCCCGGGTGGTGGGAACCGGACGGTCGGATTATCCCAACCAGATTAATAATGTGCTGGCGTTTCCGGGTATTTTCAGAGGAGCATTGGATGCCAGAGCCAGTGACATCAACGAAGCGATGAAGGTTGCTGCGGCAAAAGCCATTGCTGACTTGATTGCGGAAGATGAATTAAGTGCTGACTATATTATTGTACCAGCCTTTGATCCCCGGGTAGGAAAAGCGGTGGCTGAGGCCGTATACCAGGCAGCAGTGGATTCGGGTGTTGCCAGACTGAAGTGAGGTTGGCACGGGAATTTATACGTTCGCATTAAATTTGTTTGTCTAAACTGAGTTACAAAAAAACAGGTGGTTAGAATGATCGGTTTCTCTGATCAAACATAACCACTTGTTTTTTATTGTGGAAAAGTAGAAACTTAACCCCTAACACATGTTTGGAAGTCTTAAGCACATTGAAATAGTGAGAGCGTCATAATATTTTTAGAATCCATTCTTCCGGCAAAGATTGAAGTTCTGAAAAGAGGATGTTCTGAAAATCAGTATTGGCTTTTTCGTCCCATTTGCAGGCAAATTTAGTTTTTGTCTTGAGGCCTTCATCGAAAAAGGTATCAATCTCAGCCGGTGTAAGTGTCGAAAAATATTTTTTCAGGATGATGTTACTTTTTGAAGCAAAAAAGAGTTTTTGGCCATCACGAACCGGTATCCGTATAAGGATATCGCTTGTTACAAGCTGTTTATAATCATGTAGAACATGATTAATATAAGTCAGTCCCGAGATAAGATCACGATAATGAGAAGCTCTTTCGTAATAAAACTGGGTAGCCTCTTTATTCATGCAGAGCGTCAATTGATTGATTAAACGCTGCATCTTTTTCTCATCTGAAAAAACCTGGCTTAAGGATTCCCGATTTTTGAAAAAATCTTCTGGACTCATGAACTCGGGCAGCGTGTGGTATTTAAAAGTGAAACGATTTGTATCTTGAACAATGGGAAAGAGATGCGTAAACACCTCAATCATTGTTTGAACCAATTGTTTTCTTCGAAAAGGTCCAAAAGTATCATCTTCTCGTTCCAGTACAATGGACAGCGCATGAGAGTGGCCTGGCTTGGCAAGTTTGAGATAAAAATAGCGCCGATCATTTTTCATTTGTGAATTGAAATAAGGCTTGAGCTCCTTGATCAACTGACATTCCAGCAGTCGGGCTTCTAAATGGGTATCGGTGACAATATAATCTACATCGTCAATAAAAAAGACCATTCGTTCAATCTTTGCTTGCTTGGGGGATTTAGTGAAATAGGATTGTACTCTTTTTTTCAGGCATTTGCTTTTTCCGACATAGATAATTTGACCAGTGGAATCCAACATCTTATAAATGCCTGGAAGTGCGGGTATCTGGTTTAATTTTTGCTTTAAATGGCTCATCGTTTCGGTTTCCATATCATTTTTATTTTAGTTATGGCTAAAAAATAGTTCATTTTTTTTACCTGCCTATACAATAACATAACAGCAGCTAATCTAACCTTGATCAGTTTAAACTTTTGAAGAAACTCAACAAAAAAAGTAAGTCCTTGACATCGTGGACAAAAACAATTACAATAAGTATAAAGTCAATGAGTTTGGAGTCAGTGAAATGAAAACGAAACGTCAAATCCAAAAAGAGGCAACCCGAAAATTGATTTTGGATACCGCCTACCAAGTGTATGCAGATGAAGGGTTTAGTGCTACGACCAACCAAATAGCCAGGGCGGCTAATCTTTCCCATGGTACCATCTTTGTTCATTTTCCAACGGTAGAGAATCTCATTATTTGCCTGCTTGAACGTTTTGGTTTAGAAATCAATGCGCAGTTTCACCTTCTCGCGGAAAAGGATGAAAGTCTGGAGACTTTTTTGGCGGCCCATATTAGTGTTCTGATCCGGTATGAAGATTTTTATAAACGGCTAATTTCCGAGATTAATGTTCTGCCTCAGGAAGCAAAGTATGTGTTCATAAATATCCAATCAGTGGTTTCATTTCATCTTAATCAGGTGATTGAGCGTGATCAGGAAAAAGAGACCATCAAAGAAATACCGATGCACATAGTCTTTAACAGTTGGTTAGGTTTGATACACTATTATCTGACCAATAGCTATCTTTTTGCAGCTGGGTCAGTGCTTACGGACCATAAAGATGAATTGATTTTGAACTATATAAAATTAATTAGAAAATAAAAGGAGGAAACAGATGAAAACATGTATAGCATGCGGAATGCCAATGAAGAAAGAAAGCGACTTTGCGATGGGTGACACCAGTAAGGAGTACTGTATCTATTGCGCAAAGGAAGATGGCTCGATGCAATCATTTGAAGAAAAAAAACAGAGTCTGGTAAATTTTACCATCAAAACCCAGGGACTTGACAAAGCTGTGGCAGAAAAGGCGGTGGAGAACATGATGCGTCAACTGCCGGCATGGAAAGCGTTTTTTTAGAAATACGAACGAAACGAATGAAAAAAGTAGCCGTGCTGGTCTCAGATAAAATGAACCATCACGACTACTTTTTATTGATTAATTCTTAATTCCGATTTTTCTAATCAGTACCCAGGTTGATCCAGTTGCGATAATACTAAAAATTAGCAAGGAGAACATGCCGATAAAGGGGTTATGGGCGGAAACACCCATGGCCATGTCTAAAAACTTCAGCAGGATGGTTGATATCTGGCCAGAGATGAACATATCAATGAGTGGCAAGACCACAAAGACGACGATATAAAAACCAACGATATAAGAGATTTTCTGTTTTTTATCCATCCGATAGAGGGCGACGGTAATAAAATAACCGAGGGCTTGCGCAGCAATAAAAAGCACCGTCAGAAAAAGAAAACTGATAAGATATTCAGATGGACCGCTAAATTGAATAGTTCCTGTGGATTGATAGATCATACTCAATAAACTGGAATAGGCAATGCCGCTTGATGGCGAATCAATTAACTTTCCAAGCGCCAATAGCAGCAGTGAAAACAAGGCCATCGTCACAGCCAATGTTACGGCGACGTAGATCCGATTCACAAATAAAGATTTTCGGGAGATACCGTTTTGCAGGGCAAACAGAAAATTTTCCTTAAAAGCGTTCAGGCCGCAAACGAATAGAAATACGGCGGGTGCCATATCGAGACCGGCTATTTGGCTGGATTGATTCGTCGTCAGGATATCCGATGAAAAGGTGATTTGCATCGGAACCAGCGCCATCACCGCCAGGATGACGGCACAGAAGATTAAAACAGCGTTTCGGTGATCCGCAAGCTGATATTTATAAATTGCATGTAGTTTCATTACGTTACTCCTCATTGGTTAGTTTGATAAATAATTTCTGTAAATCCAGGTTGGTTATCTCAATTCCATCAGGCACGGTACGCTTATCAAGAGATCCAATAATAGTGACGGTTTTTAATCCGCCCAGTACATCGGCGCCAATCACTTCCTTGTCGGCAATAAAGGCATCCACCTGTGTGATTGCGCCGGTAACCGAGTAACCCTTGCTTAATAAAGCTTCACAGGATTCGTTCACCAGAATTTCACCGTTTTTGATAATCATGACATACTCCAGCAGATTGGCGATTTCATCGATTAAATGGGTGGAAATAATCGCTGTGAATGGATTATCGCTATATTTCTCAATCAATAACCGGTAGAACATTTCCCGATGATTGGCATCCAGGCCCAAAACCGGTTCGTCAAACAAGACATAGGGGGTGTTAACCGAAAGGGCTATGATGATTTTAAAAATGGAAGTATAACCAGTCGACAACGAGCGGATTTTTTTCCTGGTGTTGAGTTTAAATTGCCCGGCTAAGTTGAGTGCATAGTCCAAATCAAAATCCTTGAAAAATTGTTTCGTCCACTTGAAGGCTTCATTACAGGTCATGCTCTCGGGATACAGATTTTTTTCTGACATCAGATAGAGCAGCCCCTGGGTCATATCATTTTCAACGCTTACCAGACCATCGATGGTAACTTGGCCGCTGTCGGCAAAGAGCCGATTGGTGATAATATTCAAAAGCGTCGATTTTCCAGCGCCGTTTCGACCCAATAGTCCATATATTTTGTGGGGCTCAAATGTCAGGCTCACCTGATTCAAAGCTAATGTGTCTCCAAATCCTTTTGTCACATCATTTATTTCTATTCCGTTCATTCCTGATAACCTCTTTCTACCATTCCCAATATTTCTTCATTGGTGATACCTAATTTTTTTGCTTCCTCGATGAGTTTTTTAATATAATGATCGAAGAATAATTCTTTGCGTTTGTCCCGCAGTTTTGAAACTGCACCGGGAGCGACAAACATCCCGACACCGCGTTTTTTAAAAATAATACCCTCATCAACCAATATCGAGATGCCTTTGAGCGCCGTGGCCGGATTGATTTTATAACTGACCGACAATTCAGTTATGGATGGAATCTGACCGCTTTCCTCAAACGCTCCGGTTAAGATGGCGTCTTCAATGCCATCGGCAATTTGAACAAAGATCGGCCGTTCATCTTCAAAATTTATTTGCAAAGGGATACCCCCTTTCGGAATATTGGTTAGTTAGTTGACTAACTAACAATAGTGCTATTGTAATGCAAGTTTGTTTGCTTGTCAATAGCAATTATAAATATGATTTAAAACGAACTGAGCATAAATATTTTATTCAAAACCGTTTTATGCTATACTCACAAAAGAATATAAATGCTTACCGCTTAATGATGTGAGTTGATTTGAATTTTATAGTGAGTGACAAATTTAAAAACGAATGAAGAGGAGCAAATTTTATGTATGAATATTATTACAAAAAGCAAGATTTTGGCATGTGTCTGACGGAGGCAAAAGGTGAGGGTGAAGAAGCGCTTATTCCTGCGGACAAAGATATATTAATTGTTGCCGATGACATTTTTAAAGGCCATAAAGAATTGGTGCGGGTTGAGTTTCCGGATACGGTTATCGAGATTGGTGGTTTTGTTTTTGATGGGTGTAAAAACCTGAAGCAGGTCAAACTACCAGCTAACCTTAGAGATTTTTGGCAATATGCCATGACCCGTTGTGGGATTGAAGACATCGAAATACCGGGAAGTGTGACCCGGATTGCTTCGTTTACCTTTAATCAGTGTGACCAACTAACAACGGTAAGAATCAATGAGGGAACCAGAAAAATTCTTTCCTGGGCATTTAAAGATTGTAATAATTTAATGGATGTCTATTTACCAGCGACCATCGAGGAAATCAGTGACAAGGCTTTTGAGGGCTGTCCGAAAGTTGTGTTACATCGAAAGTGATTAAAACGTGAACAAGTGTTAGTAAAACGAACGGTAATTTGCATATAAAATGAACATTTTTTAATGCATGATATCAAATTTATGGTAAAATATTGTTCTTTTTAGTTGGTACAAGAATTGCTCTATCTTAAGCGTGAGTATTCTTTATTTTAAGTGGCTTCTGATAATTAATGGTTTTTATGGGTATACTATGAGCATTCATGAGTTGAATCAGGAAAGCTAAAAAAAAGAATACTTACTAAGAAAGTGGAGGAAAAAAATGACAAAAACAGGGAAATTTTTAGACATGGCAAAGAAAATGGCAGAAGCGGCTGCTGAAAAAGCGATCCAAATTGATGTGCCTATGGTTATCGCAATTTGTGATGCAGGCGGAAACATGGTGTTATTTAACCGAATGGAAGATTCTTTATTGGCCAGCATGGACATTGCCACCAATAAAGCTTATACTGCTGTTGCTCTTAAAATGGGCACCGATCAGGCCGCAGAGTTGGCTAAAGAAGCCGGTCAACTTTTTGGTATTGCATCCTGTGACAAAGGCAGAATGGTCGTATTCGGGGGTGGTTTCCCAATCGTCGAAGACGGTAAGATCATCGGAGGAATCGGCGTCAGCGGCGGAAGCGTGGCTGAAGATATGACCGTTGCTCAAGCGGGATTGGATGCGCTGAAATAAGTCGGTAAATTGCTTAACTGATCCAGTTCATCGAAAAACGCGTGTTGCATTATGCTTGCAATTGTGCAGGTTTGATCCTGTTAAGTTAAAATGATAAGAAATAAATATTAATTTAAACTGACCAGCCATCCCATTCGGACAGGCTGGTCAGTTTTTTTAGTCATTGATTCAATTGAATCAGTGAGCTGCAGGTGGCTAATTAAAGCCAAAAACAATCGGGAAAATAAAGGCGACAATAGCCAACCAGATGGCATAAGCATAGAGATAGGATGTCTGCCAGTTTTCGATTTGGGTGAAATCAATTTTTTTAGCGAAAAAGCGGCCATAAAGCCAAGCCAAACCGGCCAGATTAATTAACAGAATCAGATTTTCGCCCAGTGCCGCCAGTTTGTTTGGGGTGATTCCAAAGGCGGATAAGCGCAAGAGGATGGCGGATAAGGCGACCGCATCGATAATCATTGCGACAACAATCAGGGCCAGATTCAGATAATCAAAGAGCTTGTTTTTGGCGTAGGGATTTCGGGCCGATATGGTGTAAAGAACCAATCCCAGAACCAATACCAGCATAAAGTCAAAGGCGATCAGGTAATCTCTTTCCATAAAAGGACTTTTCCCGGAAACGACCAGAACCAGCAGAAAGGCAAGCATGATAAACAGGAAAAGCGGACTGAATATTTTGGCCAGAATCGGAGCAAAATTTTCGACCACACTCTTCTTGGTCTCGACCAGATAGACGGTGATCATCGCCACCGCAGCGGCTCCATAGACAATCAAATAATTCTGAATAAACCAACTGGCATCAATTTGAATGGCAAAAAACATCGCCTGGGTAAACATCGCCAAAACGATAAGTCCACAAAAAATAAGGGTGCCATAGATTATGGCTTCACCGGTGAAACGAATAAAATTCATCCGTCCCTGGCTACTACGCCATTGTATACCGAGATAGGCAACCCCAGTGACGAGCCATAAAAATAATGGCAGATGCAGGGCGGTCAGTAACTCGGTACTATTTGGGGGATACGAAGGATAAGCGTTGATCAGGAGGGCTGCACCGGCAAAAATGCCTAAAATCGCAGTGACCATTTTTAAATTGGATTTGTTTTTATACAGAAAAAACAGAGCAATCAAGGGCAGAATGAAAAAACTCAAATTTTTAAAATAAAAAATTTGGTATTGGGGGTCATTGAAGCTATAACCGAAAAGCTCCGGAATTTTGAAAAAGGTGCCAGCCAGAAACGAGAACAGAATGACCAGCCCGATAGTGCGCTTGTTTTCGCTTGAAAAGCCGGTAGGTTCGGGTTCTAGCATCAATTGTTTCCAGAGGTTTTCGGTATTTACTTTGGAATATTCCCGGGAAACCGAATGGGTATCGCCAAAACGTTTGACACTGATTAAAAAGGCTTCTTCCGCTGATAATCCGGCGTGAATCAGATCTTCAATTTCATCGTGTAGATGGCTTTCCAATTCAATAATGTCCGTTTCCTTAAAATGCCCCTGACTTCGCAGGCAGTCACTCCAGGCGTGGATGTTTTTTTCTAAATCATACATGGCAAGCAGACCTCCTTGTTGATAATTTCAAACCAGGTTTTAGAGAGGGCAGTATGGATAATTTCCCATTGTTTCTTTTGTACTTCCAGTTCAACCAGTCCTTCCTCTTTAAGTTTATAATATTTTCGCTTCCGGCCACCATCAGAATTATTCCAATACGACTCGATAAAATTTTTTTCTTCAAGACGATGAAGAACCGGATAAAGCATTCCTTCGGACCAGACGAGTTCGTCTCCGGTTAATTCTTTAACCTTCTTGATAATCGCATAGCCATAGCTGTCATTCTCTTTTAAAATGGATAGAATAAAGGGGGTTGCCGAGGCGGCAATTAAATCCTTTGATACATTCATTAATAACCTCCTGAATACATAGATCTATTAGGTATGCTTGTATTATACATAGAACTTCTAGGTAATGCAAGTCTTTTTGCAATTGCGATTGTAACGGTTGATTTTCAAGGGTGCGATTCTATGTTAGAATAGAACGTATAAAATAAAAGAAGACGAATTGGTAGTGTTATAATAATCAAGCACAGTTTAAATAGAGTGTTGAGGTGGAATAAATTGGAACGAGAAGACTTTTACAACCGCCGCCCGGGAATGATTGGCGAACGAAATTTCAGTCAGTATGCGGTACTGGTGATTTTGGTGGATACTGCAACAGGGCCGGCATTACTTTTTGAAAAACGCTCTGCGACATTGAATCGTCAGCCAGGTGAAATCTGTTTTCCGGGTGGACGACTGGAAGAAGGTGAAACGCCCCAGGAAGCGGCAATCCGGGAAACCATGGAAGAATTGTTGGTGGATCGTGGGCAAATCGAAATACTGGGACCAGGAGATGTTTTTATTTCGCCATTTAATATGATGATCCATCCGTTTATTGCGATCCTAAGAGATTATAATTATGGTTTCAGTCATGAAGAAGTAGCCGATGTATTTACTGTACCAGTCCGATATTTTCAGGAGCATGCACCAAAAAAGTATTTTAATCATTTGAGTCACGAACAACCAAAGGATTTTCCCTATGAATGTATTCCTGGCGGAAAGAACTATCCCTGGGTTAAAGGTAGCTATGAGATAAATTTCTATTCTTATAAAGAGGATGTGATCTGGGGGATGACCGCAACGATTGTCGAGTCCACGGTGGAATTGATCGGGAAGTACCATTTGCTAACAAACGTGTAAGGAGAGATAAAATGAAGCTTACAAAATTGCTGACCAGTGTCATTGCGATGATGCTGACCTTTGCTTTTATTTACCAGTCCATGGTTAATGGAAGTCTGGACTTTTCAGCTCAAAATCCGGATATTTATGCCTATGGATGGTTGGCTGGGCTGTCTTTGTTGCTCATCGCCGGAACAATTGGGGTTGCATCAATAAATAATGAAGATCGTAAAATTTTGTTGACGGCCGCAAAATTTTATTTTGGATGTGCCATTGTTACGTTTCTGTTTGCAGGAAATGACAGTATGACGGCAGTTACGACTGTGTATGCGGTATTAGCGGGAATTGTGTTTCTGGTAAATGGCTTGATGACCAAGAATGAAGATGACATGGAATACGGTTGGGACGAGAAAAGATCCTGGGGCAAAAGGAAAGTTGAGATAAAAAAACAATCAAAAGACAAAGATGTCTGGGGAAATAGCAATATTCACGGGAAAACAAAAAAAGATAAAAAAATAAAGTCGCCTCGAAAGTCAGGGGTGTTTGCAATCATCTGGATCAGTATTGTTATTATTTCTGGGATCTTTTTTGGTGTTGCTTTTCTGATGGATGAAGAAGAAAGCCAGGATGATTATGACTACTCAGAGCAGATAAAAAGCGAAGAAACGCTGACCCAGGAGCCAGCCAGGATTTATGGTCCCGGCGAAACATGGACAGTTGACGGGGATTTTTCGTTGGCGTTTAAAGCCGCCAATGAGACAGACTATCGAAATGAGTATGCAGAAATAAATCCGGACCAGGTAGTGGTACTGACCTATGACTATACAAACATTGGCCATAAAAAAGATGTGATGGATTTATATATTTCATCAGTCAGCTTTTATGTGATCGATGAAAATGGCGAGATTGCAGAAACCTATCCAGTGACTGGAATGTCCTATCCTCAGGAAATTCCGATTGGGGCATCGAGTTTGGGATCTCAGGAAGCATTCGGGTTGAAAAACCCCAGTCAGGAAGTGATGGTTTATGTGGAGGTCTATGGGAATGACTATGTGCCCTATGAAGCCTTCTTTAAACTGCCGGTTCAACATTCGGTACCAACCGTTTAAATAAACACAGAAAATAGCGGCCAGGTACAGGTGGCAATAACAAAAAATGAAACGAGGAAATAATGAAGAAAATCTATCTCTATGTTTTTTTAACCGGAATGCTGTTCGGATCGATGGAAGTTGCGCTAAAAATTGGGGGAGCTACATTTAATCCCATTCAGCTGACTTTTATCCGCTTCTTAATTGGAGGACTTTTTCTGTTGCCCTTTGCGATCAGTGATCTCAAGAAAAAACAGATTAAACTCAGCACGAGTGACCTGGGGTATCTTTTTACACTGGGCTTAATCTGTATCTGCTTTAGCATGGTACTTTTTCAGATTGGCTTAATGGGGATTAACGCCAGTCTGGCAGCGCTAATATTCTCGATCAATCCGGTCTTTACGATGGTCTTTGCCCATTTTATCGTCCATGAAAAATTCACGAAAAAAAAGGCGATCGCCTTGACCATTAGTATCGTCGGTTTGATCATTGTGATGAACCCCCAAAAGTTCATCTCCGGTGAAAATAATATCTGGTTTTTATTAATGACTCTAGTGGCAGCGATTGCCTTTGGACTGTACACTGCCTATGGCAAAAAAAGAATTGGTGTAATCGGTGGTGTGGCTCAGAACAGTTTTAGTTTTCTGATGGGTTCGGCGGTATTATTGATTATTCTGATTGCGAGCGGCCAACCAGTTTTTCAAGGTGTTAGTCTGGGAACCGCACCATTGTTATTTTATTTGGGTGTCTGTGTGACGGGGATCGGCTATTACTTTTATCTAAAAACCGTTGAAGTCGCTGGCCCGTCGACAGCTTCAGTAGCGTTCTTCATTAAACCGATGGTTGCGCCGATTTTTGCACTGGTAATCCTGGGAGAAGCGATTACCTTAAATATCGGGGTTGGACTGATTTTTATATTGTTTGGATCCTTTATTAATCTCACTGATGGAGATAAACTGGTTAGGATGTTTCGGCTCGAAAAAGTCTTTTATAAACAGTAAAATAAAAGACATATTTTTTCAAAAACTTATTGACAAAGAGTTGAAAAGTCTTTATACTAACAAAGTCGTCAAAAACAGCGGCAACGAAAACACAGCAACATAGAAAACAACAAAAAAGAATTTCAAAAAAACAGCTTGACAATCACAGGAAACGACGATATAATAGAAAAGCTTCTTCAGTCGGAAACACTGAAAAAACGACGGAGTGGCAACGGTCATAGAAAAGAGAATAGTACCATAAAACCTGTAAAACAGCCAAAACATCCGCGAGGATGAATGCGGCTAAATAGAAACAGAGAGATGAACTCTATAAAACATTAACTCGGTAGAGTATAAAATACGCTTTATTCAAAATGAGACAGCATTTAAAAGCTTAACGGCTTTAAATACAAACTTTTTATTGAGAGTTTGATCCTGGCTCAGGACGAACGCTGGCGGTATGCTTAACACATGCAAGTCGAACGAGACGAGATGGAATGACCCTTCGGGGGAATGAAATCTTAGAAAGTGGCGAACGGGTGAGTAACGCGTGGGTAACCT
>NZ_MJUY01000009.1:0-80218 GCF_002237635.1 Acetobacterium sp. MES1
AAAATTCGGATGTTCTTCCAGTAAGCCGTGAAATCACGGTTGACCAGGCGATTGCCTTAGCAAAATCTCAAGGTTATCAGATCCTCTCCGACGCCTGATCTTTCCATCACTATACTTTTTTACACCATCTCTTGATGGTTTGTTTGCTATGCACTAAATCAGACTTACCTGATACTTAGGATGTTTCAGACTTCCTCCTGAAGTGCTTTGACTTTCTTATTTTTTTTCGTTTTGCATGAGAACACATGCTTGTAAATTCAAATTTTATTATACAAATAATCTTTGCGTTTTGACCTTTTTCTTTGAATTTAGGGTGTCGCAAATGTCACAACTAGATATTTAGGTAGGTTTTCATTTAACGATCCATTCACAAATTCATCATGCTCAAAATCCGGGTTATCAAAATTATTTAAAACAATCCCTCCACTTAAAGTTGACATGGTGTTGTTCTTCGGGATCAGTTTGTAAGACATGGTATCTCCAACTATTTCCAATTGAATATCCTTGACTTGGTCTGAAACGTATTCCCCAGGACCAATGTTACAATCACCGATTTCATTGAAACCGATACTATAATCACCACCAGTTGTTTGAGCTACTCTGATTTCAATTGCTTTAGACAGTGAATTTTGGAGTTCCGTTTCTACGTTGGTGATACTCTTTTGTTTATATGAAACTCCCTCACCTTGAATATAAAGCTTTTGCGACATCAAAAAAACCGTTATCACTGTAAATATCAATACTCCCGAGATAAGCAGCGAGACAAGCAACTCCACCAGCGTGAAACCATTATTATAGTGCTTGCTAAACTGCATCTTCATACAAAATCACCGCCCTCTGAAAAGGGTTTATCTTTATTCTTGTTATTATAAAACTTGGCCAATGCGACAAGGTCAACGTAAGAATTTCCACTATTGTAATACACTCTTACCCTGATATTATATACTATCTTTTCATCTATTGTATTACTATTTACAACGATGTCAACCGCATGTCCATCAATTGAATCGGGATAACTTCCCGGCGTTTCTCCTGCTTCAAAGGCTGCAATCATTTTATCAATCTGATCTTGCCCGATTGCCGCTGCATTGTTTTTACTATCCGTAAAGAATATCATCTTTTGTCCGTACATCAAGGCGCCAACAACTGAAACGAGAATTATCATAATGATCGCTGTTGAAACAACTGTTTCGATCAGGGTAATTCCACCATTATTCTTCAAAACCTTATTCATGATGCCCCCTTAATAATATTTCTCAGTTCCCTGTTTATTTATCCCTGTTGGATCGCCAGGGTCAACTGGGTCGTCAGAAGACCACGCATTTGAGACACTTGGTTCCGTCGGATTTAATAAGGTCACCGCCAAAGGAAGCCATTCTGGAGAACTGTTATATGTTAATGGTTCCAGTGGAAGATCTTCCAGTTTATTACCTGTCACGGCTTGATATTTTCCCGGCTTAATGGTTCGATCCGTTTCCCAGTCTTTAAATACTAACGGATCGGGATAGAAATAAAAATCAGTAGCACTTCCATCATTATTCCCTGAATATTTTAATTGCGTTTTCTTTTTGATGTCTCCGCCGCTACTGTTTAAATAGATACCGTCAGCCTTTACATTGAGCGTTAAAGTTGGTGGATTATCATACTTTAAAATTACCGGGCTTCCTAAGATAATTTTTTCGGCGCCAGTCATATTAACTGTTGAATTATACTGTTCATAGCCGTTAAATCGAGCTTTTAGTGTACCATTACCACTGATATTCATTAATGAATTATCCGCATAGGTCTTCCCGGCAACATCAAGATATTGGGTGTTGATATTCAAGGTTCCGGTTCGATTCACTGTTAGATTCCCTTTAACAAGAACATTTTGAGCATCTAATTCCAGCACCGAATTTTGTTTAAGTCCAAAATCACCATTGCACTGAAAGAGTTCAACGTTCTTAATCTTAACATTATAGGCAATTGATTCTAACGGAATAATTCCGCCCACAAAAATTTGATTTTTCGAGTTTTGTTTTCCTGTTACTGATATCTGACAATTATTGGATAAGTTTATTTTTCCTGAATAGAAATACACAATATTTTTAAATTCCTGATATGAGCCTGATGTGATCGTCGTCATATCACCGTGAAGCCAGAAATTTTCGCAATTCCAAATAACTCTTGTCCCATTTTTTACCGTAACATTGCTTGGATTAGTTGCTCGTCCAATCGCAATATTTTTTGCTGTCAGGCTATTATCCGGATTTGAAAAATCCGTCGAATTTGTCAGCAGATCTAAATTACCGCGAATCCAGATATTATCACTACAAGACCAGACAATTTTCGATCGATCTCCCACCTTAACATTGCCATTTAGATTATTGGTATAATCCCCAATGATAATATTCTTTGCATTAATAATTAAAGAAGATTTCGTTCCACCAGAAGCATTGATAAGAATATCCCCCTTAACCCAAAGGGTATCACATTCGATATTTAGATTGGTATTATCATTTATTGTCAGATTTTTATCGAAAATAATTGTTTTGGCTTTAAACGTATTTGTTTTTCCTGAACCGTTATTCTGAACATAATTTTCTTTGAACCAAATCGTCTCTGTTTTATTTCTGTCCCCCAAATTGAATTCAGCCTGCCACACACCAGTTGTTGGCATTGGCGCTGTGACATAGATATTTTTGGCCTTCATATCCAGTGTTTTTCCATTCATCCATTCAAATTTACTGTTATTATCTTTATTTCTTCCAATATCTAAACTTAGATTATAATTTTCAACTTTGAGCACTCCCCCAGAATCCTCTTTTTCGTTCCCCTCACCCTGAATATTAATTTTGACTTTATTTCCGGTCGCATGGATATGCGTATTGCGAGCGCCAGTGTCCTCCACCGGTGGTCCTGAAATGCCGCCAGTTCCCGCATCAGCTTGCACCGGTATATCAACCTTATAATTAAGCTCTCGCCGCAAACCTTGAACATCAAGATTAAATGTATACACGCGCGAAGCACCATCGCCACTCGCCGTTAAATGACATTCCCCCAGAATTACTTTTCCGGTCGCTAATGGTGTTGTATCACCGTTGCTTCGGGCTATCAATGAATCCATATCGTCAATATTCCCTGTCACACTATTTTTAGTTCCAAAAATCTGCTTGGGATACTCGTTTTCTTTTCCGCTAATGAGATTATTTAACTGTGAAATACGCATTTGCAATGAAGCAATCAGCGCCTGATTATTGGGATCTGAAGAATCTAACGCATTCAATTGATTTTGTTTTTCTGTTTTTTCCAGTTGATAATCATTTAATTCCGACATGTCATTATTAATAAAAATCTTCCCAAACTCAATCACCGACTTGGCATCAATATAAGCCTGTCGACTCTCGAGCGTTTGCTGGGTAAAGGTAAAGTCACTGTTGGCCACCGACAGCAACGAGACAACCATGATCATAATAATTACACCAATAATGATCACAAATGCCAACGAACTGCCTTTTTGGTTTTTTAAAATGTCTTTTATTTTATCGGCCATGGTAAACCTCCACCTTATTTTGCGCCACTCGCTAAAAAACCGCTTCACCTGCAAGCAGATCGCCATTGCACTCTTTTTTTCTCATACTCGATACTTAACGTTCTTTATTTTTCCATCATGTAAACCTCAAAGGTCACATTAATCGCCACTTTGCCGCTGTCCAGTTTGGCGATCCCCGCAGCGGCAGCGCTTGTCGTGCTTGAGCTGCTGGTTGACCCGGTGGTCGTCGTTTCCGGTCTAATCTCAAAGGCCGTAATCACCATGTCCGGTCGGGTTGCCACGGCATCAAGCAACCGGTAAAAATTAGCCTGAGTGCCGGTCACTTCCATATTGACCACGCCAATCAGGGTTTGGACCCCAGCGGTATCAACGGCACTATTTGTTGTTTCGGTCGTTTCCGATGTCTCCGTCGTTTCGGTATCAGTGGTTTCGGTGGTCGTGGTTGTTCCGCTGGTATCACCGGTACTATTTGTGGTGGTAGCATCTTCGGCTGTAGTCTCTGTTTCCGAATTGGTGGTGCTTTCTGTCTCACCTGCTGCTGATGCCGTATCTTCTGAAGTATAGGGAACAAAGGTCAGCACATCTGCCATGCCATTACTGGCAATCGACAACACCCGGGGCGATAAACTGTAATCCAGACACAGCTGGGTCAATAGCATATCGAGCCCTTCATTTGGCAGCTGCTGGGGGAAAACGGCTTGCATACTGGTCAATGTCACGGTTGCCGCATCACGGGCTTCCATGGTAGACGGAATGGCATCAATCGCCATTTCCATCGATTCTTTGGTGAACTGGGCCTCGGCAGCCTGATCGTTCACTACCTGAAAGCTTTGAATACTTGGCAATACCACAAAATAAATCCCAAAAAAACCGATCAATGCGCATCCCAGAATATAAATCAACAATTTTTCCCGCTTGGTCAATTTTTTCATTGGGCCGCACCTGCTTTCAGATAGGCGTCAGCCGAAAAGCCATAGCCCAGAATCGTGTTGGTTGTACTGGAACTCGTCGCCGTGCTGCTGGTTGTTCCGGTGGTTGTGGTGGTGCTGGTCGTCGTTGTCTGGGTTCCACTGACCTGGGCATAGCCGGTGTAATCCACCTGAGTGAAGTAGCCGGTACTTTTTAAGCGCTCGATATAGTGGGCCGCTTCCTTTTCGTTATTGGCGGTGGCTTCGATATGGATGGCTCCGGTAATACCATCATATGCCAAAGCATTTAGCGTTATCACCCCGTTTCCCTGGGTTGCCAGGCTGTTCATCATCACCGAGACCAGATCAGGATTACTGTTAACTGCTGCAGTGATGGTTTCAATGTTGGCGATCTCACTCTGAATGCTGTTGACCTCATCGGTCAGTTCTTTGGCCTGCAGGTATTCCGCCTGATTATTGGGATCACTGATATAGGCATTGGATTCCTCCAAACTTTTTTGGGCGCTGTATTTCAACCCAAAGAAAATCCCAAAGGTGATCAGAAAAACCAGAATCATGGCAGCGGGAAGAATCAGGGCCTTATATTCAAACGGCAGCGCTTTTTTGGCAGCATTGCTTTTGCGGTAGGCAGTAAAAAGGTTGAGGGATCTGGATCCCGAAAAAAAACCGGCAATGGGGTATATATAGTTGCCAAAATCAAATATTTCATCCATTACAAAACTGTTTTTGACATTGGGGGTCTGGGGCAAAGCAAACACACTCAAATCCGGATCAAAGTTTAATGCCTTAATTCCCTCCAGTTCATATTCATCCAGGCCAGCATAGAGACTCATATTTAACGGGTGTTCGGATTTTTGGGATTTGTTGAACTGAATCAGCGATGACAGTTTTCCAGTCAGTTCCTGGGCAAAGGCTTCGGTGCCCCGCTCGGCCAGCAGCCGGGAACGGGTCGAAAAAATAAAAATGCCATTTTCAAACAAGAGCGAAACCAGATTTTTTCCATCCAGAATATTGATGGCAAAGGTCATTCCCCGAAAATCCCGGGTGGCCGTGACATACTGAATGATCGTATTGAGCCCCACATCGATACTCATGATCTGAATTTTAAGGCTGGCAAAAAGCGCCACATAGGATTCGATGACCCGTTTTTCAATCCCGCAACAAAAGATATGATTGCCACTCAATCCGGGAATCGGGGTGTAGTCCACCACCAGTTCGTCATAATTTCCTGCGGACTCATCAAACTCGCCAGCCGCCAGAGCCTCCAGTTCCCGGGGCTTAAGCTTGGGTACCTCCACGGTTTTGGTGAGGATCAGGCTGCTGTCGATGATCAGTTTCATATTTTTAAAGAGCTTGGGACTTTCCTTAAGCGCTTCGGTGATCGCTTCCCTAAACACCTCTTCATTGGTAATAACCCCATTGATCAGGGCCCCGGCCTCAACCGATAGTGTTTTATAGCTGGTGATGGTCAGTCGGCCCTTCTTGATAAGCCCCTGGAGGACCTGAATGCCATCATTGGAAAAATAGACAAGTGTCTGCATATAGAGCCTTCCTATCCGATATTTTGGTATAAGGTCATAATTGGGAGCATGACGGATAACATGATCCCGCCAACGATGCTGGCCATGATGATGATCATCACCGGTTCAATAAAGGTGACCAGCCGGGTGGTGGCCATTTCAGCCTCGTAATCAAAGGAATCGGCCACCGATTCCAGCATACTGTCAAGATTTCCGGATTCCTCACCGATATAAATGGTCGACACCAGCTTGGCATCAAAGCCGTCAATGGTCTGGATTGAGGCTGATAGCGGTTCACCATTGCGCACCTGTTCAATGGCCTGGGGAAACTGGGACTGCAAATAGCTGTTGCCAATGGTCGCCCCACTGATGGTCAGGGCGTTGATCATCGCCAAACCGCTGGAGTAAAGGGAACTCAGGGTTCTCGCAAAACGGGCGGTATAAATGATTTTCATCAGCTTGCCGATCTTGGGGATTTTCAGTTTAAAGTGATCCAGGGCTTTTTTGACCTGGGGAATCGTCACTAAAAAGCCACCCAGCACAATAACAACCAATAAACCGATAATATAGATATACCAGTAGTTGGTCATGGAATTACTGATATTAATCATCAGCTGGGTAATCGCTGGCAGCTCAATCCCTTCAAAAAGGGTAAAAAACTGGGGCAGAATCAGGGTGAAGATCAGCACCACCACCGCCACGGTGATAAAAAAGAGAATCACCGGGTAGGTCATGGCGCTTTTAATTTTGCCCCGTAGTTTGTGTTCCTTCTCATAATGATCGGCCATTTTCCGGGCGGTCCCCTCCATCTGACCGCTGGCCTCACCAGATTTATACATGTTAATCAAAAGCTCCGGAAAAGAACCCTCGGTTAATTCCATGGCATAAGAGAGGGTATTGCCCCGTTGGATCTCCTGATACAGTAAGCCATAAACTTTTTTGATGGCCGGTTTAATGTCCCGCTCTTCCATGATCTTGATCGCCCGGATCATCGTGATGCCCGAGCCCAGCATGCTGGCAATCTGGCGGGAAAAATCGGACAGCTCCATCGGTTTGAGTTTATAGGCCTTATGATGCTCCTGGACCTCATTGATTTTCAGGGCAAACTCATTGTTGGCCCGCAGGGTGCGCCGCACCGTTTCCGCTGATGCGGCTTCCATGGTGCCCTTGATAAGCTGGGATTGTAAATTTTTTGCTGTATATTTATAAACCGGCATGGGCGCCCTCCGTTTTTGACTTTAGCTTAAATTATTTTAACCCAAACAGGGTCAGATACCAACGTATTATTATATCACCAAATAGCAGCGCTGTCATGATGCCGATGCATAAATAGGGGCCGAAGGCCATATGTTTATCCGCCGTTTTTTTAACCAGCAGATAAACGGCCACCACCCCACCCAGGACGACACCAATAAAGGCCGCCAGCAGCGTGTTGCCCCAGCCCAGCATAAAGCCAGCCACCGCCATCAGTTTGATATCACCGCCGCCAAAGGCGTCAGAGATAAAGAGTGCCAGCACCAGCATCGGCAGACTGACGATAAAGATGCCAATGACCCGGAACAGCAATCCGACTTCAGTGAAAACAAAAAAACTGAGCAGCGCCGGGGCCATCAGGGCGATGACCAGACCATTGGGAATAATCATTGTATCAAAATCGATCATCGTGATGCAGATTAAAATCGCCCCGGCGGCAAACACCACCAGCCACTGAAAGGAAAAACCGTAGACCGCAAAAATCAAAATCGCCAGCAGCCCGGTAAAAAGTTCGACTAACGGATAGCGGATGGATATGGACCCGCCGCAATCGGCACATTTGCCCCGCAGCCAGAGGTAGCTAAACAGCGGAATATTGTGATAGCCCTTGATCGGGGCATTACAGTTCGGGCAAAAGGAACGGCCGTTAGCCACCGAAATTTCCAGCGGCACCCGATAAATGACGACGTTAAGAAAACTGCCGATGACGATGCCGATGACAAAAATATAGAGATAAAGAATAAATTGAATCAGTGCAACCATCGGCGTTTTCCTTTCGCATTATTTTTCTTTGGTAACTTCAAGGTTTCCGGGGGAATAGCTGGTGACCCGTCCGCCCCGGCGATAGACAATATAATCGATGGTGGCATCCCGGTTTTCATCAACCACAGTGATGACCGCATCCTGATTGACCTCAACGCCAATATAATCAAGCAGATCATCCTGCACTGGCACCTGGTAGTGACCAGTCGCCGCCGACTCAATGGCTCTGGCCTGGGCGGCCAGATAGACCAGCCGGGCATTGGCGGCATTGGCGCTGTGCTGGCTACTCAGTACCAGACCGGCAATAATCACCACCACAAAAAACAGGATACTGACCACCGCCAGGGGAAACCCCCGATCAAAGGCGACCGGCTCGTTTTTGGCAGGAGGAAACTGATATTTGGCAATTGGGTTCACGGTTTACCTCCCGGAAATGTGAAGCTGCCAACCTTAAAATTTGACAGCAATGATTGACGACAAAACGTTGGTTCATTTTACCATGTGATCCGTCGGATTGGCTTAAAAGGATGTAAAGATTTGGCTTTTTTTAGTAGTGGACTCGCCGATTGACGCTGGTGTTGGTTTGCTTCATTGTCCCCACCTACTGAATATTTGATTTTTATGAACTGCTGAAATAAAAAAAATCTCCCTATCCCCGCAAACCCAATGACGGGTTTGCGCCTGGGAGGGAGGAGAAAATATCCTATGGCGCATAGGCTATCAACTTTATTTCACTACTCAAATTTTGAATTAGGCTTTAACGGATCCAAGACTTCTCCATCTCTTGTATATGTTACTTCTTTTACCTGTCCATCTGTACCAATTTTTACAACCCATAAAGAATCAGTAGCTCCAGCATCTTCACTCGCTTTAATATCCGTTCCCAGAAAAGTCAACATTTTTCTGGCCGCCTCAGGCAGAGCAGCAATTTCTGCATCTGTGTCCGCTCCTTTGAGCACATCAGATCCTAAATTTACCGCAATAGCACCTGCCGCTGCGGGAGTCGCTATATTTAGGTTAGTATTTGCATTAGCTTTGTCTTTTGCAAAATATTCTGTAGCGATTGCTTGCGCAGCTACATAAACTTCTCTCTGTTCTGCAATCGCCGCTTTCTTTTTAGCATCTTTGACAAATCCAATCATTGAAGGAATCGTAAATGCCGCCAACACCGCCAGGATCACCAATACCACAATAATTTCCACCAGGGTAAACCCTTTTCTGCTTCTCCGTATCTTATTAATCAGTTCCATGTTTTGCTCCTTATTTCGTTTTTTTTATGCTCTATATGATCATCTGCGCCAGCGATGATTTATATACTTATTTTTATATATGACTGATTGGTAAGTGATAATGATTATCTCACACTTCTCCTTAAGCTGCCTTAATCCCGCTCCATTATTGCCAAATTTTTTGTCAAAAAAAGCCGCACTCTCACCGTGCGGCAGCTGGCTGTCGTATCGTGGTGGTTTGGTGCCCTGACCACGGCTTTAGACCCTTTAGCTTTGCGTCCCAGGGTTTCCCCTGCTTTGCCTTTTTCGAATTTACATTAGTTTAATCTTAGTTGATAGTGATTAAAAAGTCAAGTTAATATTTTACATCTTCGTGACATATCCTTTGTATTTTAGATGACTCTTTTGCGGTTGAGTCATTGTTCTTTTTAGCCTTGTTTTGATTCGCTTGCGTTAGAAAGCGTAACAACCCTCATAAATTTGCCCGCTTTAAAAACCTGCCCGTCATTTCTATCCATCATTTCAACTTTTAGGCACAAAAAAAGCCACATCTCGTGTGGCAGCTGGCTGTCCTATTATCTGGCGTATAAACCGCCAGCATAACGTAGACCCTAAAGCTTTGCGTCACAGACTTTCATCTGATTTGCTCTTCGCTCTCTTAGGGTAATTCTTTTTCAATTAAAAGTCAAGCTAATCTTTTTATAAATTTTTAATGGGATAAGGTGGTTTTTTAGCCAAGTGTTTTTAATTTGTTCATTTTATGAACAGGTTCTGAATTTTCAACCGTGTTGTGGGCGGTCACGGACCGCCCCTACAAATTATAACTGACGTTATTTTAATAACAGGCTATCGCCCAAAATACTGGTTAAACTCCTGCTTGTCGCTGGCCCACTCAAGGCCGACCTCGTAGCTGATTTTCTGGTCGCGGACCAGCATCGCCAAATCGGCATTGAGGGTTTTCATCCCATCCCGGCCACCGGTTTGCATCACCGAAGCCAGTTGGTGGGTTTTGTTTTCACGGATCAGGTTTAAGACCGCATCGGTGCCAATCAGCACCTCCAGGGCGGCCATCCGGCCCTCGCCGCTAGCCAGGGGCACCAGCTGCTGGGTAACGACCCCTTTTAAAATGCTGGACAGCTGGGTGCGGATCTGCTGTTGGCTGTGGGGCGGAAAAACGTCAATGATTCGGTCGATGGTATTGGCGGCGCCAATGGTATGCAGGGTCGACAGCACCAGATGGCCGGTTTCAGCGGCGGTGACGGCGGCCGATACCGTTTCGTAGTCCCGCATTTCGCCCACCAGAATAACATCCGGGTCTTCCCGCAGCGACGACCGCAGGGCGGCGGCAAAGGAGCTGGCATCGACCCCGATTTCCCGCTGATGAACAATGCTGTGCTTGTGTGTATGCTTATACTCCACCGGGTCTTCAATGGTTAAGATATGGACCGCCCGGTTGGTATTGATATAGTCAATCATCGAGGCCAGGGTGGTTGATTTCCCGCTGCCAGTGGGCCCGGTAATCAGAATCAGCCCCCGGGGCTCCGATGCCAGCTTGCGGATAATCGGTGGCAGCTTGAGTTCCTCAAAGCTGGGGATGGTATCGTTAAGCAGGCGGATGGCGGCGGCATAGCTGCCCTGCTGTTTATAGATATTGACCCGTTGCCGCAGCCCTTCCGGGGTAACATGGCAAAAATCCAGGTCACTTCCATCTTCCAGCTTTTTGCGCTCCGCCGGGGTCAGGATGCTAAAAATCAGCTGTTCAATCAGCTGCGGGTTGTGCTCAAAATCACTCTGATAGAGGCGACCGTTTTTTCTAAAAACCGGGGGCAGGTCCCGGGATAAATGAATGTCCGAACAGTCGTTGCGGCGACCATAGTTGACCAGATCTAAAAAACGCATTCTCAGGCTCCTCCCTATTCCACATAGTATGATAATTTAAGAAATTCTTCCATCGAGGTAATCCCCTGGATGGTCAGATTAGCAACACTTTTTCTCAGCGGAATCAGCTTCCCGGTTTGTTCCACATAGTTATAAATATCCTCAATCGGTTCTTTTCGGGAAATCAGATTGCGGATGGTTTTATCAATCGCCAAAATTTCATGGATGGCAGTTCTGCCTTTATAGCCGGTATTATTACAAATATGGCAGCCCCGGCCCCGGTAGAGGGTGGTCAGCCGGGGTTCTCCCAGCAGCTCTCTTTCAATTTCTGAAGCGACATAGGCTTCGCGGCAGTTGGGACAGATTTTCTTGACCAATCGTTGGGCTACCACCCCGGTCAGGGAGTTGGCCACCAGATAGGGCTCGACGCCCATGTCCTGGAGCCGAACTACCGCCGACACGGCGTCGTTGGTATGGAGGGTGGACAGCACCAGATGGCCGGTAATGGCCGAACGGACAGCAATCGAGGCGGTTTCGGTGTCCCGAGTTTCACCGACCATGATAATGTCAGGATCCTGCCGCAGGATCGAGCGGAGTCCCACATCAAAGGTCAGCCCGGCCAAAATATTGACCTGGGTCTGATTGATCTTGGGCAGGTTTCGTTCCACCGGATCTTCGATGGTGGCAATATTGACATTTCGCTGACTGAGCATTTCCAAAATCATATAAAGGGTGGTGGTTTTGCCACTACCGGTGGGGCCGGTAATATAGACCACCCCATGGGGGCTTTGCAGCATCTGGAGGATTTTCTGATAATCCCCATCGTTCATCCCGAATTGACCGGCATGATCCAGGGGGACGTTCATGCTTAAAAACCGCATGACCATTTTTTCGCCGTAGACGGTGGGAATACTGGAGCTGCGGACATTCATTTCAACCCCATCGATGCGGATCCGGAAATGGCCATCCTGGGGTACCCGGCGCTCGGCAATATCCAAATTGGAAAGAATCTTGATTCGGGCAATCAGCGACTGATGAAGATTATTGGCCAGGGTCAAATAATCAACAATCAGGCCATCGATCCGCAACCGGATAATGGTTTCTTTTTCAAAGGGCTCAATATGAATGTCACTGGCCCCGGCATTATGGCCTTTTAACAAGACCGAATTAACCAGATTGACAATCGGGGCGTCGCCCTCATTGGTGAGGATATCCTCAACAAAAGACAGGCTGCTGCCCTCGACGGTTTTGTTGGCAGCTTTGGCAGCTTTTTTGGCTTCAATTTCGGTATAGGTTTTGCGGATGGTCTCGAGAATCACTTCCCGGGTGGCCAGCACCACATCGATGTTCATATTAGTAATCAGCCGCAGGTCCTCAATGGCATAAAAATCGAGGGGATCATTCATGGCCACCACCAGGTGGTTATTTTCTTCGCCAATGGGAATCAGGGTATATTTAAAGGCGATATTCTGGGGAATTTTTGCGGCGGCTTCCAGATCGATGGGAGTATCGTTTAAATCCAGCACCAGTACATTCAGCCGTTTGGACAGAGCCGTCAGCAGCTGATCCTCGGTGACATAACCATATTCAACCAGGATCGCTCCCAGTCGCTTGCTTTTATCGACTTTCTGATAGGCCAGGGCTTCCTGAAGCTGTTCTTCCCGGATAAAGCCGGCGTTAATTAAGATATCACCAATACGAATGTTCTTAGTTTCCATTATCTTCCTTTTCCAATACCTTCCGGCATTTTAAAAAATCTGTTCTTCGAATTCAAAAACCGTCATCGGTTTGCCAAAATAATAACCCTGGATGATATCGCATCCGAGCGATCGCAGCAGATCGACTTCGGCTTCGGTTTCGATCCCTTCAGCGACGACGGTCATCCCCAGTTTTTTAATCATCTTGATAGTGGATTCCACCACAATCAGATTCTGCTCCCGCTTGAGATGACTGTTGAAAAAACCCTGATCCATTTTAATGACATCCAGGGGTAAATTACCCAGCAGATTGATTGAGGAGTAACCGGAGCCAAAATCATCCATGGCCATTTTAAAACCGTAAAGACGAAAAGCTTCGCCGATCTCAATCATTCGATCAACATTTTCAAAAATGCTGGATTCGGTCAGCTCGATTTCCAGATTGCTGCGCTTGATCCGATACTGATTGGTAATGTTTAAAACCCGTTCAACAAAATCGCTCTGTTTAAGATTCTTACGGGAAAGATTAACAGAAATGGAAATTTCCGGATAACCGTCTGTTTCCCAGCGTTTCAGAATGCGACATACTTCTTCCAGCATAAACATATCCAGCTTTTTAATAAACCCGGTTTGTTCAAAAATGGGAATAAACTCCCCGGGTGAGATCAGCCCTTTGTGGGGGTTTCGCCAGCGTACCAGGGCTTCACAACCACAATAGCGGTTGGTGTGGAGGTTGTACTTGGGCTGCAGATACATTTCAAACTCCTGGTTTTCCAGGGCATCTTCCATCTGATCGATAATTTCTTTTTCATCGCCAATTTTTTTCCGGAAAGCATCGGAATAGAAAAACCAACGCTGGTTCTCCGCCGTCTTGGCAGCAATCCGGGCCATGTTGGCCTTTTCCCGGATTTTTTCCAGATTCCCGGTTTTATCTTCAATGATATAAATGCCAAAATGACAGGACAGCTTTTCCTTAATCCCGATAGTCTCTCGCCTGTCATTTAAAATCTGGATAAATTCTTTAATCCGCCGGATTATTTTATCCTGATCGTCACAGACGCAAAGAATCGCAAAATGATCGCCCGAGACCCGGGCATAGGTTTCCTGTTTGGCCATCCGCTTTTCCAGAATCCCAACCACCAGTCGCAACACCTGATCGCCCTTTTCATGGCCATACTCTTCATTAATAAAACGGAAGCGGTCAATGTCAAAGGTTAACAAGGCACATTGATTGCAGTTTTTTGATTCCAGAATTTCCGTAGCTTCCTGTTTGAATTTTTGCCAGTTGTTACCGCCGGTGACCTCGTCCACATAGGCAACCCGCTCTAGCCGTCGCTTGGAGCGGTATTGAAAAATCAGAATGATCACAAACAACAAAGTCATCGCCAGCAGCGCCGCAACAATCAGCGAAAAGGAATACCAGCTGATCTGCCGGGTTTGGGTGCTGACCACCTGGGTTGGTACCACAGTCATCATATACCAGTCATTGATAGCCAACGGTTTATAAATAGTATGCCGTTCCATTCCCCCATAAAAGCTGGTAAAACTGCCACTTTTACCGGCGGCCATGTTGGCTGCAATGGTCTCGAAAGTGCCGCCATCCCGCAGCTCGGCTTTTTGCATGCGCTCCAGCACATTCTCAAAGTCGCCGGGGCTATTGGCATGCGTCGAGGTGACCACTGCATCGCCATTGGCCTTGACAATATAGGAATAACCCTGACCCGCAAAGCTTTCCACTTCCAGATATTTTTTTAAATCTTCGGTGTTGACCGAAGCCAGTACCAGTCCCACCACCTCGGTGCCCCGGTAAATCGGGACGGCATAAACATTGATGGGCTTGTCATCGGTGTAATCGTTGATAGTATCAGAAACAGTTGCTTTGCCATTGATGGCTTCCTTAAAATAATCCCGTTCTGCCACATTCACTGACAAACCATCGGTTGTCAGTGATGTACCATCCGGCAACGCAATCCCCATCCGTTTATAGTGTCCTTTTGAAGCCTGCAGCGTGATCAAGTTCAGCATGGCATTTTGATCATAGTCGCCATGGGCTTCGATCAGCCGGGCAGTGGTCTCCAGATTTTCCAACTCATTATCGACCTTGCTCTCAACCAGGGCCGCCCCCCGGGTGCCAACTTCGGAAAGATATAAAAAGGTCTGCGCCTTTAAGGCATTATTGATCAGCGTAACATAATACCAGCTCAGCGCAAAAAAAAGAACAACAGTTACAATCGCAATAAAACTGGCCTGAATCTTTTTTGATTTGACAATCATCTGTTATCCTTTCGTTTTTGTTGTTATATCGTTCCTTCCATTCTACCAAATAAAAAGAACTTATTCAATGCGATTGAATAAGTTCTTTTGTTAAGAATCCCGCTTTTTAGCGAATATCTTTAATATCCACCAGTTCGATTTCGGCCATGGTGCGGTTGGATTTTAAACAATCCAGCAGCGCCTGGGCGGTATCGAGGGAGGTCAGCAGGGCAATGGAGGTTTCCACGCATTTGCGACGCATCCGGACATCGTCATGATGGGGCATCCGACCCTTGCTGGAGGTCGAAATGACATAGTTGAGCTTGCCACTTTCGATCAGATCTCCAATATTGGGCTTGCTTTCGGCCAATCGACGAACCACCTTGGTGGGAATATTGTTTTCGTTGAGAATCAGGGCGGTACCGACCGTTCCGTAGATGGTAAAGCCCATTTCATGGAACTGGCGGCCAATTTCGACAATTGCTTCTTTATCCCGGTCTTTAACGGTCAGCAGCACGCCGCCGGAACGCTCCATACTCCGGCCGGAAGCCACCAGACCTTTATACAGGGCATCAGCAAAGGTTTTGGCGACCCCCAAAACTTCGCCGGTGGATTTCATTTCTGGTCCCAGTTGGGTATCAACATCCTGCAACTTGGAAAAACTGAAGACCGGCACCTTCACGGCCACGTAGTTGCCTTCTGGTTGCAGACCCGGGGCATAACCGAGATCGGCCAGCTTGTCGCCGAGCATCATCTTGGTGGCAATGTTGACCATCGGAATATCGGTAACCTTGGAAATATAGGGCACCGTTCGGGAGGATCGGGGATTGACCTCGATCACATAGACTTCATCTTCATAAATGACATATTGAATATTGACCATTCCGACAATATCCAGGGCCTTTACCAGACGGCCAGTGTAGTCAATGATGGTCTCCCGGGTGCGGGCATCCAGGGTTTGGGGCGGATAAACCGAAATCGAATCACCGGAATGGACCCCGGCCCGTTCAATATGTTCCATGATCCCGGGAATCAGATAGCTCTCGCCATCGCAAATGGCATCGACTTCGACCTCTTTGCCCATCAGGTACTTGTCAATCAATACCGGGTTTTCCAGTTCCACAGCGGTGATAATATCCATGTACTCGACCACGTCTTCGGGTTCGTAGGCGATGATCATGTTCTGGCCGCCGAGGACATAGGATGGTCGCAGCAGCACCGGGAAGCCTAAACGTTCAGCGACCTCGACCGCTTCAGACGTGGTATAGACGGTTTCGCCCTGAGGCCGGGGAATCTGACAGGATTCCAGCAATTGATCAAAAACCTCCCGGTCTTCGGCAGCATCGATATTGGATGGCGAGGTGCCCAGTACTGGCACACCCATTTCTTCTAAATAGCGGGTCAGCTTAATGGCCGTCTGGCCGCCAAACTGGACAATGGCCCCAATCGGTTTTTCGGTTTCCACCACCGAGCGGACATCTTCCTTGGTCAGTGGTTCAAAATAAAGGCGGTCCGAGGTATCAAAGTCGGTTGAGACCGTTTCCGGGTTGTTGTTGATAAAGATCGCTTCGTAGCCTTTTTCCCGCAGGGCCCAGGCGCAGTGCACGGAGCAATAGTCAAACTCAATCCCCTGGCCGATCCGGATCGGGCCGGACCCCAGCACCAGCACCCTTTCTTTGCCCGTCGGATGATCGGCAATAAAGAGGGCCGCTTCATTTTCTTTATCCCGGGTGGAATAAAAATAGGGGGTCTGGGCGGCAAATTCGCCAGCGCAGGTGTCAACCATTTTAAAGGAGGCGTAACTTTTTTTGACTTCGGCAATTTTCTGGCCGGACAATTCTTCAATGGTTTTATCGAGGAACCCAAGCTCCCGGGCCACCCGAACCCGCTCGTCGGTTAATCCCAGGGTTTTTAAGTCCTTTTCCATCACCGCCAGATGGCGCAGTTTATCAAGGAACCACTTGTCAATCCGGGTAATCTGGGTGATCGTATCCATCGAGACCCCCCGTTTGATGGCTTCATAGACCACAAAGGAACGTTCATCGTCGGAAGCGGCCAGCATCCTCATGATGTCCTCATCACTGGCTTCCACCAGTCGCTCAATGGTCAGGGTTTCGAGACCTAATTCAATGGAGCGGACAGCCTTCATCATGGCGTGTTCAAAGCTCGAGCCAATCGACATGATTTCGCCGGTGGCCTTCATCTGGGTGCCAAGGGTTCGTTTGGCATAGACAAATTTATCAAAGGGCCAACGCGGGAACTTGACGACAATGTAATCCAGGGCTGGTTCGAAACAGGCGGTGGTGGTTCCGGTAACCTCATTGATGATTTCATCCAGCGAGAAGCCAATGGCAATCTGGCTGGCGACCTTGGCGATCGGATAGCCGGTGGCTTTTGAGGCTAACGCCGATGAACGGGAAACCCGGGGGTTTACCTCAATGACGGCGTAATTAAAGTTTTCCGGGTTCAGGGCAAACTGACAGTTACAGCCCCCTTCAACCTTCAGGGCGGAAATAATTTTGAGGGCCGAAGTCCGAAGCATCTGAAATTCCTTATCACTAAGGGTTTGACAGGGGGCCACGACAATCGAATCGCCGGTGTGAATCCCCACCGGGTCAAAGTTTTCCATACTACAAACGGTGATCACGTTGCCCTTGGCATCCCGCATTACTTCAAACTCAATTTCTTTCCAGCCGGCAATCCCTTTTTCAACCAGAATCTGATTGATTGGCGAAAGCCGGATGCCGTGGGTGGCAATTTCTTCCAGCTCCTGCTGGTTAGCTGCAATCCCGCCGCCGGTACCACCCAGGGTAAAGGCGGGTCGGACGATTACCGGATAACCGATGGACGACGCAAAACGAACCGCATCTTCCACCGTAACCACCACTTCAGAGGGAATACAGGGTTCACCAATTTCCCGCATCATATCCTTAAAGGCCTGACGGTCTTCGGCTTTTTCAATGGTTTCCAGATTGGCGCCGAGCAGCTTGACGCCGTGGGCATCCAAAAATCCTTCTTTAGCCAGCTGCATCGACAAGGTTAAGCCCGTTTGACCGCCCAGGGTCGAGAGGATACTGTCCGGTTTTTCAATCAGAATAATCCGCCTAATAACTTCCAGCGTCAGCGGTTCAATGTAGATTTTATCGGCCATCGCTTTATCGGTCATGATCGTCGCTGGGTTGGAGTTAATCAGGATCACTTCCAAGCCGACATTTTTTAAGGCCTTACAGGCCTGGGTGCCAGCATAGTCAAATTCGGCCGCCTGGCCGATCACAATGGGACCGGAGCCAATCACCAGGACTCGTTTAATATCGCTTCTTAAAGGCATCCTTGTTGCCCCCTTTCCATCAGATCTGTGAATTGTTCAAATAAATAGCCGGTATCGTTGGGGCCAGCACTGGCTTCCGGGTGAAACTGCACCGTAAAGGCATGAATATCGGGATATTCAACTCCTTCGCAGGTACCGTCGTTTAAGTTAAAATGGGTCACCTTGCCCACTTCAGCCGGAATGCTTTCCGGCACCACGGCATAGCCATGGTTCTGGCTGGTGATAAAAACCCGATCCCGGGTGACATCTTTGACTGGCTGGTTCATCCCCCGATGGCCGTATTTCAGCTTGAAGGTTTCCCCGCCCATGGCCAGTGCCAGCAGCTGATGACCCAGACAGATCCCAAAAATCGGCTTGCCGTACTTGACAAAGTCCTTGAGGTTTTCAATGATTTCAGTATTTTCGGCCGGATCGCCAGGGCCATTGGACAACATGATGCCATCGGGATTGAGATTGCGGATCTCATCAATGGTGGTATTGGCCGGCATCACGGTGACATTGCAGCCCAGACGCAATAGCATCCGCAAAATGTTGTGCTTATAACCATAATCAATCAGGGCAACATGGTTGGCCCGGTTGACCTGACTATAATACCAGCCCTTGTTTTTGCGGGTGACCGCCTGAACCGGATTGACGACTTTGAAGTTGCGGATTTTTTCTAGCAGCGCTTCCTTGGTGGTGGCAATGTCTTCGGTGGTGATGGCACCGTTCATCGTACCGTGTTCCCGGATCACCCGGGTAATCGCCCGGGTATCGACATCCCAGATCCCAATCTTATCCTGCTCAATCATGAACTCATTGATGTTGTGGGTATTTCTAAAGTTGGATGGCTCTTCACACCATTCTTTGGTGATATAACCATTGATCCAGCTCCGCTCTGATTCCATATCATCGGCGTTAATGCCATAGTTCCCAATTAAAGGATAGGTCTGTAGCACAATCTGTCCATAATAAGACGGATCGGTGAGCACCTCCTGATAACCAGTCATCCCGGTCGTAAAGACGATTTCGCCAATGGTGGTGCCTTCGCACCCAAAATTATAGCCCTCAAACACACTGCCATCCGACAGCACCAGCCAGGCCCGCTTATCTCGTTTGTAATAAGACATTGTTTACCTCCGTATTCTTTATTTCCAAAAAATACCTGATTGCACGCAACCAGGTATTTCAATTTAGCACATTTATCGAATTGCTAAGTCCTCTCGGTTCGGGCCAACACCTACATAGGCAATGGTCGTTCCAACCAAGTCTTCAATTGTTTTAATGTATTTTTTTGCATTCTCTGGTAAATCTTCCAGTCGTCGGATACCAGTAGTATCACTGAGCCAACCAGGAAGGGTGATGTAAACCGGTTCAACCCGCTCTAAATCTTCCGTATTGGGGAAATCTTTGATCAATTCGCCATCGAGTTTATAATCAACACAGATTTTAATCTCCGGCAGATCATCGAGCTTATCAATTTTACATAGGGCCAATTCATCAAAGCCATTGATGGCATGGGTATATTTCAGCACCGGAATATCAATCCAGCCCAGGCGACGGGAGCGACCGGTTCGGGCCCCAAACTCATCATCCGGTTTTTCACCGGTACCGCGGAGGATATCAATGGTGCCACCAAATTCTTCAGTCGGAAAGGGACCGGCGCCGACGGCACTGGAAAAGGCCTTAGCTACGCCAATAACCTTGTCAATTTTCTTGGCTGGAAAGCCACCACTGACGGCTGCATAAGCCGCAATCGGGTTGGACGAGGTAACATAGGGGAAGATCCCCAGATCAATGTCCTTCATGGCGCCTAACTGGCCTTCAAACAGAATATTTTTATCGGCATCAATCATGTCATGCAAAAATCCAACCGGATTGACAATCATGTGACCAAAAGTTTTAGCCCAGGCTTCGCATTTGGCAAACAAGGCTTCAACCGTATAGGGTTCTATTTTATAGGAAGCCATTTGATCGTTAACCACCGGGACAATGGTTTCCAGTTTCTTTTTGGCATTATCAAGATTCAGTAAATCTTCAAAGCGCAAACTTTTTCGCATTGCTTTATAAGCATAGGCCTGACCGATGCCCCGCTTGGTGGTACCAATACCACCACTGGCTTCCATCAGTTCGTCCAGTTTTTGGTGATAGGGCATGAGAATATGTGCTTTGGCCGAAATTTTAAGTCCGTCCAGGCTGACCTTTGCTTCGATAATCTGTTGCATTTCTTCAAGCAAGACATCCGGATTAACCACCACCCCGGTTCCGATTAAACATTGGCAGTCTTTATTAAACACACCGCAGGGAATTAAATGAAGTTTGAACACACCGTAATCATTAATAACCGTATGACCAGCGTTATCGCCCCCCTGAAACCGAACAATTAAATCAGACTGTTTGGCGAAATAATCCACCATTTTGCCTTTGCCTTCATCGCCCCACTGGGCGCCAACTAATACAGAAATCGACATCTATTCTCATTCCTTCCATCAACCTCAGACCATAAGTACAGCTGTCCACCTGGAATGACTTCCATTTGTTTTGCGCACCTTGATCGAACACCACTGATTAAGCATTTTAATGATTATCTATTTTACTATTTATGGGATCATTTTTTCCCACAGTATTATAACATAAAGCCATGGTATTTGTTCCACAATTTTTTCAGTTTTTTTGATGATATTGTTTACATTTTTATATTTCGCTTTTTTCAGCTGACAAACACTTAAAATAATCCGCTTATCTTAAAGCTTAACACGTAAAAAGCTTCATAACAAGAGTTTATCTCATCAGGAAGCTTGATCATATTTTTATATTAACGACTACGTTATTTTTTATCATAGGTTTTGATAATCTGTTCCGCTACCTTTCGGGGGGATGTTCGCATATCCATGGCCTTTTTTTGAATGTAGCGGTGCGCCTGATCTTCGGTCATATCGAGATGACCCATCAAAAACAGTTTACCCCGATAGACAACCCCGAGATCGTCAATTTTAGCTTTCAAGGCCTGGTTCTGACTTTGCAGCTTCTGGATTTTTTCCCGGGACTGGCAGACAAAGCGAACATTCTGAACCAGCAGTTGTCGGTTGAGCGGTTTGGGGACGACAAAAGCCGCTGTATCGGTCAGTTTTTCTTCGACATGATCGACCAGTTCGCTTTTGACGATCAAAATCACCCCGACCATGAATTTTTCCAGAATATCAACGGCAAAATCAACCCCGAACTCATCCCCTAAGGGGGTGTTCACGATCACCAGATCATATTCAATTTCCTGCAGTCTGCGTCGACCTTCGGCGGCTGAATTGGCCGAATCGATCAGTTGAAAATTCATCGGCCGAAGAATATCAGCCAGGCCACGAATTACGTCATCTTGCTTACATACTAATAATACGCTGCTCATCCCCTTCACCTCCTGCCGGTTTGGTTTTTTTCAGATTAATAAGTTAAGAGGTAGCGTTCAATTTCCCAGGGATGAACGGTTTTAATATAATCCATCCATTCAGCGGTTTTTAGCTCAATGTATTTAGCCGCCAGGTTTTCTCCCAGCACATTTTTAATTAATGGATCGGCATCCATCTCCGTCAGGGCTTCCATTAAGGTGATCGGCAGCTCCTGAATGTTTTTAATGGCCAGCGGGTCTCTGGTTATTTCCTCTTCGTCGAGTTTTAACTCATCCATCAAGACCAGCTGTTTATCGATTCCTTCCAGACCAGCCGCCAGAATAATGGCAAAGGTCAAGTACGGATTACAGGTGGGATCCGGCCCCCGCAGTTCAAACCGATAATACTCATCTGCCTCCAGCGGAATCCGGATCAGTGGGGAGCGGTTACCAAAGCCCCAGCCAATATGACGGGGCGCTTCTTTACCGCCGGTCAACCGTTTATAGCTGTTGACCAGAGGATTGGCAATGGCCGTCATCCCTTTAACATGCGCCAGCACGCCAGCCATAAAGTATTTGGCTTCGGTACTCAGAACGCCATCCCGGTTTTCAAAAATATCCTGGCCATTTTTTAAAAGCGACACATGGATGTGCATTCCGCTGCCGGGTTCTTCCATCAGTGGTTTCGGTAAAAATGAGGCGTGAACCCCATTGCGCTGAGCGACCGTTTTGACCACCGTTTTAAAAGTCATGATTTTATCGGCGGCCGACAAAGCGTCATCGTGCTTAAAGTCAATTTCATGCTGGCCCCGGCCAGCTTCGTGGCGGGAGCTTTCAATTTCAAAACCCATATCTTCCAGGGTCAGGCAAATTTCCCGGCGGGTGTTTTCCCCCCGATCATAGGGCGCCAGATCAAAATAACCGGCCTGGTCGGTGGGAATGGTGGTCGGATCGCCGTTCTCATCCTGCTTGAAGAGATAAAACTCGCATTCAGCGCTGGTATTGAACTGATAGCCCAGATCTCGGGCCCGTTTAATGGTCTCTTTTAAAATATAGCGACTGTCCGCCTCAAAAATGTCCCCATTGGGATAACGGATATCACAGAGAATTCTGGCTACCTTCCCCTGTTGTGGCCGCCAGGGCAGCAGTTGCATGGTGCTGATATCCGGATGCAGAATCAAATCCGTATACCGGGACTCTGAAAAACCCACTACCAACGAGGCATCAAAGGGAATCCCATTAGCCAGGGCCCGTTCGATTTGCATCGCCGTTATCGCAATATTACGATTTTGCCCAAAGAGATCGCAAAACTGAAGCCGAATAAATTTCACATCATTCGCTTCAATAAATTTCATCGCTTCAATTATATTTTTTGCTAAGCTCATTCTAAAACCTCCAAATTATTTTAAAAACCCGATTGCTTCCATATCATTATTTATATATTAACCTATTTTCCTGCGGCTTCTTTAGATCAAACCGCCCCACGATTGGGCATTTGCGTTGTTTTCTGTATTTTTACCCACTTGTCCCCTGAATCCACAGGTTTTCTGCCATCGACCAACAAACAAAAAAAGAACATGCTAAATGATCCCCTCTGCCATAAAAATTTCAGGAGGATCGAACGCCTTTGTTCTTTGCACACTTCTTATTCTATTTTTGTATACAATGTACTTCAGTGAGTGGTTCTCTCATTAAACCATATTTTCTCTACGGTTTCAATTTTTTTTTGCTTTATTTTCACTGACAAGGTTTACAGGTTACTGCCAAAAGCCCACCAACCTGCTGTCAATAGGCTTTTGGCAAACTTCCGGTCATTGCTTACTGAACCGGACCTTTTTCCATTTGGGCCAGAACAATTTGTCGCATCATTTCCATCGATCCGGCAAATTCTTCCAGACTTAAACCGGGCACTCGTTCCGCCACCAGACGATAGCCAGCTTCGAAGTCTTCAGCAGCATTTAAAGCCATCATCAGATCTGGATCACCCAATAAAGCATCCAGCACCTTAATGTGCTTTTCTTCATCCATTTTAAACTCGATACTCATTTTAAATTTCCTTTCCTTTTAAATCATCAGCCTGTGCCGCCAAAAATAGCCGACACTTCTCTTTGCTATCATGTATTATTTAGCTCTATTATATAGTAGGCCTTTGCTTTTGTAAATCATTCCTGAAGTCTTTCCAAGTTGATAACCATTACATGTAATTTTTTGCAAATTTTTCTTTACAAGCGTTCATCCATCGTCTATAATAAGCTTAAATTAAATAGTAGTAACTGCCACGAGAGTGACGATAGCAATGGTGCTTTGAGAGTGTAAGAACACTTTCTAAGGCGCTTTTTTTTTAATCACTTTTTGCTGGGGCAGTTCTTAACCTTTTCAGATCCACCCCCTGAAAAGCAATCCCCTGTCAAAACGAAGTGAGTTAATTAACTCCCGACCTTCGATTTGATTTTAATCAGCTTTTATTGTAACATATCTGACAATGGTGACAGTTATGTTATAATTATACAAATTATATTTTAGGAGGACACGCTCGTGCCAAATAATGAAAATGTATCTGATCTTTTCGGATCAAAGGTTTTTAATGCTGGAGTGATGCGCAAGCGCTTACCAAAGCACATTTACGCTTCTCTGTTAAAAACAATGAAAGAGGATTTACCTCTGGAAGAAAACGTTGCTGAAGTCGTGGCAAATGCCATGAAAGATTGGGCGCTAGAACTAGGTGCCACTCATTATACCCATTGGTTCCAACCAATGACTGGTATCACTGCTGAAAAGCATGATGCATTTATCAACCCCACTGAAGATGGCAAGGTGATTATGGAATTCTCCGGTAAAGAACTGATCAAGGGCGAGCCGGATGCCTCATCCTTCCCTTCCGGCGGATTACGGGCCACCTTTGAAGCCCGTGGTTATACCGCCTGGGATCCCACCTCTTATGCCTTTATTAAGGGAACCACCCTTTATATCCCGACTATTTTCTGTTCTTACTCCGGAGAAGTGCTTGATAAAAAAACACCGCTGTTACGCTCCATGGAAACCCTCAATGAAAATGCCAAACGAATCCTAAAGCTGTTCGGTAAAGATGTCAAGAAGGTAACCACCACCATCGGTGCAGAACAGGAATACTTCCTGGTTGAACGGGACATGTTCAAACAACGTAAAGATTTAATCCTGACTGGCCGGACTTTGTTTGGTGCCAAACCACCAAAAGGTCAAGAAATGGAAACACACTACTTTGGCCGTATCCGTGGCCGTGTTGCCAACTATATGGCAGAGCTGGATCGTGAATTATGGAGCTTGGGGATTGCTTCCAAAACCCGTCATAACGAAGTTGCGCCAGCCCAGCATGAACTGGCCCCAATTTTCACCAACACCAATGTCGCCACCGATAATAATCAACTCATTATGGAGTTCATGCAACGGGTTGCCTACCGTCATGATCTGGCCTGTTTATTACACGAAAAACCATTTGATGGGGTTAACGGTTCCGGTAAACACAATAACTTCTCGATGTCAACCGATACTGGTGAAAACTTGTTAAACCCTGGCGATAATCCATCAGAAAATAAACAATTCCTAGTTTTCCTTTGTGCCACAATCGAAGCGGTCTATAAATACAGCGAAATGTTGCGGATCTCTGTGGCAACTGCCGGTAATGACCATCGTCTAGGGGCCAATGAAGCACCACCAGCGATTGTTTCAGTTTTCCTGGGCGAGCAGTTAACTGCCGTGTTAAAATCCATCGAAACAGGCGAACCCGTAACTGAAGCCAAAGACCTGGTCATGCAGCTTGGCGTTAAGAGCTTACCAAAATTCATTATCGATGCTACCGACCGAAACCGAACCTCTCCTTTTGCCTTTACTGGTAATAAGTTTGAGTTTAGAATGCTTGGTTCAAACCAATCCATCGCCGGTCCAAACATCACCTTAAATACCATTGTTGCTGATGTCCTTTCTGATTATGCTGACATTCTGGAAAAAGCCGATGATTTTGATGCTGCTGTTGATGCGCTACTTCAAAAATCAGTTAAAGAAAATAAGAATGTTGTCTTTAATGGCAATAACTACTCGGATGAATGGGTTGAGGAAGCTGCCCGCCGTGGTCTGCCAAACTTAAAAACAACCCCCGAAGCCCTGGCCGAATTTACTTCCGAAAAAAATGTGGCCTTATTCGGACGACATAATATTTTCACTCCTGCCGAAATGGATTCTCGTCAGACAATCCTGCTGGAAGAATACATCAAAACCATCAACATCGAAGCTTTAACCATGCTGAGCCTGGCTAAACGGGAAATTTCCCCAGCCATTGTTACCTATACCAAAGAAGTGGTTGATACCCTTACCGCTAAAAAAGCCATTGGTTCCATCGATTTAAGTGCAGAAACCGCCTTGGCTGAAAAATTGTCCACTCTTTTTGGTACCTTTATCACAGCTATCGACACCCTGGAAACAACGCTGGCAGCCGCCGAAGAATGCGAAGGGGAACAGGCTGAAGCCAATTACTTCTGTGCTGAAGTAATCCCTGCGATGGGCGCTCTGCGCACCGCTGCTGATTCGTTAGAAGAAATTGTCGCCGAAAAATACTGGCCATTCCCAACCTACGAAGATATTTTATTCTACGTATAATTTAATTCCCAATAATAAAAGTAATCGGGGCTGGGGGGGTATACCCCTCCCCCCAATTATCCATTCATGTTAGACGATAAGGAGGTTCAATATGAAAAAGCTTGAAATAGTCATTAAACCTGAACGATTGGAAGATTTAAAAGAAATCTTAAACACCTGTGATGTTCAGGGCATGATGATTACCAATATCATGGGTTATGGAAACCAGAAGGGTTATCAGAAATCCTATCGTGGGACTGCCTACACCGTTAACTTTCTACCTAAAATTAAAGTAGAAACGGTAACTGATGCTGAAACCGCCGGGATTATCATTAAGATCATCAAAGACCGACTCGCAGCAGATGACGAAATCGGCGGCGGAAAGATTTTTGTCTACGATGTTGCCGATGTTGTCCGGATCCGTACCGGTGATCACGGCGTTGATGCAATATAAGATGAATAGAGAAGCGAAACAAAACTATCAAAGGAGATAGGTTTTAATGAACTATTAAAGCTGTCTTCTTTTTTTATACCGCATTAGATTATTTTGCTTCCATTTGCATGATTATATTTGTGTTTTTCAATTCAAGTAAGAGAGGTTATTATTATGGAATTATTAGCATTACAACAATACATCGATATTGTCTGGGTGTTTTTGGCAGCAGTCCTGGTCTTCTTTATGCAGGCAGGCTTTGCCATGGTCGAAACCGGCTTTACCCGGGCTAAAAATGCCGGGAACATCATCATGAAGAACTTTGTCGATTTTATGATCGGCTCCATCTTATTTTTCTGTTTTGGTTTTGCTTTTATGTTTGGTCCGGACGTCGGTGGACTCATCGGCATGGGTGGTTTCTTCAACCCCGAAAATCTGACCAATGTTTCGGCTTTTGAGGCGGTTACTCCAGAACTGTTTATCTTTTTCCAGACGGTCTTTTGTGCCACTGCCGCCACCATTGTATCCGGGGCAGTCGCCGGACGAACGAAATTCTCGGTTTACTGTATAATCTCCGCTTTTGTCAGCCTGATTATTTATCCGGTCGTTGGTCACTGGGCCTGGGGCGGCGGATTCCTCAGCTCCATGGGATTTGTTGACTTCGCCGGTTCAACCGTTGTTCACTCGGTAGGTGGCTGGACGGCGCTGATGGGTGCCATCATTGTCGGGCCCCGAATTGGTAAATATAACAAAGACGGCAAAGCCAATGCCATACCCGGTCACAGTTTAACCCTGGGTGCCCTGGGCGTCTTTATTCTCTGGTTTGCCTGGTTTGGATTTAACTGTGGTAGCACCCTGGCAGTCAACCTGGATATTGGCCATATCGCCATGACCACCAATCTGGCCGCTGCTGCCGGTGGAATCACTGTTATGGCACTAACCTGGGCCCGTTATAAAAAACCGGATATCTCCATGACCCTTAATGGTGTGCTGGGTGGTCTAGTTGCCATTACCGCCGGTTGTCTGGTTGTAACCCTCTGGGGCGCGATTGTCATTGGCGTCATCGCCGGTGTGATTATCACCTTTGGGATTCCGTTCATTGATCAGAAGCTTAAAATCGATGATCCGGTTGGGGCTGTTGGCGTTCACTGTATGAACGGTGTAGCTGGTACCTTGCTGGTTGGTTTATTTGCCAACTACCTGCCAGGCACAGAAGATGCCATTCTGGGATTATTATATGGCGGTGGAATCGATCTGTTAATTGTTCAGGCTATCGGTGTCGTGTCGGTTGCTGCCTGGACCTTAGGCACTTCCTTCCTGCTGTTCTATGGCCTTAAGAAAACAGTTGGCCTCCGGGTTGAAAAAGTCGTTGAAATTGAAGGCCTCGACGTTCACGAACACGGTATTGAAGCGTACTCTGACTTTGTCAGCCGGATGAACTAAGACTCCATTTCGCTCTTCATCCCACAAAATCACATCAATCACCCGGCAGATAATGGAACACCCCCCTTGTTCCATTATTTGACGGATCTGATTAAGTCTTATTAAAACCCCATGTTGTGACAAAAGCCCGAGAAGTAAAAACTTCCCGGGCTTTCTTTTTAACTCAATGTTTTGTATGTGCCTTTAAAATTCAGCAAAAGCCTTGCCAAACTCAACACAACGGCGGCGCCCGGCTTTATCGGGTTCCCCCAGGATGGTCAGACCATGATCAAATAGAAGGGCTCCCAAATCTTTCACCTGGTTCTCCCAGATCTGCATCCACTCCCCTGCACCCCATCCGTGGGAGCCAAACAGAGCGACCTTTTTTCCCTTGAGATGACCGGATATAGCTTTAAAAAACGGTTCAAACTCACTTTTCTCCAGAGCTTCCCCTTCCATTGCCGGGCACCCCAGGGCAATTTTATAATAGCTGTCAATCGTATTAATATCAAAGTCAACCACGTTGACTAAAATCGCTTTTGCACCAGCTTCGTCAATACCATTGGAAATTTTTTCAGCCATAATCTCCGTGCTTTCTTTATAACTCCAATAGATCACACCAATTTTATCTACCAGTTCCATTTCTGCTTCTCCTTCTTATGAAAATTTACGTTGTCTAATTATATACCCCAAAACCCGATGATTATTCTTCACGTTTTAATCCGGAGTTTATTTTTTTTAATTCCTGGGCCAAGATCTCAACGCAGACTTGCAGATGGTCTTCCAACAAGGCCTTGTTGTGCCGCAACCCTTCCCGATAATAGGCCCGGGTTTTTTCCTGGATGGCAAATTTGCCCAGCAGTCCCACCACCGGGATAGCCAATAATACCGCTCCGGCAATCGAAGTTCCAATTTTGTCGCTTTTTTTTATCTGAAAGTGAGTAATCTCGGGAATCCTCAGCTGGTCGGTCGCTTCTACCAGGGCATTGCCGCAAAACTGGTGGCTAAAGACAGCGTAGAATTCAAAGGCTTCATTAAAAAGCGCATCCGATTCCCGGCCAATCTCCTCAACTATTTCCTGGGCGTAGCGATCAAAAAAATCATTACGGCTGATTTCTTTTTTTCCGGAGGTCGGGTTTAAAAAACTGACCTGCTTCTGGACCACTTCCTGACAATCTTTAAACCAACTATTTATTTTCTCCTGGCCGATGGTTGCCAATATCTGCGGCATTTTACCGGAAATGGAATCGAGCAGATTGACCTTGATCCGATGGATGATTTTTTCTTTGCCAAAGGCCTGGGTGGTCTTGCCGCTGAGCAATTTTTTGGCGTGGCTGGATACCTCGACAATATCCTGATTCCGTACCCCCGTTTTGGTTGTAATCGCTACGCGCATCGCGGTAATCGCAGTTTCCACATTCATCACATCACAATGAGTCAGTACCACCAGCACCGGGTTGCCCTCTTTTCCCAGGGCCCTGATCATGTCCAGATCAAAGTCTTCCACCCGGGCAGCTTTGGCGGACAGACAATAGATAATGGTATGGAACCACTCCCGGATTTCCCGGACATTATGCTGCTCCAGCACCTCCTGAATCAGGGCTTTCCAACTTTCTGATTTGTCCGCTTCCAGGCCCCAGGAGTCGTAAAGATGAAGAACCAGCTGGGGACTCAGCGAAATCGTTTCGGTAAAAATCCCCATCCCGGTAACCGGCCGACCAGCCCCAGTCTTCATCACTTCAGCGCCAAAAATATAATTACACAGCGACGTTTTCCCGACCCCGGTTTTTCCCAAAATCAGGACATTGGTTTCGCATTGCTTAACCACGCTGGGACACCTTAAACCATTCGGTCATTAAGGTGGCAATATTTTCGCCGTTGAAATAGTCCATCCACTCAATGTCTCTACCTTCTTCAAACACGGCAGTCGCGCAGTTAAAACAGATTTGAGATATGGCATAGCCCATGGCGGCTGTAAAGCTGGATGCCACCACCGCATTAACTGTGGTGCCAATGGCAGTGCCAACCCCGGGAATCAGCTTAAATAGACTGCTGCTAAGGGTTTGGGCCAACAATCGGCCGGATTCCGAAACCACTACTGAGCCCACCAGTGACGACAGGTTGCTCAGCTTCTGTTCCAATCCGTAGATTTTGATGATGTGCAGCGACATCTTAATCTGGATCGGCACCAGCAGCGCCGCATCCGAAAAAGGGATTGGCGTTAAGGCCACCCCTGCTGCCCCACTGGTATAGAGGGGAATAATCTTGTGATTGATCAGTCTTTTTTTAGCCGCCAGATTTCCTTTGAGGGCACTGATAAACCCTTCCCGCAAGGACTCATCGAGATGATCAATGGCCCAACCAATCAGTTCCTCCCATTGCAGATAATCCTGCAAGGCGGCAATCACGTCCGGATCAGCGGATGCACTGGTCCGAAAAAAATCCACCTGGCAATACGCTCTGATGGCCGCTTCCATCGCCTCGAGTTCTTTGGCATCGAGGCTGTCAATTTGAGTCAATACCACTGCCACCGGTAGCTTCTTAGCTTTAAGCATCTGGATTACATCGATATCCATATCGGTAACCCGTTTATTTCCGGCCGAAATACAATACCAGACCTCGTGGATCTGGTTATTCAGTTCCTGATTGCCCTCTTCTTTTTTTACTGAGTTAATGGCTGCGTTGCGAAACGCATTGACCCAGCCTTCCACATTGGCCTGGTATTGGGAAATTTTCTCGGTTCCGATTTCATAGCCTTCGGTGTCATAAAGCACTACCCCGGCATCCTCCCGTTGGTACCGGGTAATCCCCCGGGTCACTGGAACGCCATGGCCAATTTGGGCCAGATTCTCACTAAACACATAATTCACCACCGAACTTTTTCCGGCACCGGTAGCGCCGCAAATTAGAATGTTTGGTTTTTTGATCCCGGCACTGATTTCGCCAAGGGTTTTATTAAAATCAAAATCATCGGGTCGATAGTCTTTCATTGGCTCCCTCTTTCTTTGTTTCTGCCTGGTCGTTCATAACCAGGCGGCCAGTTTCTAAAATTATACCAGCACATTGTTAATTTCAATTTAATTAAATCTTCACCTAACTATCACAAAATAATCAAGACCCGACCACAGACTGGCGGTAAACTAAGACTGCACGATACACCGCTACCATCTTTTTGCCGGGTTTTCACCAAAGGATTATCCCTCAATAATCCTCTGGTTTAACATAGATTTTCTTTTCATGAACTCCTTTCTCACAAAAAAGAATCCTCTTTATTTAGAGGGTTCTTTTTTACTTGAAGCCGATTGATAAATTGACGCATTCATTCTTTTCGACACCTCAAAGTATTTCAATATCGTTGCGATATTGATCCACCAGCATTTCCTGATAACCACTGTAACCGGATTTTTTTATCACTTCAGCCAGCTTTTTTAATTCCGGTGATTCAATGCTGTCCAGCTTTTTCAAGCGGGCTGCCGAGATCATCTTTTTGGACTGGATCTTTTGATAAGCTTCCGGGGTAAAATGCCATAAGATTAATTTAGAACCGTATCTTTTTTTAAGCTTATCGGCAATAAGCAACCCTTCCGGGTCAAAATCACCACTGTAATAAATCTCACCGCCCCCTTGAACAATTTTATCCAGCAGCAATAAAGTGGCTACCTTGACGTTACCCGTCGAACAAATTAGCGAGCCGGGTCGATCTTCCAGAATCCCGGCAATTTCACTAAATACGGTCGGGTTTTCAAAAACAAAGATCCGCTTCTTGAAGCAGCTGACCCGGTCGATCTTGCTGATATTCCACAGCGAAATATGCAGTGGTTCACCAGCTTCAGCAAAACCCGCCCAGCCCAAATGGATTTTATCCCCTACAAAAGCCCTTATTCCTCGACCAATGGTATAATTGGAAACCTCATCATAAATAAGACCGGCCCGGTATAAAAGTTCCATCTGGGCTTGCGCATTTTTGGGATAATCAAGTTGATAATAACTTGCTAAGGCGTAAAGCAGCAAGCGACCACTATCCCGATTCATATCGAAGGCATGGGGATCTTTGGTAATTTGCGAGGCAAAGAGGGCCAGCCGCACCTTTTTTGATTCAGCTACGCATCGATTCAGACCATTGCCAACCTGTGTCAGGAGTCTTTTTAAATGCTCCGGATCTTCGTTATACTTTAAATTAAGCAGTGCATAGGCATTATTTTTATTCGCCAAAACAGTTTCCAACCATAAGGCCGCTGGCGAATCATTAAAGACAGCGATGATTTCCGAAAAATAACGGCTTTTCTCATCAGCATATTGGCTTCTTAAATCTTTTTTCCAGCTCAGCTTTTCACCAAAATAGCAGGTCAGCACTTCTTCAAAATCTGCCCCTTGATATTTTGTCTCTTCAAAGGCCCTGATAAATTTTTCCACCGAAAATGCAGCACTTTTCTGAAGATAATTCTTTTTAAACAAACTTCTTAGCACCTCCCGTTCGTCACTGGTTATTTTATCCAATCGGATGGTGCCACCCAGATGTCCAAGGGATTGGTATTTTTCACGGATCTGTTTCATAATCCGATCATAACCGGGATTGGCTTTGAGATAGACAACAAACTCATGAAGCATCATCGATCACCAGTTTTCGTACCTTACCATTCCAGTGATAACGCAGCACGGTGACGAAATCGGCGTTATCCGGCCGGATCAACTCACTGATCGCCAGCGCATCAACGGTGTCATAATCGCCCCAGAGGATTTGGGAATTGATGATATAGCTGAGATCCAGTTCATTGAGGAGCCGGAACATATCCCGGATATTTTGCTCATCGACCCCGGCAAAGGCCTCATCAAGGGAAATAATCCGGGCACTTTCTTTGCTGGCGGCCTCATACCGGGCGTTAACCGCCGAAAATAAGGGCACATACATCGCCATTGCCTTTTCGCCACCGCTGAATTTAAAGAAGCCGTTATTGGTCAGTTCCTTACTGAGCTGCCCGGTTTTTTTAAAGAACAGTTTAAATTCAAACCATTTTCGATAGTCCAGAATATCCTTCATAATCGCATGGAAGGTCAGATTGACCTCCTTCTCTTCCAGGGCTCGTCGAGCCAGGGCAATTTTTGATCGGAAATGTTCAGAAAGGGCATTAAGATCTTCAGCCCTTAACAGATTGCCATCCATTTTTAGCAGGTTGACCAGCTTTTTGGTATCCAGCTGTTCTTCCGTTTCAGCTTTTTTACTGGACCATTTGAGGCTAAAACTGAGCCCCATCGAGGTGTCCATTTTTTCCATCAGCTGATTCATGTTATCGACCCATTTTTCACTGTGGAAAATCCGGGCACTTATTTTTTTGCTGATATTCTTAACCAGAATATCTTCAAATAGTTCCCGGTCACTTTCTTTCAGAAGCTTTTCAGTTTCCTCCAGACTATCTTTCAAATATTCAGATAAATCATAGAAATTGACCACCATCCCGGCGACTTTCGCCGTGATGTTCAGCCGACTTCTGATCTCATGGGCTTTTTTTACCGCCTCTGCGTCTTCGTCATACCATTCTTTTTCAAAAATATATTGACTGTTCAGCGAATAATCCCGGAGGTATTGGCTATTGATATTTAAATTTTCCACGATTTTGCGAGTAGCCTGCTCTTTGCTTTGTTTGTCGGCAACCGGATTTTTATTAAGCATCTTCACGGCGATCCCAAACAGATCGCCTTCCGGCGATTTGACCACATAGCCCAGATCAAGCTCTTCTTTAAAGGCCGCTTCCATAATTAAGTCGATTTGCTCATGCTGTCTAAGTACCTGCTCCAGATCGCAAAGCTCCCTGGTCATATGCTTAACGCCCATTTTTTCTCTTTCCAGCTGGATAGCGGCGTCTTCTTTTTCGATTGGGAGTTCCTTTAATGCTGTCAGACATTGTTCAAGTTCGGACTTAATGGCCTCATAATCGGTGAGTTTTAATTGCTCATTAAGATTCGTCAGCATCATTTCCATGGTAGCCCGCCGAGTGTTGATGCCATTGATCTCATACAGCACATCATCAATTTCCTGCAAAACTTCCTGATACCGATTTTCTGCCACCCTTAAGCTGTCGAGACTATAATTTAATTGCAGCTTTTGCTTTTCCAGACCATGAAGCTCATCACGATAGGCCAAAGCCGAAGCTTCGGCTTCGCCATAGGCTTCCAGATTCAAAGGCAGGGTGATTCTACGGGTGATCTCGAAAACCTCTTGCTTTATTTTTTTCACCGCATCAAACAAGATTTTTTCTTCAGCGGTCTTCTTTTCCGCTGTTTTTAAAGCCATCTCGTAGTCAAAAACAGCCTGTTTAACCACCTTAGCCGCCGTAACCAGATCCTCCGGATGGAGACCTTCGGAAAACTCCCGCTTCAAGGTTTCAATTTCCTGATTAATTTTAGCCAGCGCTTCACTGCTTGCTGCCAGACGAACCATAATGGCTGCCAATTCCGCTTCCAGCGTCTTCTGAATTTCTTCACGATACTTTTTTCTAGCCGAGGAACCAATGAATTTGGGTGTTTCCAGACCACTGGCCCTTCCTCTTAAAATTCCCAAACGATAATGACCCTTTTCATCTAAGTGGGTATGATGGTTTTCATCAATGAGAATACTGGTCAATACGTTTGCCACCTCTTCCGGCGCAATCTCGGTAAGTGACGGCTCCACCTTCAGATATTGATTGATGCTGTGTACCATAAACTGGGGGGCTGGATAAAGGTACTTATCCCCGGTCAGCTCCGGTATTGATGCCAGTTTTTCGCGATAAGCCGTGGGGATGATCAGAGCATCCAGGATTCCCATATCGGCTAAAGCTTCTTCAATGGCCGCCTGAGTCGAACTGTCCACCCCTTTCACATAATCCAGCGCCTTGTACAACGGCAGATGAGGAATACCCAACTCCACCAGTTTTTTTCGGTTGTTCTTTACTTTTTCTGTGCGGAAGGGTTCCGGGTCTTTCATCTTTTTCCAGACATCAATTTCGGCTTCTTTCTCGGTTTTTTGCTGGTCTATTTTTGCCCATTCGGATTGTTCCTGGTAGAGCTGATTCCGTTTTACCTGTTCTAGACCAATCAGCTCTTTTTGAAAAATCTGGGCGATGTCGTTAAAATTGCTTTCCGGGCCAAATTGCCGAATTTCCCGGGAGAGCTGCGTTAAACCATCGGCTGAAATAATATATTCCTGATTATTCTGATTGTATTGATACAGCTTTTCCAGACATTCATCCTGAATTTCTGTTAACTGGCGGTTCGCCTGTTCCAGCAGGCGTTCTTTCGCACCCAATTCTTTTTTGAGTTCATCCAGCTCCATCAACAGTTTGTCATACACTTCCGACATCTGTTTTTCCTTTTCCAGCGCTTTAACCGCCCGACTGATGGTCTGGGTATGATTTTTCAAGGTGGTCGTAACATAGCCGAAATCAAAAGGCTCGGTGATATCTTTTTTGACTTCGTCCCGCATGAAATCATGTTCATCAAAGGCAAAGGCTTCTGCCAAACCATCCATCTCTGCCAGCTGATTGATGATGCTGCTTTCTCCGGCTTCAATTTCCTGTCGGCAACTGGCTACCTGATTGTCCAGATCCCGCTCCTGCTGCCTTTTTGTTTCGTGCTGCTTATCCTTTTCAGACCGCTTTGTGGCCAGTTCCTCGACTTCTTTTTCAGTTTGAATGATCTTTTCCCGGATTTTCACGCTGTCATGGTTTTCTAGTTCCAGCTTTTTTTCCTGCTGGGTCTGAAGCAAAATTTTCAGACTGCTGATTTTTTCTTGCAGACTGGTAATTGCTTTTCCCGCCTGATTGATCTCTCGGGTTTTTTTAAGTTTTAGATTCTTTTCCTGTTCCAAACGAAGGTGCTGGTCATGAAACTGTCTGGCCTTATCCAGCACAATAAAATGATTATAGCGGTCAAAGGCCTGGCGGATCCGATCGGCGGCGCTCTTGCATTCCTTTAAAACTTCCAGACGACTTTTGATGTTATCCATGTTTTCAATGGCCTCGGACATTGGTCGGAGATCGTCCTCTGACAGCGGCTGTAGTGAATTTTCCATGATCTCATAGATCACTGTTGGTTTGAAGTCCTTGGATAGCTTGGGACTGCGGAGCTGAACCAGTAATTTTACCAGCTCATCATATTCGTCCAGATCATCAAATCCAAAAACCAGATCGTTCACCAGCTTCATATAGTTTTTTTGACCCTCCACCACCTGGCCACCGGCTCCGATCCGGTTTTCCAGCTCTTTCATGGTCAGCGGTATCTTCTCACCCATTTGTTTATATAAAAAGAAATCTTCACCAATCCGACGGCCATCAGTAATGGAAAAACCCCAGGATTTCAGGGGCTTTCCCCGGTTTGCCTTAAACCCCATTCCAATCGTGACAGTATTGTTGGAGTGCTTCTTTTTAAATTCCATAAAAAGATAGCCGATGGATTCATCCTTTCCATTTTCATCATCCCCCAGAATGTAGTTCTCAATTTTTCGAGCCTTTGAACCAAAGGGATCCAGCCGCTCCGGACTTTTATTACCATCCAGCAGCAGCGGAATAAAGCTCTGCATTGTCACTGATTTTCCCGAGCCATTAGAGCCCCGCAATAGTAGCCGCCCCTGGGAAAAATCAAAGGTTTCTTCATCATAATACCAGAAGTTAACCAAACCAGCCCGGTTCATTACCCATCGATTGTCCTGCATCTTAATTCTCCCCACTTCCTTTTGTCACCGCTTCTGGATAACTCCCCATGAGTTTTCCCGCCAGCGGCAGGATCTCGATTTCCCGGCCGTCATAAAGCTGCCGTAACATTTTGAATTCTTCCAGATAGGCCACCAGTTTTTCAGCCAGTCCGACTGGTGACATTTCCCGGAATTCCTTGCTCCAATTGTTTCCCGTTTTTTCTTTTAACACCGCTACCTGCTCATCAAAGGCCACCCGGGACAGCGTTATACCGCCAGCCGGATTGATCTGCAGCTTTTTTTCGGAAAGCGACTCCCGAATCTGAGCCACAAACAGCAGGGTGATATCGCAAATCGCTTTAGTATTCGGAAAGCCATCCTGGATATTTTTTTCGGCCGGTACCACCAGCATGGCGCCGTTCTTATGGACATGGAGAGAATATTCCAGATATTTTGAAAAATCCGCTTCCATCAGACCCCGTTGTTTTTTAATATAGTCATAATCCACATCCTCCGTCCCCTGGGAGTAAACCACCGGTTCCATCAACAGCTTGCGGTAAACCCGCTGCCGTCGGATGACACCCCGATCAGCATTCAGATCCCCCCATTCGGCATTTTCCATATCCAGATAATTGGCAAAATCCATAATATCTGCAGTAAAATGACGGACAAAATACCGGGATAAACCAGTGCTTTCATATAAAACCTCGGCATCGTCATGATAAGCAAATTTCTGATCATCACCATCATTGACCTTCATCAATCCCAGGGTCTGGGCAAAACGTAATACCTTGATAAAATGCTTGCGGTGACTGTACTGGGTCCAGTCGATTTTTTCTTTTCCGATATTATTTCCGGCGATGAATTCGGTAATTTCTGAGAGGACAAACTGTTCATCCCGGGAACGGTCTTCCAGAAACATCAAAAGCAGACATAACAGCACATATTCCATAGGATGGCTGAATTCCTGAATGCCCATAAAACTCTCGGCGGAACCGGGGATTTTTTCCAGCTTGATCAAATACTGATTGATGATAATTCCATAGCCCAGTTTCTCATTGAGAAAGCTTTTAAATTCGGGAATGCTGTCCTTCACCCGATAAAACACATCCTTATCATCATCTTTTACCACCCAGTAGTGATCCAGCAGTAGTTCCAGCTCTTTCATCTATCAAACCTCTTCTTTACTATCCAAAAAACGGATTATATAGGCTGGCATTTCCAAATTGCCATCCTCACACCGCAAAACACAGCGTTGATTTCGCTCAATTGGCAGTTCCACCTGATAAACCCGGCCATCCTCGGTTTTGCCTTTTTTATCGGCTCCGGAAATTCCCTTGCTCAGCCATTTCAACAGCGTCGTTCGGACGTGCTGTTCAATCACCGGCAGCGTCGCAAAGTCGATGCAATGGTCGATCACATAATTTCCCATGGTCTTTTCCTCGATCTGTCGTTCCAATTGGATCCGCTTCATCATCGCTTCTTTTTTGTCTTTATTGCTGCGAATGGGCCTTCGCTCAGATTTCTCCTGATACCCCCGAACCCGGGGCTTTAACATCGTGGTTCCGGGTGTTTCTTCAAAGACATGACTGTTGATGCTCTCAGTCTCCCTGAAATGGTCGGACTTGAGATGCTTCATATTGAAAATGCCAAAGGCTAAGCTCGATAGCTTATGAGCCTCTTTGATATCCCGACACTGATCAAATAGTTCTGCCAGTTTGCGGTATTCTTCCTTCCGGTTAATGGCACTGTTTCGGCTTTCCGAAATTTGGGCGGCGTAGCGGGTGATCTTTCTGATAATATCGTTGGTAATATCCATCAGTTTGGCCGCCTCACTCTCATTTCCCTTCGATCCCAAAAACCAGGCATTGAGGCTGTCCCAACGTCCATAAATATTCTCTTTAATTCCCACTTCGTCAAGCTCGGCATCAATTCTGGGAATTGACACCTCATAGGCGATGGCTTTTTCAAGCACCGCATCAATATCTTCTAACGCCAGGTTCTTTAAGATGTGCTCAATGGCGTTGGCATGGTTTTGCAAACCTTTGACAAAATCCCGCAGATATTCGATAAATTTATCCTTAAATATCATAAACTCCCGGGTTTTCATCATTTCCTCAGCTTTGATGGAATAGAGATCACGGATATAATCCTGATAGTTCTGGTTGAGCCGTTTAAAATCACTGTTGAGACTGCTCCACCAGCTCCCCACTTCCTTTTCACCCTGTTTTGCCATCTGGGACAGTTTTTTGAGCTCTTCCCGGAGCCGTTCCAGCAGGGTCGGTTCCAGCGATGCGGTTTCTACAAAGAGATTTTCCAGCCGAATTGTCAGTCGTTCAATTTCCACACTGTATTCGGAAAGCTGATAGCGAAACTGCTTATTCTTGAATTCCTCCACGGTGGAAACCTTGTCAGTATCCTGAATCGCTGATAGGTTTTTCCATAACAGCAAAGCATCCAGATCCTGCTTACACATTTCCATAGTATATTCTTTAAATTCCTCGTTTTCCTTCAAAGCCTCATAAACGTCTTCCTTATATAACCAATACTTCATTTTTTCGTATTGGATGTAAAAATAGCGCAGAATACTGCGATATCGCCAGGCGTTTTCCACGGTCAGATACCGCATCTCATCAATTTGTCTGGTTAGTTTTCCGGTTACTTCAAACTTCATCAATTGTACCTATTCTTTTCTTTATTCCTTACACGTTCTTTTCAATTTCCAGCAACTGCTGTTCTTTCTCCAGTTCCTGTTTCAATTCTTCCTCGGTGGGCATATACAGCTTGTATTTTGAGGTGAAAATCTGATTATTATTTTCCGGCAGTGTATACTTAACAACTGACTCACTTTTATCTGCACACAAGATAATGCCGATGGGAAGATTATCGCCTTCGTTTCTCATCTCTCTGGTGTAATAATTAACGTACATCTGCATCTGACCAATATCCTGATGGGTGAGTTTACCAACTTTTAAGTCGATAATCACAAAGCACTTTAATATATAATTATAGAAGACCAGATCAATATAGTAATGCTCACCATCAAAAGAAATGCGTTTTTGTCGGGCGACAAAGGAAAACCCCCGTCCCAGTTCCAGCAGAAATTTTTGTAAGTGATTGATTAATCCTTGTTCCAAATCTTTTTCGTAAAGATTTGAGGTTTGTTCAAGTCCCAGAAATTCAAGAACATAAGGATCTCTGATAATATCTTTCGTGCCCACGCCCGGTTCAAGTCTTTGAATTTCCTTTCGGACCCTATCCTGATCCTGGCTGGAAAGAAGCCGCTCATAGTAGAAGGAATTGATTTGGCGTTCCAATTGCCGGGTGCTCCAACCGGATTTTGCACATTCATCCAGATAAAACTCCCGGGCCTTTTCATTTTCGACCTTCAACAGCATTCGATAATGGGTCCAGCTTAATTCGTGGCGCAGTGCGTCACGTTTCTGAAACACCAAATAAAACTGCCTCATCCTTCTGAGGTTTGATGCTTCAAACCCTTTACCAAACTCAGCTGTCAGCTTTACCGACAATTCTTTTAACAATCCGGTGCCATACTCCGCCCGGTCATTTTCTCCCTGGGCTTCATAAATCTGCCTGCCAATATTCCAATAGGTTTCGACCATGACAAAATTCACCGTGGCGTAAACTTTTTTCTGGGCCTCGGCGACAGTGATCCGGATGTTTTCATATAACTTGGCGTTAACTAATGGTTCCATTTTATTATTCCTATTCCTCATTATTCTTATACGGTACCCGGGCAGAGGGGACAAATTCCGCCGTCGCATCGGTGTGGATGGCCTGGTCATCAAAATAGATATGGGCTCCAAAGGCCTTGAGCACTTCCTGTTTGCTCATGCCGCCGAGGAAAAAGGCTTCATCGATCCGCACATCCCAGGCCCGTAGGGTTCGAATCACCCGCTCGTGAGCCGGCGCATTTCTGGCGGTGACCAAGGCGGTGCGGATGGGAGCCCGGTTTTTATCAAAGGCTTTCTGAATCGCTGACAGGGTTTTTAAAAATCGGGCAAAGGGCCCTTCGGGCAGAGGTTTGCGGGCATTTTTGGTTTCATTGGCCTGAAAGGCCTCAATGCCCTGGCTTTTATAGATCCGCTCGGACTCATCCGAGAAAAGCACCGCATCGCCATCAAAGGCGATCCGGATCTGATCGATTTCTTTTATTTCGTTATAGGTCAAGTGTTGGGTATAAATAATCCCCGCAGCGACTCCAGCATTAATGGCTTCCTGAACATCCTCCTCATTGGCGGAAAGAAAAAGATCGGTATTAAAGGCTTCCAGATAGGGCGCCAGCATGGCCCCGCTAACCAGTGCCGCCCGGGTGATATCCAATTGGTAATGCCTGATTGAGTTAAAAATCCGCAGACTACTATCGGCATTATTGCGGGACATCACAATGATTTCAGTCTTACGCTCATCCGAACCGATTTCATTAAGCTTCAGCAAGGCCTTAATCAGAGCAAAACCGGTTCCCGGCTTTAAAATATCGTTTTCATGTTCAATCTGATATTTTGTGTACGCGTCCACCCCTGCTTCATCAAAGATCCGATTTTCTTCCTCCAGATCAAAAAGCGCCCGGGAAGAGATTCCCACCACCAGACAGTTTTCAAATTTATGCATCCGTTTCCCCCTTCTTTCCCAATCTTATCGATAATTTAACCTTATTCACACAACTTATCCACATTATCCCGGGAAATCCGGTATAATGTGGATAAATAAGCCATTTTTTCCCCATCAGCCGGACACCCGGTTAAAAGTTATCCACAATCGATATCCCTGGATAACTTCAGCAAGGGTCAACGTTCCAGAAATTTTTCAGATATTAAAAGAACCTTTTTCGAAGAAAAAGGTTCTTTTAATTTTATGGTGTCACCCATTTATTCTGTTTTTATCATACCATTGATATCGAAATCCGTAAATATAACTTTAAAAATTTAGCGGCCATTCAAGCAAAAAAATCAGTTTCCTCCAGGGTCAACTTGACAATCCGGAGCTCGGTCAGTTCATCACCCAGCTCATTTTTTGTGGCGATCAATTGATCGAGTCCATTCTCCGGATAAACGCTGGCCTTGTTGATGCCAACCAGGGTAAATCCGCCATTTTCAGCCATTTTCAGATAACCTTCGGCCGCTTTTAACGCATAAAGAATCATCAACGCTGCCTAACCCTGAACCTTTTTTTCAAGCGCTGACAAAATCTTTAGGCCCTTAACACCATCACGATTCTGATAGTTGACCCAGGTCTTGAGTTTTTCCCAGGCCGCCCCATTATGAATCAGTTCCAGGGCCATTTCATAACCTTCCCGAATACTGGGCGCCTTGTCCCGTAAATACAGAATCAGTCCGGCATTTAAGGCAACAATATCTTCCCGGGTCTTGGTTTCTTTGCCTTTTAACAATCGGACAATACATAGCGCCGATTCTTCAACCGAATTAAAGGTGCGGATTTCATCCACAATTCCAGGAGTTATCAACATATCTTGTGGATTAAATGTATATTTTTCCACACTACCATCTTCTTTCAGCTCAGCAATATGGGTAGTACCGAGGGTTGAAGCCTCATCAATGGCCTGGTCGCCAACCTCGCCAAAAACCACAATGGCCCGTTTATAACCGATCTCCGCCATGATCTGGGGCACAAAATCCAGCATTTCTTTGGAGTAGACCCCTCTGACCCCATATTGCGGCAGCGCCGGGTTTGCCAGCGATGCCGAAATATTCAGCACACTGCCAAATGAAATTTGCGATAAAACCCGCCCCAGAGCTACCGGATGAACCTCCGGGCTCATCCCATTAAAAATACCAATCCCGGCCTTTTCGATGCTTTCTTTAACCAGATCGACATTAGAATCCATATCGATACCCAGGGCTTCCAGCACATCGATGGTACCACAGACCGAGGTCAAGGCCCGGGAACCGTGTTTAGCCATGGGGATTCCGGCAGCAGCGGCAATAATCGATGCCACGGTGCTGATATTAAAGGTTTTAAAACTATCCATCCCGGTGCCGCAGTTATCCACAATCGGAAACTCAGTGACCGGTTCCACCTTAAAGGTATCCACTTCATAAATCGCTTCAAAACTTCCGGCCACTTCTGCCGGGGTTGCCCCTTTCGCACTGAGGGCCGCTAAAAAAGCGCCCTGTTGCATGGCTGTTTGCTTATCACTTAATATTTCCATGAACATTTCTTTGGAATCATCTTTTGACAGGTTTTCCTTATTGATCAGCTGGGTAATCACCTGACCATAATCTTTCATGCTGATTGTTTTTTCCATTTAATTGCTCCTTTAATTTTTCTTTCTTATTTATTAATTCACTACTGCTTCGATCTCACTTTGACAGACGGCCATCACTTCATCACCACAATGGTTGAATAACCATCGCTGTTTCTAATATAGTCCATTCCCCGTTCCAGTTCTTCCAGTTTGACCCGATGAGAAATAAGTGGCCGGACATCAATTTTTCTTGATTCAAGCAGGGTTTTGGCCTTTTGACTATGCTTAACACTGCAGCCATAAGATCCGACTACGGTAATTTCCTTGTAGTGAATCCGGTTGATGTCCAGTTGGAAGTCTTCATTGCGGCTTAGTCCACTGAAATAACCGAGCGTTCCCTGTTTTCTGAGGATTTCCAGGGCCAGATCAAAGGCCTCTGGCCCTGGACAGCAGGGGATTACTCCGTCGACTCCATGACCATTGCTGCAACTCTTTAACTGATCGAGCAGATCTGGCTCATCGCCGCTAAAAACGGCATCAAATCCCAAGGCTTTGCCACGGTTACGACGCTCTTCATTGGCTTCGATCAGGATCACATTTTGGATTCCTTCCGCTTTCGCCACAAACAGGTTAAGCAGGCCCAAACGGCCGCCACCGATAATGACCAGCGCCGCTTTCCGGTTCAACTGAAGGCGATCCTGAATGTTGACACAACAGGCCAGTGGTTCAATAAACGATATTTCTTCATAAGCCAGATCATCATTCCGAATCAGATTGACAATCTTGGATTTGATCGCCTGCTTATCAATTTTGATCACTTCCTGAAAACCACCATCAAAATTAAAGCCCATAATCTTAATCTGATCACAAAGATTATCCTGACCACTTTTACAATAGTCGCAAACCCCACAGGAAATCCCCGGATGAATAGACACCCGTTGACCTACCGGATAACCATTTACATTTTTGCCTCTGGCAATGATCTCGCCGGCAATTTCATGTCCCAATACCCGGGGATAAACCAGATCCCGTTGGCCCATGGTGGCACATTTTAAATCAGTTCGGCAAATATTGCAGGCTCTGACCTTAACAAGCATCTCGCCATCACCACAGACCGGCATGTCCTTATCTTTTATCACCAATTCTCCCGGTTTTTCCAATACCACTGCTTTCAATTCGTCCCTCGCTTATTTTTTATTCTCTGGTCACTGTTTACAAAGCCTTTAAATCCTTTTTAAACAAAAAAAAGCTACGCCAACAAAGCGTAGACTTTCCACATCTCTCATCATCTAATTCTCAGGCAGGTCTTCTGACTCATGATCCTCATCGCTGTCGCCTTCCCATTTTTTAACAGTGGCATCCAGACAGCAATTCCCAATTTACAGCGGCGGGCCCGTATAAGCTTCTCACTTATTTTCCTATTCTCCCCGAGGGGCACCTGAAAATGATTATTTAATTTGACTTATTATATCATACTTGCAATCCCCAATAAAACACCTTTTTGGCAACTTCAATAAATGATTCTGCCTGACAATGGGTTTTATTTATTCGGATTCTTGCTTCACTGCAACCCCTTCCTCCAGACAAATCTCCATCCCCGCTTCGCTGCTGATGCTCTCAAAGATGATATTGCCCTGATTGTTTGTTAAACGCAGCCAAACCTTGGCGGTGATACTCTCGACAATCTCGCGATCCATCAGTCCGTCCACCGGCGCCCGCAGCCGTCCGCCACTGGCCATCTGTGCTTTAAAAGCGAGGGCCCCATTCGGACCTTCAAGTTCCCCAGCGCAGGTTCCCTTTGTGGTATCGACCTCCCATTTCTCCAACCGGGAAAAATTATAGGTCGCAAAACGGCGGGTAATCCCGCTAAAATCAGTGAAGTAAGCAAAGAAACCGGGAAATTCCATCCCTAAAAAAGGAATATTCGCCCGTGAAAAGACAAATGAAGCATCGCCAGCCTCAAAATGGCTGGCCTGTAACCAGAGATAGGTCTTAGGAAAGGATCGGCCATAGTCTTTTTCAATGTAACCGACTCCGCCATTAAAATCCATCAACTCCCCATCCAGATCAATCTCACCCTTTATTTCATGATACAAATGAATAATAGCGTGGTAGCATTCCATAAAAGGCACTAGTCCAAAAGGCCCCATGATCCCCGGGTGCTTTAAACCCTTGGGAAAGGGATGGCTATTGTGAAAGGTCAACCGCCCTTTGATACTGCCTTCCGCCGTATCGACATTCAGCGATAGGCCCTGGGCGTTAAAACTATTATTCTCAATCTCCACATCAAACCGATCCGTTCTGGCATTGAACTCGGGATAGGGAAAATGATGATACCAGGTTTTTCCGGTGACAGCATTGATGACCTGGATAAAAGCCTGCCGGTTCCCCTGGGGATCGATGGCCATTCCCGGAATAATGGCAATGGCATGTTTGCGATCGGCGCTGATGCATTTAAAATACCAGCCTTCAAAATAGCGGCGTTTTTTGTTTTTTCCCTGAAAATAAGCCTGCTTAATCATCCGTTTTCTCCTTTCCTCAAAACGATTGCCCCATCCCGGCCGTTACTGCAGCTGGACAAAAAGCAGTACCAGGCTGGCGGCCAGCAATGAACTGGCAAAATTAACAAAGTCATTGTTGACAAAGGCCAGCCCACTATAAAGCTGATTGGGCTTATTATTATCCACCGGTTTTTCGGTCAGCTCACCGGTTTCATGGCTGATATATTTGGCCTGGAAAGCAGCACCCATAAAGCTATCCAGTACTGATCCCAGTAGCCCGCCAAAGGTAATCATCAGGATTTGCATTAATAAAAGCACCCCACTGTTGCCTGCCGCCAACTGGTAAAGACCATAGGTCAAGGCTACCACGGCCGACCCACCCAGCGAAGCCAAAAAACCCAGCGGACTGACTCCCCCGGAAAGTCCGGGGCTGACCGGTTTTAAGGTAAGTAACGAAACCGGGGCCTTCTTACTGAGAATCCCGATTTCCGAAGCCCAGGTATCGGCATTGCAGGCCGCAAAGGATGCCGCCACTGCCACCAGATAGGCGGGGTTTTGCGATAAGGCAAAGGGAATCGCCATAATCAGTGCGGCCCCACCATTGGCGCCCACTTGAACCAGATCCCGGGGGCCGGACTTGGCATGCATCCGAACCTCAATGGGATCTTTCAAGCTGGCTTTGAAATGCGATAAAAAGGTGGAGCTGAAAAAAAATACCATCAGTAACATTAAAAACAGCGTCCCTCCGGCCAGGTAAAGGCTGACGGCCAGAAAGAAGGCTCCCAGCGCCGCCGATAGGGTTAAGGCATTGCGCCTTAAGGCAAAAACAGAAACCGCCAGCGACAAAAAAATATATATCACGTGTTCCAGGGTCGATCCGGTCTGAGCTGCCAGACTATACTGTGTTAAATTTTCCACTTTGCACCTCCAATCAGACAAATAAAAAATAATAGGCTCCGGCACTGACCAGAGGCACAGTCAGATTATCGAGCCCCAACGGGGTTGCGGCTTCCAGCACGGTTGCCAGCAGCGCTAGGGTAATGGCTGGGATCAGTACCTGAGGCTGACCAGTTGCTGCCAGCAGGAGTGTCGTCACCAGAAACGAAGCGCCCAGCATGGTCAGACTGCCCGACAACGTTTTTTCGGAACCGAGGATTTGATACGGCCACTTTGGCCACCGGGTTCCCACCACGGCAGCCAGACCATCGCCGTAACCCATAATCAGAATCCCCACGCCGCCAACCACCGGGTTATTAAGCGGCCCAAAGGTAATCAGGGCCAGCAGCAATAGTGAAATGGCATAGTAGACCGTACCCAAATCACCCTTTCCGCCCCCCCGTTCCATTGACGAAAAGATCTGAAAACGATAGGACAGATAATTCAGGATCACAAAACAAGCCGGTACCACCGCTGCCCAAAAGGGGCTGTCAAAAAAGACCATCGCCAGCAGCCACCAGTTACAAACCAGAATATGAACCGCCTTGCGGCTGGCTTCCTTGCCGAAGCGCTCCAAAAATTTTGCCAGAAAAATCACACCAAACACATAGATAAACGAAACGACGATTCCCAGAATATTATTCCAGCTATTTTCCATTTTATGCCTCCCTTCTCTGTCACTTATTGCCCAAAAGATGTCAGCTGTTTGTTGGCCGAAATATAGAGCAAGGCCTTTTCCCATTTGGGCACATAAATCCGCCGATCCAATAAGTGATACCGGGCTTGCCGACACCGTTTTAAAATTTTACTGTAATAAAGTAACGACAATAACACTGGCAACCGGGCTTTTTTATCAAACACCGCCAGATTTGTTGTGATTTTTTGATAGCGGCTTTCCGCTTCAGTGGCAAGGTACTCCCATAGCTGGATCAACTCCGAGCTTGGCTCCGGTCCAGCCAAATCCTCGGGACTAACGCCCCAGGCGCTCATTAAATCCTCGGGCAGATAAATTCGCTGCAAGCGATAGTCGGTGCCCACATCACGCAAAATATTGGTCAGCTGCATGGCAATCCCCAGTTCCACCGACAAGGCCTCTGCTTCCATGGTTACCGGCTCCGCCAACAGCGGACAAAGCATTAAACCTACTGTACCCGCCACCAGGTAGCAATAGTCAAGCAGATGATTAAAGGTCTCCGGCTGTTTAAATTCAACATCCTGAAGCTGACCAATCAGCATTTCCTGAAAAGGTCGGATCTTTAGCGGAAAATGGTCAAAGGCCCAGCGCAATGCCCGCCACATCGGTTCATCAGGGGTTACTCCGGCCTCAAATGCTGCCAGCTTTACCGCCATCGCTTTAACCACCTCCGGATTGTTATCGACATCAATGGCGTCATCGGCAATCCGGCAGAAGGCATAAATGGCAAAGACTGCCTGGGCCTGTTCTTTCTGCAATTTGCGGAAAGCCCGGTAAAAACTGCTGGAATTCTTTTGAATCAGGGTTTCGCACCAGTTTAAATCCTTTTGAATCGCATCTTCGATCATTTTAAATCCCTCACCACTTCGGCCACGGTAATCTTGGCCGAGGTCAATACAATCGGCACACCCGCCCCGGGATGGGCGCTGGAACCGGTAAAATACAGGTTTTGATACTTCATAGCCTTGGGCTGGGGCCGCCAGTAATTGCTCTGCAAAAGGGTTGGCCGCAGCCCAAAGGTCGCTCCAAACAGAGCATTGAAGTCATCCCGGAAATCAAGGGGGGTATAGTTTTTTTCAAAAATAATATGGGCTTCAAAATCAGCCAGCGGCTTGATCTGGCGAATTTTATCCATGGCCTGTTGACGGTAGCCAGCCACGACCTGCTGATCGTTCCAGTCCAGTGGGCCATCTTTTAAATTGGGTACTGGCACCAGGACATAAAGGCCCAGTTGCCCCGGAGGAGCCAGGCTCTCATCCAGCAACGCTGGCGCATAAACATAGATGGACGGGTCCGCCGGAAAACGTCCAGCAAAGATATCGTCAAGATTGCCTTTAAAATTCTGTGAAAAAACCAGATTGTGAACGTTGAGGTCGGGAAAATCCCGCTTGTCAAGACCCAGATAGAGCATGTAGGCTGAACAGGAATAGTCCAGCGCCTCGACCTTGTCAGGTTGATATTTTTTGTGCTTGAAATCGTCCGGTAGCAGGGCTTTCATGGCATAGGGAAAATCCGCTGAACAGACTACCGCATCAGCGGTTTGCTCCTGGCCCGCAACAGTGATGCTGCGAACCCGGTTGCCATCACAATTAATCCGCTCTACCGGGGCATTAAGAACCAGCTTACCGCCCATTTCCAAAAACAGTTTTTCCATCGCTTGAGCCATGGCCCGCATTCCCCCTTTTAAAAACCAGACACCATAGGTCAGTTCGATCATTGGAATAATCGTATAAATCGAAGGCCCATTAAAGGGTGAGATGCCAATGTAAAGGGTCTGAAAGCTCAGCAGCTCCTTGAGTTTTTGATCCTTGACAAACTTCCCGACCGAGTCAAAGGCATTGTCAAAGGTGCGCAGCCGTAGCCCCGCCAATAGGGTTTTCGGATTATAAAAATCACTGGCGCTGCGGAACGAACGCTCAATAAAATGTTCCTTGGCCACCAGGTAGCGTTGATAGACATCGGCCAGATAGGCCAGATAACCCTGGGTTTCTGCTTCACCCACCGACTCCAGGGTTTTAATCAAGCTGCTCAGTTCTGAAGACGCCTCATGGGTGGTGCCATCGTCAAAATATACCTTGTAAATGGGGTCCAGCCGTTCCATCTGGAGATAATCGGCCGGATTCCGGCCACAAACACTAAAGACTTCGTTATAGATCTGGGGCATCATCAAGATGGTCGGGCCCAGATCAAAAGTAAAACCCTCTCCGGAAATGACCCCCATCCGTCCTCCGACCTGGTCATTTTTCTCATATAGCTCAACTTCAAAGCCCTCATTTAACAACCGCAGGGCGCTGGCAAGGCCACTGACCCCAGCTCCGATGACGATGATTTTCTTTCTGCTCATATATTCATCCCTTCATTTCAAATCTGCTTGTTTTTATACCCGAAACAATTCAAAAAACACCCTGGTTGCCCAGGGTATTGACCGGCTGAAAACTTTACCAAACAGTTTCTTGATCCAGGGGACTGGGGCAACGCTGTATCAAAAGCGACTGGTTTATTACAGTTTTCCCAATACTTCTTCCACATCCGGCAAGGTTCGGATTTCATATTTTTTAACCCAGATCACCATCCCCACTTCATTGATCAGGATATTGGCCCGTTTGGAAGCGCCATGTTCGGTGCTGAAGATCCCATAGGACCGGGCAACCGCCCCCAGGGGATTAAAATCCGAGAGGATCTTGAGCTGTTTTAGACATAAGGCCCGGGCCCATACTGATTTGCATGGCTGGGGATCAACACTGAGACCCAATACCACGGTGTTCTTTTCGGCAAAACGATCGGCATTGCGATCAAGGGAACGCATCTGATCGGTGCATACCGAGGTCCAGGCCAAAGGATGCCAGGATAAAAGCACCTTTTTCCCTTTAAACTGACTCAGGGTGACCAGCTCCCCATTTTGATCCACCAACGCAAAATCTGGCGCCATGGCCCCTAATTGAATGATCTCTGTCATATCTGATTCCTCCTTAAATTTATTATTGTTAACTTTTATTTTCCTGATTATTGCTTGACACTACGATTTCCAGTTGTACCGGCAAACCTTCATCGGCGATCATGTTAAGAAAGACTCTGACGATTTCCGGGTCAAACTGAGTGCCAGAACAACCTTTTAGCTCACTGATGGCGTAGGACAGATCATTAGCCTTTTTATAACTGCGGCTGTGGGTCATGACATCAAAGGAATCAATCACGTTGATGATACGACCCAGGTAGGGAATCGTTTGGCCTTTTAACCCATTGGGATAGCCGCTGCCGTCATATTTTTCATGGTGAGCCAGAATATCCTCGGCAATATGTTCCAGTGCGGGGGTTGACTTGGCAATCCGATAGCCGATTTCCGGATGGGTTTTAATGATTTCCCATTCTTCCTTACTAAGTTTAGACGGTTTATCAAGAATATATTCCGGGATCCCGATTTTGCCGATATCATGGAGCAGCGATAACAGCTCCAGTTCGTCCAGCTGATCCTTGCGGAGATTTAAACGGCTGCCCAGGGCCTTGCTCAACTGGGTAATCCGCATGGTATGGGCTTCGGTTTCGGTGCTTTTTTCATGGAGGGTGCGGGCCAGAGATCGGATTGTGGCATTCCGGGAACTGCTGCTTTCCATCAGCTTATTACGATACATCCGATTTTCAGCCAGATTCAACACATCTTCCGGCCTTTTCAGATCCACATTGCTTTCTGCATAACCCATGGCTAAACTGACATTTAAGTGAAAATCCCGAATTTTATCCGTTTCATCCGTAATCTCCCGGATCAGCTGACAGACGCCTTCCTGGTCAATGTCCTTAAGTAAAATAACAAACTCATCACCTGGCCATCGGGAAATAAAATCGGTGGGTCGACAGATCCGCCTTAGCACATTACTCACTGCCACCATGACCTGATCCCCCTCCTGATGACCAAAGGCATCGTTGGTCAGCTTGAGACCGTTGATATCACACATGATAATAAAATAGTGGGGATTTTGTTGCTGACTGAGAACCTCAAACTGTTTTTTCATGTAAGCCCGGTTTTTGAGCCGAGTCAGGGGATCTGAATAACTCAAAAAGAGAATTTCTTCCTCATTGATCTTTCTTCTGGTGATATCCGACAGGGTACTGATAAAACGAATCGGCTCATTGTTCTGATCACGCTGAACCACCTTACCACGATGGGACACCCAGATCACGCCATAATGCTCCGACATTACCCGGTATTCTCCTTCAAAGTAGTCCACCTTACCACTGAGCATATCCATAAAACTGCTTTCCAACCGGTTTTTGCAATCCCCATGTATTTTTAAAAAATAATCCTCATAAAGCTGACGGCCATCTTTCCCCCGATAGCCGATTAACCGCTTCCACTCAGGGCTGATATACGCTTCTTTTTTTTGCAGCCAGACATCCAGATACCCGTCATTGGTGGCTTCCATAATCAGACGATAGCGTTCATCCATCATTTTAATCTGCTGATTCGCCTGATCAATTTCCTGAAGCATCTGATTGGTGGAAACCGCCAGGGTTTTAAGCTCGTCCTGCCCTTCCATGCTGATCGATAGGGAAGTATCCCGTTTTATCCCCACTTCTTTGGTAAAGGCGATCAGTTTTTCGATTCTTTTTAAAAAATAGCGATTCACAATTAAATAATCAATACCCAGCACCAGTAACAATAAGACAACAAAACTGACCATAAAGAGGTTAAATTGGTGCTTGACAAAGCTGTAGTTTTCTTCCATCCGGGAAATCGTCATGACCAGATTTTCTTCGCCACTGCCATCCGGGAAGAGCCGACTGGCGGTGAGATAGGGTTTGCCATCAAATTCTCTTTTGCTAATTTGATTTTTGAGAATGGTGGCCGCCGCTTCTGCTTCTCTCAATTCCACATTGACGCCTGTTAAGGATTCAATGTAAGCCGTCATTTCGTCATCAAAGGTTCTGACCATCACCAGACTACCATTACTGACCGCATTATGATTGGAATTGTTCACCCGCCCGGTGGCGATCAAATAGGGCTGTCCTTCCAGTATCATCAAATGCGTTGTGACATCTGCATTATCCGTCAACAGTCCGGTATAAAAGTTATTCCGGGTAATTTTTTCAATCAGGGCCGCCGTCTGTTCTGCAGTCAGGTCAAAATCGTCAGCGCCAACCACCACACCGCTTTGGTTGACAAAGAGCATCATGTTTAAATCAAGGTTTTCCATGGTCTCGTCATTCAGATTGACGGTCACGTAATCCGGATTATGATCATTGATAAAATTATAGGTATCGTCCCAATAGGCCCAATCCTTTAAAATGCTATTAAAGTTTTCTTTTTCGTTGTCAATAATCGTCTCAACCATTTCAAAATCTTTATCCATCTGATTTTTCTGGGCATTGTCAACATAACCGTAAAAAACCCAATAAAAAATTCCGTAGGTTACCCCCAGAAGCACTGCAGCACTGCAAAGGGCGATTATAATTATTTTATATTTCAATTTCATCTGACACCATCTCGGTCTTCTTCTTTGACCCGTTTTTATTTGTCAATCGTTTTCATTTTATCAGCAACGGTGATTTGTTCAAAATCAACACTCACGTTATTCATTGATTTCTTTCTGACACATCCGACAATTATTAAACGTTAGCATTGCCATTTTCTGATTGTATCCGTATACCGGCGCTTTTATCCTTAAAATCGATCCTTAACCTTATCATAACAATAATCAAACAAAAATGACAGTCCCTATTTGTAAATTCCACTGCAATTTTTGACCTGATCCCCGGACTATAAACAGGCCTTTGGGGACACCCGATAAAAATGCACTTATGGCCGTGCTGTTGGTATAGTCCCCCTGGGGGCACTTATTTCGAACCAACCCGATCGACTCTTACATCTTGACATTTTCATTTTCCATGATATAATGCTGACAATTAAATATTTTTTGCGGGGGGACTTATTGTTGAGAAGGTTAAAACCTGACCCTTTGAACCTGTTAGTTAATACTAACGTAGGGAGGCAAGGCGTTTTAGCTTAATTTCTAATACGTACGTTTGGTGCTTTCCTATTGTGGAAGGCACTTTTTTATTACCCCAGATTTTAAATCAGAAAGGAAACGCTTGTGAAAAATTACCAAACCCAAATGGAGGCGGCAAAAAAGGGGATTATCACCCCGGAAATGAAAACCGTGGCCCAAAAAGAAGGCCTTGATGTGACCAAACTGATGGCTTTGGTCGCCTGTGGCCAGGTTGCCATCCCGGCCAATGTCCGACATCTCACCCTGTCGCCGGAAGGCATCGGTACTGGTCTGAAAACCAAAATCAATGTCAACCTGGGGGTCTCGGGGGATTGTAACGATTATAGTCTGGAGCTGGAAAAGGTCAAACTATCCCTGAAATTTGGGGCCGAAGCGATTATGGATTTAAGTAATTATGGAAAAACCAATACCTTTAGAAAGCAGCTGCTTGAACTGTCGCCGGCAATGATCGGTACGGTTCCGATGTATGATGCCATCGGCTACCTGGAAAAAGATCTGCAGGCGATTACCGCCCAGGATTTCATGCGGGTGGTTCGGGCCCACGCCGAAGAAGGGGTGGACTTTATGACCATCCACGCCGGAATCAATAAGCGGGCGGTGGAAGCCTTTAAGCGGTCGGGTCGACGCACCAATATTGTCTCCCGGGGTGGCTCACTGATCTTTGCCTGGATGGAAATGACCGGCAACGAAAATCCCTTTTATGAATATTACGACGAGTTTTTAGAAATCCTCCGGGAGTTTGATGTCACCATCAGCTTGGGGGATGCCCTGCGCCCGGGCTGTATTGACGACAGCTCTGATGCTTCCCAGCTCAGCGAACTGATTGAACTGGGTCATCTGACCAAACGGGCCTGGGCTAAAGACGTTCAGGTAATGGTTGAAGGCCCGGGCCATATGGGCATCAACGAGATTGCCGCCAATATGGTTATTCAAAAAAGGCTGTGTCACAATGCCCCCTTCTATGTCCTCGGTCCGCTGGTCACCGATGTGGCTCCAGGCTATGATCATATTACCGCCGCCATTGGCGGTGCCATCGCTGCTGCCAACGGCGCCGATTTTCTTTGTTATGTGACGCCAGCCGAACATTTACGGTTGCCCGATATCAATGACGTCAAGGACGGTATCATCGCAACCAAGATTGCCGCTCATGCCGCCGACATTGCCAAAGGCATTCCCCAGGCCCGGGACTGGGATAATATAATGTCCGATGCCCGACGCCAGATTGACTGGGAAACCATGTTTGAGCTGGCCATTGATGGCGAAAAAGCCCAGGCTTATTATGAAAGCACCCCCACCGAAGAAAAACATAGCTGCTCAATGTGCGGGAAAATGTGTGCGGTGCGCACCACCAATATGATTCTGGATGGTCAAACCGTGTCCCTGCACGCTGAGAATTAATCAACTTTATTCGTTTTTTGATCAATTTTAGCTTATCTTTTTTCTTAATCAGCCGATATCCATGTTAGCGGATTGCGTCTATTTCTGGCGTAATCATTTCGTAAAAACATGGAGGTGGATTTATGAAAATCGAAAGTTCAAACGTTACAATGGCCAGCCAAAGCAGTTATAAGGAAGCCACCAAAACGGTCGAATCCTTGCGTAGCTGGGATGCTCAGGGCAACTCTAAAACGACAACCACAACCATTTCTTCAGCAAAGGGAATGGATACCCTTGAAATATCAGAAGCGGCTAAAAATCTGCAGTTAAACAACCCGGCGCCACTATCGGCGGCCCCAGCCGAAGAGGAGGAAACCTCCTCCCTGACCAGTAAGGAAGAACAACAGCTGACCCTGCTAAAACGGATGATTGAGGCACTGACCAAGAAAAAAATCAGATTTGTGGTGCCCAAAAAAGCCACTCTGGAAGACCCGAAAATGAGTCAGGCGATCCAAAGTGCCTATTCCACCCGGAGTTCACTGCTGAGTGCTGCCGCCGGATGGGCTCAGGGTTTAGCCGGTGCACAACCCCGCAACAGCGTTCCTGCCAGTGGTGGCTTTGAATACCATCAGAGTGTCACCCACTATGAAGCCCAGAGCACGTCATTTCAGGCCCAGGCAGCCGTCACAACTGCCGATGGCCGACAGATCAATATCGATCTGCAATTAAATCTCAGTCGGGAATTCATCTCCCAGTCCAATCTGGATATCAAAGCTGGCAATGAACCCGTTCAAGTCGACCCGCTGGTCATCAATTTCGGAACTGGCAGTGCCTCACTCTCTGAGCAAAAATATGCCTTTGATATTGATGCCAACGGCAGCCTCGACCAAATTTCTTTTGTCGGTCCCGGCAGCGGCTTTCTGGCCCTGGATCTCAATGAAGACGGCACTATTAATGACGGCAGCGAACTCTTCGGGCCGCAAAGCGGCAACGGTTTTGACGATCTGGCTAAGTACGATACCGATGGCAATAACTGGATCGATGAAAATGATGCTATTTATGACAAATTGCAAATCTGGTCCAAAGATGCTGCTGGTAAAGATGTTTTGATGGCTCTGGGCCAAAAAGGGATCGGTGCCATTTATCTGGGTAACGTCAATACCAGCTTTGCCCTTAAAGGCGCCAACAATCAGACTAACGGCCAACTCCAGCGCACCGGGATCTATTTAAACGAAAATGGTTCGGCCGGAACCATCCAGCATATCGATCTGACGATCTGACACCTGCGATGAATCAGATAATGGCCAGACCCAATCAAAAGAGGTTTTGTTAATTATGATTGACAAAACCTCTTTTTAATGTTAAAAATTGAAATAAAACGAATCTGACGAGGCCATTATGAAACAACGTAATAAAGTCGGACTGCTCATCTCACTGATTATCCTCGTTGGTATCGTGGCGATTGTATTCTTCAGCTTTACCACCTACAGCAAAATTATTAAAGATGATGTACTGAATATTTCCAAACTCACCTCCACCAATATTTATTCAGAAATCAATAACGAACTGACTAAACCGATTTTTGTCAGCCTGACCATGGCTAATGACAGCTTTGTCAAACAGTGGCTGGCCCAGGAAGACCCGCAACGCAATCCGGAAATCATTGATTATCTGGAAGGTATCCGAAGCAAATATAATTATCATTCAGTCTTTCTGATTTCTGCCCAATCGCTGAATTATTTTCATTACAACGGCTTGTTTAAAACCATTTCACCCCAGGATGACCATGATCAATGGTACTATGATTTTATCAATCAGGATAAGCTGTATGTCTTGGACGTGGATCAGGATCAGGTCGATAACCAGCGCTTAACCATCTTTATCAATTGCAAAATCCTTGACGAACAGGGCAACTTGATGGGGGTGGCCGGGGTTGGCATTGAAATGACCTATGTTCAGGAACTGCTGGAAAATTTTGAACGGGACTATGATTTGGAAGCCTTTCTGGTTGATGAAACGGGTTTGATCCAGGCCCACACCAATCCCAATCTGATTGAAAATCAAAACATCAACGATCTCGACATCTATGCCGCTATCGGACCCGATCTCTATAATAAAGCGGATGCCATCAACGTCTTTAACGACGACAACTTATATAATCAGCAATACATCATCAGCCATTATATTGAAGAGCTGGACTGGACGCTGATTGTCCGAAAAGATACCTCGGAACTGGCCCAGTCTTTTAATCAGCAATTGTATTATGATCTCTTTGTTGTCATCCTGGTGCTGACCTCGGTGCTGATTATTGTTCAGCGGATTATCAAAAAAAATGACCAGCAAATGAAGAAGCTGGCCTTGCTCGATAATCTGGGTATCCTCTCCAATCGCAAGGATTTTGATCAGCATTTAACAGCCACCCTGGCCCAAAGCGATGAGACCCGGGGTGCCTGGTCCGTTTTCTTAATGGATCTGGATCATTTTAAAGACGTTAACGATACCTACGGCCATTTACAGGGGGACAAGATTTTAATCCATGTGATGAACCTGTGCAAGTCCGCCCTCAGTGATCATCTGATCACCCGTTGGGGTGGTGACGAATTCAGCGGCATCATTTACCTTGCTGGGGTTTTGGCGGCTGAAAAAATGGAGGCGTTGCGGTTTGAAATTGTCAATGATCCCATGCTTTCCGAATTCAATATCACCGTCAGCATCGGAATAACCCAGGCGATCGATATTGATACCGAAGATACCATCCTCCGTCGCGCCGATAAAGCCCTTTATGAGTCCAAAAGTAGTGGCAAAAACCAGGTGATGCTGCTCTAAAAATAACGATAAAAGGATGAATCAGGCGATTCATCCTTTTTATTTGTTACGTTTTGATAATCTTGTAGATTTGGGTAAAGACCTGCTTTTTAAATGTCTCAAAACCGGCTGCTGTGAGGGGGGTTGGATAGGTCATCAGCTTCAGCGGAATTTTTTTACTCATATCGCCCCGATAAACTGGCTGGTCATAACCATATTGAGATAAATGAAAGCCCAGCCGCAAATAGAAATGAATGCGTCTTAAATTGGTTTCTGTTTTTTCATCTTCCACTTCAATGACCACCGGTTTTTCCGCCTGGGATAAGAACGCCCGCATCATCCCAGAACCGATGCCACCACCCCGAAGACTGGAATCCACCGCAAAATGTTCCACAAAAATACGGGTTCCCAAATCCCACCGGGCAATAAAACCCAGCATTTGATCCGCTTCGTTTTGCGAAATTAGAATCCTGTATCGGGGATCACGCAACTGAGCAATCGCATTTTTCGGCGGTCTGACTTCCTCCACGGGAAAAGCTTCTTCCATCAATTCATATACGTTTTCAAAATCTTTTTCTGCCAATTTCAACAGTTTGATTCGTTTCACACCCTTTCTTCTGTATTTTCGTCTCAACCCACCTACCAGCTTTTAAGAAAGATCAGGGTATCCACGTAGACATTGTCTTTTAGGCGGTAGCCATCTTTAATCGTCCCGATGATTTTAAAGCCCAGCTTTAAGTACAGGGTGATGGCCGGATAATTGGTGGATACCACGGCATTAAACTGAAGCCCCTTAAAACCCTTATCCTGGCTACGCTTAAGGCAGTCTTCCACCAGCTGGCGTCCGATGCCCTTCCCCCGATAGGCCGGTTTAACCCCAAACGAGGCATTGGCAATATGTCCACAGCGGCCAATATTATTGGGATGCAGGATATAAAGCCCAACGACTTCGTCACCCCGGAGGGCACAAACTGTTTCGGTTTGCTGAGCAAACATTAGCGCTGCTTCGGCTTCACAAAGAACCTGATCACCGGGAAAACTATTGGCTTCCTCCACAATAAAATTCCAAATTTCAGTGGCCTGTTGCATATCTGCCTGACGTAAAGTTCTCATTTCGATGTTCATAAGATCCTCCTAAACGGTCATTTATTTTTAAACACTGCTGCTAAATTCGTTTCACTTCATTAATATAGCATAAATTGGCATTTTCACCAACCCCATCCGGTCTTCCGGTATTGTAAAACCTGATCAATTAATTGCAATTTCTATTATTTTTTACGATTATTTTTGATTTATTTTAAAAACTCCGCTATAATGTGAGTCAATAAGGGCAGTAAGAACATCGCCTGACGCCGTGAATCGGCTTTATCTGCACATTAATGCTGCCGTTGCCTTCTTGCCGCCAATCGGATTCTCTGCGATCATACCATTCTTCCGCTGTTTTGCCGTATTCTTTCCAGAAAGGATTAATTAAGATGGAACCTGATCTGAATAAACTAAAAGATAACTGGACAAACTTTGTTGCACATGGCATTCTCGATAGCAATACCCGGCCAATTATTAAACGTTCCTGGGAATACTGTCAAAAAATCAAGCTGGATGTGAACGCTGGTAAGGGCGAAAGCATTGAAGCCTGCCAGTTAGCCCAAGTCCTGGCCCAAAACCGGGAACTCATCAAAATCGCCCAGCCGATTATGCAGAATCTTTATGAAATCGTTTTATCCTCCCATTTTGTACTGGTTTTAACTGACAAAAACGGCGTCCTCCTGGACACCATCGGTGATGAGGTGGTCAGTATGCGGGCTTCCGAGTTGCGGTTTTTAAAGGGCACCGTTTGGACCAATGCGGCGGTGGGCTCCAACGCCATCGGCATCGCCCTGGATGAAGATGGCCCGGTTCACGTGGTCGGTGCTGAGCACTATTGTGTTTCCCACCATACCTGGACCTGTTCGGCCACCACCATTCACAATGTCAAGGGCGAAATCATCGGCGTTCTTAATATGTCCGGGGAAAGCCATAAGCTCCACTCCCATACCCTGGGAATCGTAGTGGCGGCGGCCTACAGCATCGAGAATGAACTGGCACTTTCTCATACCTACCGGTCCATGTCAGCCTCGCTGGACAGCACCGAAGATGGGATTCTGGTCACCGATGAAAACCTCAATCTGCAGTGGATGAATGTCGGCGCCCAGAAGGTCCTGCGGATAAATATGGATGAATTTAATACGATCGGCTTTAAAAAAATCTTTAAAAAAATGGACATCGGCGGTGAAATCTGGAATAGTGATGAAACCACCCATTACTATACCGATGTCACCGCCCATATCGGCAGCCAGAAAATTCAGTGCAGCGCCAATATTTCAAGAATTCTGGAAAACGATCAGATTCAGGGCTACTCCATCGGCATCCGGGAGATCAAGCATCTTCACAGCGCCGTCAACCGGGTCAGCGGCAACGTCGCCATCTATACCTTTTCCGACATCATCACCCAGAACCCGCAGATGCGGATGATTATCAAAACGGCTGAAAAAATGGCCCGTTTTAAAAAGTGTATCCTGATTGAAGGAGAAAGCGGTACTGGTAAAGAAATGTTTGCCCATGCCATTCACCGGGCCAGTGCCTTTTCCCAGGGCCCCTTTATTGTCGTCAACTGCGCCTGCCTGCCCCGGGATCTGGTCGAGAGCGAACTGTTTGGCTATTGCAAAGGAGCCTTTACCGGGGCGCTTAATGAAGGCAAGCCAGGAAAATTTGAACTGGCCGAAGGTGGCACCATTTTTCTTGATGAAATCGGCGAAATGCCGCTGGAAGTTCAGGCCAAGTTGCTCCGAGTGGTGGAAACCTGTACCGTTTCCCGGATTGGCAGCCAAACCGAACGTAAGCTGAATATCCGCATTATCGCTGCCACCAACCGCAATCTCGAGCAGGAGGTTAAAAACAAGAGCTTTCGGGAAGATCTCTATTTCCGTCTCAATGTGATTTATCTGCACATTCCGCCGCTACGGGTGCGGGGCGATGATATTGTCTGGGCCGCTTCCCACTTCCTCGATCGCCTCAATCGGGAATATCCGGAGCATAATAAAAGCTTGTCCAAAGAATTTCTGGAAGGTCTGAAGCTGCATCCCTGGCCGGGCAATGTCAGAGAACTGCAGAATTACATCGAACGAACCTTTTACCTCTGTCCCGAGCCGATTATCTCCAGCGATTACCTGCCGACCCCGCCCCCCCGTCAGTTCGTCGAAACCAGTGTCCTGCCACTGGCCACCGGCCCGACCCTGGATGATCTGGTCAAGGCCAATCTGGAGAAAATCCTCAAAGAAACCCATGGCTGTGTGGAAGCCTCCGCCGAAATGATGGGTCTGAGCCGGGCTTCGCTGTACCGCAAAATAAAAAAATACAAGATCGATATCAAGGATTTCCGTTATTTGTCGCAAATGTGAGATTTTTCTCATTTTTGCGACAATCGATTCGCAAATATGAGATACGCCTGATCAATCTGGCGTATCTTTTTTTGTTCAAAAAATCCCATTCTCAAATCAAACCCTATTTTAAAGCCATTTCAAAAAAATTCACGCTGAATTTAAAAGTTGGCACGGTTCTTGTTATTAGTTAAGTCATCTAAAATCTTTGGATAATACAAAAAAGGAGACTATTGAATTTATGAAACTTGATAAAGCAATTATCAAAGACATGTACATCCGCATGAAACGGATCAGGGAATTTGAAACAAAGGCCATGAACCTTTTTGCCGAAGGGGCGATCCCCGGTTTTGTGCACCTCTATTTGGGTGAAGAAGCCGTTGCCACCGGCGTCTGCCAAGCCCTTAACGATGCCGACTACATCACCAGTACCCACCGCGGTCATGGTCATATCATTGCCAAAGGCGGCGATCTGAAATATATGATGGCGGAACTCTACGGAAAAGAAACCGGCTATTGCAAGGGCAAGGGCGGTTCGATGCACATTGCCGATGCCACCAAGGGTATTTTAGGTGCCAATGGTATCGTCGGCGCAGGCCATAATCTGGCTGTTGGCGCCGGTTTCAGCGCTCAATACCGGGGCACGGATCAAGTCTGCGTCTGCTTTTTTGGCGATGCCTCCACTAATCAGGGAACCTTCCATGAGTCGATGAATCTGGCCAGTATCTGGAAACTGCCGGTTATCTTTGTCTGCGAAAACAACGGTTATGGCATTTCGATGAGCCAAGCCCGTCATCAAGCCATTAAAGATATCGCTGACCGTGGTACCGCTTATGGTATTCCCGGCATTTCAGTCGATGGCAATGACGTAATTGCCGTGCACGAAGCCGCTGTTGAAGCCGTTAAACGGGCTCGCAACGGCCAGGGTCCGACCCTGATCGAGTGTAAAACCTACCGTCAACGGGGGCATTTCGAAGGCGATGCCGGTAAATACAAACCCACCGAAGAGCAGGAAATGTGGATGAAAAAAGATCCGATGCCACGGATTGAAAAATACATGCTCGATAGCGACCTTTTCACGGCCGAAGAACTGACCGACCTTCAGGACTCTGTCGTCAAAGAAATTGCCGAAGCGATTGAATTCGCCAATGCCAGTGCTTATCCGGAATTATCCAGTGCGGTTAAAGATATTTATTTTGATATTGTTGAGGAGGTTCGTTCAAGATGAAACAAATGACTTATGGCGAAGCCATTCGTGAGGGCATGCGGATTCGCATGCAAGAAGATGAAAATGTATGTATTTTCGGCGAAGATGTCGGGGCTTTTGGTGGCTGTTTCGGTGTCACGGCCGGACTTTTCGACGAATTTGGTGATAAGCGGGTTCGCGATACTCCGATTTCGGAAGGGGTTATCATCGGCTGTGCCGTTGGTTCAGCTGCCACCGGCCTGCGCCCCATTGCCGAGCTGATGTTTATTGACTTCTTAACTGTCGGGATGGATCAGCTGGTCAATCAGGCTGCGAAAATGCGCTATATGTTCGGTGGCAATATTTCCGTGCCGATGGTTGTCCGTTTACCCGGTGGCGGTGGTGTCAGTGCTGCCGCTCAGCATTCTCAGTCATTAGAAGCCTGGTTGACACATGTTCCCGGATTAAAAGTCGTTTATCCCTCCACCCCACAGGACGCCCTGGGTCTGATGCTTGGCGCCATCGATGATGAAGATCCGGTTATGTTCGTCGAACATAAGGCGATGTATGGAATGAAAGGGGACGTTGATGATGTGATCGTTCCGATTAAACTGGGGGTCGGCGACATCAAACGGGCCGGCACCGATGTTACCGTGGTGGCCACTGGCAAAATGGTTCATGAGGCCTTAAAAGCCGCTACCAAGCTGGAACAGGAAGGGATTTCTGTCGAAGTCATCGATCCCCGCACCCTCTATCCGCTGGATAAACAGATGATTTTTAACTCCATTGAAAAAACGACCCGGGTGGTTATTGCCACTGAAGAAGTCAAACGGGGCAGCTTTGCCGGGGAACTGGCGGCATTGATTTCCGAAGCCTGCTTCTTTAATCTGGATGCCCCGATCAAACGGGTCAACGCCCTGGATACCCCAATTCCCTTTGCGCCCAACCTGGAAAACTTTGTCCTGCCCAACGACGTCGACATCTACAATGCCGTCAAGGAAGTGATGGCTTAATTTTTAAGGTTATCCATGAAATCAAAAAATTACGGAGGTTATTATGGCACAATTAATCGTCATGCCCAAGTTTGGGCTGACAATGACAGAAGGCACCATTGGCAGCTGGAATGTAGCTGTTGGCGACACCATTGCTGAAGGCGATATTCTCTGCGAAATCGAAACCGATAAATTGACCAATGAATTTGAATCCCCCAAAGCCGGGGTACTGCTAAAAATCATCGAGGGTGACGGTGCCACCGTTACCTGTCTGGAACCGATTGCCATCATTGGTGAAGCCAATGAAGATATTTCCGGCTTATCCGGCGGTACAACTCCCCAGGCGGCTGAGGAAGCAGCGCCCATCGAGGTTATTGTTCGCAGTGAAACATCGGCCAAAACCGCTGGCGGGCGCCTCAATGCATCCCCGCTGGCTAAAAAACTGGCTAAAGAAAAGGGCATTGATCTTTCCTTAATCACCGGCACCGGTGCCAAGGGCAGCATCACCGTGGACGATGTCAACAATTATACCCCGGTAGCCGAAGCTGACCAGAAAGTCTCTGTTTCTCCGGTTGCTAAAAAAATGGCTGAAGCGTCGGGGCTTGATTTAAGTACCCTAGCTGGCGATGGTCGGATTATGAAAAAAGATGTGGCCGCCCGGTTAACTGAATCGTCAACAATCGAAACGGCCCCAGAAACCATCCTGCTTAAAGGTATGCGTAAAACCATCGCCAAACGGATGAGCGAAAGCTGGAGTATCTCGCCCCGGGTCACCTATACCCGGCCAGTCGATGCCACTGCCATGAAAGAATTCCGTGCTAAACTAAAACCGGAGTTTGATAAACGGGGGCTCAAGCTGACCTTTAATCATATTATCATGAAGGTCTGCGCCCAGGCCTTGCTGGAGTATCCGCATATTAACGGCAGCCTGGTTGATGATACCCTGGTCCTTCATCCTCACGCCCATATCGGTCTGGCCATCGGTCTGGATTCCGGACTATTGGTACCCAATGTGAAAAACTGCGACAGCAAGCCGCTTTCTCAAATCGCTGCTGAAACTGAAAAGCTGATTGCCGATGCCAAAGCCGGTTGCACCCAAATGGATGACCTGGTCGGCGGCACCTTTACCCTGACTAACCTGGGGGCTTATGGGATCACTTCCTTTTCACCGATTATCAATCAACCGGAGCTGGCAATTTTAGGGATTGATGCGATGGTTGATACACCGGTGGTTATTGGTGGTCAAATCACCATCCGGCCAATGATGAATCTGAGCCTCACCGCTGACCATCGCATCATCGACGGCATGCTGGCTGCTCAGTTCCTGCAGCGGATCGGGGAATATCTTGAAAACCCCTCGCTACTGCTGGTTTAAGACTGTGAAAGAAGGTAAATCTATGACACATCTAGCAATCATCGGCGGTGGCCCCGGAGGATATGTGGCGGCCATTCGGGCAGCCCAGCTGGGCGCCCAGGTTACCCTGATCGAAAAAGACAAGCTGGGGGGCACCTGTTTAAATGTGGGGTGTATCCCCACCAAGGCCCTGCTCCATTCTGCCGAGGTGCTGACCGAAGCCAAAAATTCTGCCCAAATTGGCCTAATCATCCCTGAAGCAGGTTTTGACTGGACGAAAATTCAAAAACATAAGGAACAGATCAGTACCAAGCTTTCAGGCGGCGTCAAGGGCCTGCTAAAGGCCAATGGCGTCAAGCTCATCACTGGCAATGCCCAGTTTTTAAACGATGACGTCTTGCTGGTCACGGAAGCATCGGGAAAAACGGACGAACTACGGCCGGATAAAATTATCATTGCCAGCGGATCAATCCCTGCCCTGCCACCGATTCCCGGGATCAACCATCCCGATTGCATCGATTCCACCGGCGCCCTGTCACTGGCTCAGGTTCCAGAAAGTCTGGTCATTATCGGCGGCGGCGTCATTGGTGTGGAAATGGCGTCAGTTTATAATCAGTTTGGCTCCAAGGTAACGATTGTCGAAATGCAGCCGGGGATTCTGCCGCTGATGGATGGCGAACTGGGAGAAATGCTACGAAAAAAACTGATGCGGGATGGGATTGAGATTTTAACCGGTACCCAGGTCTTATCGATTGACGGCAATGACAATCAGATGACCGTTAACATCAACAAAGATGGCAACAAAAGTGCCATCAGCGGCCAAAAGGTATTGGTGGCAATTGGCCGAAAAGCTGAATTATCAACACTGGGACTGGATAACACAACCATCAAAACCGATAAAAAGGGCATTCTGGTGAATCCAAAAATGCAGACCAACGTCCCCAATATTTACGCCATCGGCGATTGTCTGGGGAAAACAATGTTGGCCCATGTGGCCTCGCAGCAGGGGGAAGTTGCCGCCGAAAACGCCATGGGCCATGAGGCCAGCTATGATGAAAAAACCAACCCCTCCTGTGTCTACACCAACCCCGAATTCGCCAGTGTGGGTCTGACTCAAGAAGATATCCGGGGTCGGGAAAAAGATTATTCCATCGGCCGCTTTCCGCTGGCGGCCAATGGCAAGTCGCTGATTATGGGGTCTACCGAGGGGATGATCAAAATCATCTCTGATAAAAAGTATAAAGAAGTGGTGGGCGTTCATATTCTCGGCCCCCGGGCCACCGACCTGATTGTCGAAGGTGCCCTGGCACTGCGGCTGGAATCCACGGTGGAAGAAATCATCTCTACCATCCATGCTCACCCCACGATCGGCGAAGCGATTAAAGAAGCCGCCCTGGCGACGGAAAACCGGGCCATTCACTGGAAATAAACCGCATGCGTGTGAAATGAGAATTCTAAACGTGCGAAATTTAGCTGTTTTCTCCTTCTATACAACAGCCTCCAAATACTTTTGGGTATTTAGAGGCTGTTGTAATATTACCTAACTAAATCAAGTTCTATATTCATCAACTTAGCTTTCTATCGGTTTCATCCCGTTTTTTAAACCACATCGTTTCTGCCTTTCAATACGGTTTTCAGGATCAAAATCCACCGGCCATCAGTTGTTTTTTGTGTCTCGATTAACACTGGCAAGCTCTTCTTCCCGCCATTGCCGAATGCCCTTGTCCATGACCGGCATCATTTTTTCCATCATTCCAGCGATGTTCTTTTGGTGATCTTCCCGATCAAATAATTGGTCATCTCTCAGGTAATCGCCCAATAGTTTTCCTAATTCTGCACCTCTCTCAAAAACGCTTTGGTTTTCCACATCGAAACAACTTGCTTCAGAAACCGAACCTTTTTCGCCGACCTGCATGCGGGCAAAAGAATTCTTGCAAGTTTCCCCATACCCACAACTTAAACAGGGAACACTGCCATTAATAACTAACTGATCCAGTAAAATAAACCCTTCCATGACCATTTCCATGGCAATCTCCCGATTAACCTGATCCGCTACATCCCGATTAAGTGATGTTACCACGGTGATCGCATACTTTCCATTGTTTAAACCATTGATATGTCGCATCGACCATAACCGCTCAAAGAATGCCTTTGAGAAAGCGTCAATCATGCCATAGGGCGTATATGCTCCGAAAACTACAGCCTCTGCGCCTAAGATTAATTCACTTATTTCCTGAAAATCGTCGTTCTGAACACACTTATTTGTTGTCACACAGGCTTTACACGCTAAACAGGGCCGGACAATCCGGCTACTCAGTTTAATGAACTCATATTCCACCCCCGCATTTTCGCCAATATTCTTCAGCATTCTGTCCGTATTGCTGTCTTTAACCGGTGAACCGCTGATACATACTATTTTTTTCATCTTGACCTCCAGAATTGTATTCTGGTTAAATTATATCGTTAAATGAAACTATTTTCTGTATAGCAGGCTACACTTTTACTCATGTACAATATAATGTCGATTATTTTTTTCCAGCTTTCCCATTTCAATTAATTGATTGATTGAACGGGTCACCGAAACCCGAGATGCATTAACCAGAAACCCGATATCTTCATGGCTTAAATAGCAATCAATCTCCAGTCCAAGATTAGTTATTCGTCCATGACGGCCAGCAATCTGCTTTAAGGTATTATAAACCTTATCCTGAACATCTTTTAAGGCATTATTGGTCATTCTTTCAGTGTATTCCATCATTTTGCTATTGATGCTAAAAAATATTTTTTCAAGAATCACTGGATCTTTGATTAATTCAACCATCTCTTTTTTAGAGCAGGCGCAGATATAACTGTTTTCCAGAGCGATACCACTAAATGGATAATTAATGTCTTCAAAGATAATGTTTTCACAAATCAAATCTCCCGGTTTTAGGATGTCAATGACAATTTTCGTCCCGTCTTTAGTGAATTTCTGCAACATAATCTTCCCGGTTTGAATTAAAAAAACCTTTTCTCCTTCCTCACCCTGACAAAATAATAATTCACCCTTTTTAAGCAAACCACCCTTGGCTAAACCATAAATTGCATTTTTTTCAGTGTCAGTCAGAATACTGAAGATCTCCAATTCTTTCATACACGTATATTTTTTATTCTTCGATGCCACTTTATTTTTTCCATTCTTTTATATTCGTATTGTTATTATCATATCGTTTTATCAAATGAATGGCAAGACCTACCTGACAGCCCATTTTGATTTTTAAATATCACCACTTTCAAAAAAACGGTAGATAAGCTAACCTTACCTGCCGTTTTCTTACTCTGGTTACCTATTTTTCTTGCGTAGTTCAAAATCCTCATCAATTTCAGCCTTCCAGTTGGCCGGAATCGGGTTGCAGGCCCGCATTTCACTGACCACCTCACTGACCACCCGATAGTTCAGTTGGGTTCCCTGACTATCGGCATGATAATTAGCGGCTCGATCAGCACCGATCCCAAACCGGGCGGCGGTTTCGATGGCATCAATATTGGCCCCCAGGAAAATAAATTCCCACTGATACTGGGTTTTCTCCAGTTCAATCAGACGCTTAATTTTTTCATAGGAATATTCCCGGCTGGCGTTTTCCAGGCCATCGGTGGTGATCACAAAAATGACCTGATCGGAGCGATGCTCCGGCTGAGTATGACGCTGGGCATTGGCAATCTTGTGAATGGTTTTTCCGATCGCATCCAACAGGGCGGTGCAGCCGCCGACATAATAGTCGTTTTCAGTAATCGGGGCAACCCCATGAATATCAATCCGGTCATGAAGCACTTCGTAACCATCATCAAAAAGTATGGTCGTGACCCGAGCCTCGCCAGGCGCCTGTTGCTGTTTTTTAAGCATCGCATTATAACCACCGATGGTGTCGCTTTCCAATCCTGACATCGAGCCGCTTTTATCCAGAATAAAGACCAGTTCCGTTTTACTTGTTTGGTTTGTTTTCATGATATTATCCTCCGTTTCTTTGATAAGTAGAGAATAGCACGATTGGTCTGGCTGGTGGTCGCTTTTAAAACGACAATCAGGCCCCCAGCAATGCCTGATCAAAGGCAAAGAGGGCTTCGTTGATTTCATAGATGTTATAATTTTCGGCACTGATAAAATATTCAATGATCAGATCAAAGATATGGCTGTGGGACAGGGCATAGCCCGCCCGCCCCAGCAGATCATGGGTCTCGTCAAGGCTTAGCTCCAGGGCAATGGCAAAGGCGATGGCAGTGGCCTTGCTGGGATTATAATCTTTCTTGCTACGGATCTTGGAAAACAGTTTCCGGTCGATATTGGCTTTTTTATAGGCTTGGACATCGGTCATGCCCTTTTCATCAATCAGCCGCAACAGCATCTCTGAAAAGGACTCATCCAATTGGCCCAGCACATCGGCCAGACTTCGTTTGACTGATACCGCCGGAGCTGGCATAAAGGGCCGGGTTTCGGCCAATTTTTCGACTTGAGCCCGCATTTGGCTGCGATTATAGCTGGGCAACTCCGGCTCGAATTCCATATTGCGTTCATAAATCGGATGTTCATCCACATAATGATCATCAATAAATTTTTCGATATCGGTAAATAGCTTTTCACTGAAAGCAAAGGCTTTCTTATCAAAAACCACCAGATAAATAAACATCTCATGTTCCAGCAAAAATTCTGTGATGGCCACTACCGCAATCTTCAAGGCCTGATCCTTGGGATAGCCATAGATGCCCGACGATATCAAGGGAAAAGCAATGCTCTTACAATGATGTTTCAGGGCCAACTCTAGCGAACGGGTATAGGCCCGGTGCAGCAGTCGGGCCTCGTCGGCACCACCGCCCTGCCAAACCGGCCCGACGGTATGGATGATCTTTTTTGCCGGCAACTGGTAACCGTCAGTGATCACGGCATCGCCCACTGGGCAGCCACCAATCTGGTCACACTCGGCCTGGAGCGCCTCGGCCCCGGCAGCGGCAAAGATCGCCCCACAAACCCCGCCGCCCATTTTCAAGCCGGTATTGGCGGCATTGACGATGACGTCCACCGTCATTTTAGTAATATCGTTGCGGATGATTTCAAATGGCATGGGTCACAATCCTCTCTGTTCCAATCCGGCTTCCTCATACTGCCTGATTCTGAACGGGCATTTTTCTCATCATACCAGTTGCGTCACCTTTTTTCAATAGTGGATCATGCTTCTCTTGAGAACAGTTCCGGCGCAGCCAGCGATTTTCTGACGCTCGCTGTTTCCGAGCTCCGTCATCAGTCTTAATCCACCCCTTCTTCAAACATCTGGCAGGAGCTGATTTTTCTGATCTTGCCGGCAACAATCAACACCGTTGCCAGTCCCAGCAGGCTGATTCCGACAGCGGTGAGTATTACCAGGCTGGGATCGACATAAAAATCGCAATTGAGAATCCCATTAGCGGCCAGCATCAGTGCCAGCATCGGATTGGTGGCAAAATAGCCAGCAATGGCCCCGACCATCGCAGCCCCGATAATAATCGGCATCTGACTGATTAAGATCTGCCCGATCAGCTGATTGGCGGTAAAACCAAGGGCCTTGGAAACCCCCAGTCGGGTCCGCTCCCGCAAGATCCGCACCCGGATCACCAGAAACAGAACGAACACAATAATCACGGCAATTATCCCTAAACAACCAGTGACGATAATTTTTATCGACGCTTCAAAGGAATCCAACATCATCTCGACGGACTCAAAATAGCTGTTGGTTTTTATTTTCTCGGATCCATATTGATTATTTATTTTGGTGATGAATTTTTCGGTATCCTGACCATCAGCCAGATAAACCATCAGATTTTGTTCCCGATAGGATGGCAGCAGTTTTTTCATTCCAGCGGTGGTAATGGCAGCGCCGCGGCCCAGCATATTAAATTGTTGAGTGACTCCCACCACCAGAAATTCCCGAATGGTGCCGTTATAGTCGATCGACACCGTATCCCCCATTTGAGCACCAAGATTACTAAGCACAATACTGGTGATGGCTATCTCATTATCATGTACCGGCATCCTGCCCTGCACACAGGTATCAACTTTCAGGCGGCTGTAATCTTCGGTGACTCGGGTCATGGCACTGCTTTCCTTATCTTTAAATTTAATCACGCCATCAAAGGAAACTAACCGGATGGTATCTTCGACCTCCGGCATTGCGGCAATTTCTGCAAAGATTGTTTCTTCATCATCTACGGCATTCACTTCAACTTCAGCGGTTTCCAGTCCGATTAGTTTGATCATGGCGGTTTTATCGACCGAAAAATTATAGTACGACGCCAGCGCAAAGACGGTTACCAGACTCAGTAGCATGATGATCAGCCCGGCGATGAGATTCTGCCGTTTATTGAAAATCAGTGACTTAAAACCCATGGCCGTATTAAGGCTCAACCTGGTCTGATCCAGGGGGATGCGGTTTTTCCCAAAATGATGGGTTTCGATGCCGCTGCGCAGGGCTGTTAAGGGGGTGATTTTTTTGATTTTTGCCGCACTGAAATAGGAAATCCCTAATACCGCCAGCACAATCACACCCAAACTTGCCAGCACCGCCTGGGGATCAAGCCCGGTAGCCCAGCGCAGCCCGATTGATGATGACACAACATTGGTAATCACCGGCGAAATCAACAGCGCAGTAGCCAGTCCCACGGTAAATCCGACGGCGGTCAAAAGCAAATATTCCATCAGAATCGAACCGAGGATCTGTCGGGTCGTATAGCCCATGGCCACCAGGGTACCAATATTTTTTATGTTGTTTTCCATGTGAGTGGTGGTGGAAAACTTGATGACAATGGCCACAATCGCCAAAATGATCATTGAGAAAGATACCAGCACTGCCATAATGATGTTAATAAAAATTGAAACCCCTGTTTTCATGGTTCCATAACTCAGTGACGCAAAACTCCCAGTACCTTCTTGCAGAATCGTTTTTATTTTTTTGATGTACTCCGTTTCAAAGTCTTCGGAATCATTAATGTCATCGGTGATCACTGAAAAATAACTGCATTTTGCCCCATACTGAGGCTGCGCCAAAAACTCCTGCAACTGCTGTTCGCCTACATATAATTTATACATACTGACATTGGAAGGACTGGCAAACATCAAATCTTCATAGAAACCGGCGATCTCAAGCTCAGTACTGACTTCATCCACCGTCATTTTCAGGGTATCGCCGGTTTGATAACCGTTAGCTGCTTTTAAAACATATGGCGCAATGACTCCATTAGGGGGCATATTCTCGGCCTGATCAATGATCTTAACCTGAGATATTTTCCGGGCGGTATCCAGATTTAAAAAGACCGCCGGAATACTGTTGGCCTCTTCCCCCGTGTTAATATTCTGAAATGAGGAAGACATCGATATCATCCCCTCTTCCCGTTCGCTATAGGAGTAGCCCCCAATGGACTGATAAATTTCCTGAATTTTCTGATCATGGACACCATCAGTAATAAAAACCTGGTGAGCACCATTGGTTTGGGCATTTTTCTGATCAATAAAGCGATCCATATTGGCCAGCACCGAGATTCCCACATAGAGAAAGATAGTAGCAATGGCAATCAGGATGATCAGGGTGGCCGTGGCCACCTTGGCCTTTTTGATATTGTTGGTTGCAATCATCAGAATGCTCATCTTACCAACCCATCCTTTCCAGAAATTCCCGGAGGATTTGATGGCGATCCGGATCATCCTTGCGATAGGTTCCCAGACTCAGCTCGTCGATGATGACCCCATCTTTTAAATACAGAATGCGGTTGGCCCGGCGGGCCGTTTTAATATCATGGGTCACCATGATAATGCTTTGACCGGCGGCATTGACCTCAGTCATCACATCCAGTACGTTGATGGCATTGGTCGAATTGAGCGCCCCGGTGGGTTCATCGGCAAAGACAATTTCCGGGGCATTGATCAGCGCCCGGACAATCGCCACCCGCTGGGCTTCGCCGCCGGAAAGCTGAGAGGGATATTTTTGATAGCTGGCATCACTTAACCCCACCTGCTGGAGGAGTTCCTTAGCCCGGGCGGCGACGGCCTTTTTGTTGCGACTGACCAGCAAGCCCGAAATCATAATATTATCGAGCACCGTCATGGTATCATTGAGATAGATCTGCTGAAACACAAAGCCGCAATGCTTTCTACGAAACACCGCCAGTTGATCATTGGAATAGTTGGAAATCGCTTCGCCTTTAAAATCGATGGTTCCCAGGGTCGGCTTGTCCATCCCCGACAGGGCATAAAGCAGGGTCGATTTTCCCGAACCCGAGCTCCCCATGATGACAGTAAAGTCACCGGCTTTGATTTCAATGTTGAGATTTTTTAAAACGTGCTGCATGATGCTGCCGTTTGAATAGGTTTTACTGAGCATTTCTGCTTTTAAAATGGTGTTTGACATATCTTCCTCCCGATTGATTGATTGGATCTTTATCCCAAAGATAAAAGACCATGGTCGGCTTTTGCTTTCCATGGCCTAATTATATTTCATATGTTCTTAATCGGTCTTTTGCCAACTCTTATTAAATCCTTATCTATTTCTTAACTGGGAAGATTCTTACACCACCCTGATGTCCAGTTCCACCGTGAAGCCCTCCTCATTATAGCAGCGGATGCTACCACCCATGGCGGCCATAAACTGCCTGGCCAGATAGAGGCCCAGCCCGGAACCGGGGGTATTCTGGACCGTTTCCCCGGACCCCCGAAAAAACTTTTCACATACCAGCGGACATTCATCGGGCTCCACTCCCGCCCCGTAATCTTTGATCTTTATGGTCAGGTTTTTGTCTGTTTTGTCCAGATCGAACCAGATATCGATATCGGTATTGGCATACTTATAGGAGTTGCTGAGGACATTGTCAATCACCTGACCCAGCCGTAGCGGATCACAAAAAATCAGACACTCCGCCAAGTCATTTTTAAAGCGGATTTTCCCGAAATGATCCATTTCCTTGAACATTTTAATAATCACGGTGCTGGGTTGCTCGCTGACATTGACCTTCAGCATTTCCAGTTCTTCCAGGGTGGCATGAAACAGATTACTGATCAGCGCATCAATGATATCTGCTTTGGCATCGATCACCGCAATTTTTTCAAGACTTTCGGTGAGGGTCGTTGTTGCCGTTGACCCCGGCAAATCCTCTTTTTTCACGGTTGCCAGCTTGATCTCAAGCAGCTCACAGATGGCTTTAATGGTAGCCACCGGGGTTTTAATGTCATGGGACAGTTCCGCCACCAGCTCTTTCTTGCTGATATTGGCCTGATATTCGCCCTGCCGGGCCTTTCTCAGTTCTTCCCGCATCAGATCAAAACTTTCGGTGAAAGCCCCAAAATAATTGCCCCGGTCCATCGGCAGCCGGAACTCCAGATCGCCGTCGGCAATTTTTTGGGCAAACTCTTTCATTACCCCAAAGGGCTTAAGAATTGATATATGCACCCGCCCCAAAAGCAGATAAACCATGATCATGACCAGCCCAAAGGTAAGGGTAATCAGGATCGTCAGATTTTTTTTCATGGTTGCTTCTTCACTGCCGTCAGTCAAAAAGATGATCTTTCCCAGCATTTCTTGCTGGCCATCTGCTGCAGTTTTGGTCAAATCGATGATCGTCTGATGATTCTTAATAGCGTCAAATAAGACAGCCTGATAGGTTTCTTCCGTCACCAGGGCGATCTGGTAGGCCAGTTCCCCCTTCGTACCGGATTTTTTTGTATCGCCAGCGTTCCAGTCCTGCTCAATGGTTTTAGTGACCTGGTTAATCTCGGTAATATCCACTTGATTGATCTGGCTGGTATTGATGGTGGTGATTGCGACTAGATAAGCGCCAACTATTATCACCGTAAACAGAATCACCATATTTCTTATTTTCATACATTTCCTCGACTGAATATTCTCTTTTATGTAAAAAGCGCAACCAGTGCTATTGGTTTTCCTGAGTCTCGAACATATATCCGATCCCCCAGATAGTTTTAATCAACTGCGGCTGGTTGGGATTTTCTTCAATTTTCTCGCGAATTTTGCGGATATGGACATTCAGGGTACCGTCACTGAAAAATGCATCCCCCCAAATTTTGGCAAACAACTCATCTTTGGCAATCACCCGGTTTTTATTTTCATAAAGGTATAAAAACAGCTTGAATTCCTTGGTTTTAAAACCGACATCTTCTTCATTGCGATAGACCTTCATGGCGTCCTTATCAATTCTCAGGTTGCCGCAACGATCCGGCCCGTCTGATTGCAAGCTGAACTCATCACTGCTCCAGTTTTTTTGCCCCACCCCATCATAGCGTTTGATGATGACCTTTACCTTGGCCAGCAAGACGCTGAGCGAATAGGGTTTCTTAATGTAATCATCACCACCGATATTCAGGGCAATCAGGACGTCATCATCACTCTGTCGGGCACTAATAAAGAGAATCGGCACATCAGTATTTTTCCGGAGTGCTTTGCACAATTCAAAGCCGCTGTCATTTCCCAGATTAATATCCAGCAAAATCAGTTTAACCTGATTGTTTTCCATGAACAAGACGCACTCCTCAAAATTGGTCACAACGGCGCAGGTCAGGCCAAACATTTCAAAATATTCACAGGTTGCTTTCGCCAGCTCCACTTCATCATCGACAATTAAACAATCCCAGTTCACACATACTCCCATCCTCTCGACTGAGTCGAGAAAGTCATTCGCTTTGATTATCCGATCATTCTAAATAAATCATACCATTGTTCCGTTATAATTGCATCCCTATCAGCTTTCTTTAGAATTGAATTCTGCTAATGAAACACCGCTTTTTTCCAAAAAATTTTTTTGAACGGCATTACTCCATATTGTTAAATGCATTTAAAATTATTCTCTGAATCTTTCTAATCTGAATAAACCCGATATTTAACAATTTGATTTTTACGATTATTCAGGGAAATCTTATTCCCAGTACGTGTGATTTCATTCAAAAATACCCGAATTTTTATGTATTTTTCGACTTTACTTAAAGTTTCTTAAGTTATATTGCTTAAAAAGCGACATAATATCAGGGTATTTGTTGAAACTTTCCGCATTTATTGGAGGCAGTGATTACTAAATTTTACACCATCATTCATAATTATGATTACCTATCGAGAATTTTTTTATCTCCAACAATAATTTGTTTGTTAATTGTCAGACAAAAGAAACTTAACAAAATATCAAAATTTAAACATTGTTAATTATTTATTTAACGATGTTATCGTTCGCCTTTTTAACTTTTGAATTATAAACTCGATGTCCGTAACTGTCAAATTTTTTATCAGAAATAACATCGCCGTCACCCCAAAACCATTGAAATTTTACCCCATCAGGATTTTTTTGTACTTTGGCTTAAAATTAACAATCTCACAGCAACAAAATGACAATAACATTTCATTCAAAGTAATACAATATAAAACGTAACTATAAATAACTATATCGAATGTAGCATGAATTTGCAATTAAAATTAAAGCACTTTTTTTGTCAAATGTTTAACAAGGAATTATTTGGATTACTTAAATTCATCGATAACGATATTTTTCGCCAAAATATTGTTTGTTATGTAACAAACAGCTTTTTATTTCCTGATCATTATCTGACAAATGGCTTTAAAATACTATTTCAACCTTTAATAATTATGGGTGTCGCTCTCTTTTCTCAGGTGAAATCTATTCCGACTATTTAATTTAATTTTCGACCATCTTGTTTTGTGTCCGTTCGTCATCCTCCACTTTGAAGAATTTGGGATTCAAAAATGGGAAGTTTAAAAAATTTTATTAGTCCGTGTAAAAAAATTAAATTATCATTTGCAGTTCTTCGAAATCTGGAAAAATTTTCCTCTAAATTCTGGAATTCTAAAATTAGGAAAAAAAACGAGTAAAATAACTCATTGCACTTTATTTCATTAATATCGATTTTAAAGCTTTTCTGTTTTCGTGTCTATAGCTCTTGTAAGCGCCTCGCCGATTTGAGATTCTAGCTGATCACGAAAATCACCAATCTCCAAAAATGATCGTACTCAATCTTATTTTGGCATATTTTTATTTAAAAACCCATATTTACGACCATTTTTTGAGCAATTCTAAAATCTTTCTGACGCAAAAAAGTCCTCGTATTATTTTCTTATTTTCGTACATATTATATTTTTACGATATTTTCCGTGTTATTCTTTGCTAGACAAAGAATATGTACCCATGTATAATGTGACCAAATATTGAATTTACTCCAAATCAATGGAGTCTAAGGGTTTGCGTTGTTTTGCGATCTATGAACCATTGATCCGTAGGGTATTACTGGAAACGGTAATGCCTCCCATTGTGGAAAGGAGAAACTATAAAATAAAAGGGCAAAATATTTGTATTCTGTAACTCCTAATATTTGTATTTTGCTGTTTTATTTGGATTGCCCGGCATGCAATCCTTTACATTAGTTTTAAACTCTAATCTCCACAGATTAGAGTTTATTTTTTTGAATTTTTATAATTCATTAAACAAAAAACTTTAAGGAGGCGGTTTTATGAACGCAAATGCACGTGGTTGCATGGAAAAAGATGAACGAACTCATTTAGTTACCGACATCGTTGCCAAGCACAAGAATTCAAAGGGAGCACTAATCCCGATCTTACATGAGGTCCAGGAACTATATGGCTATTTACCAGTAGAAGCCCAGGAAACCATTGCCAAAGAAATGAATGTCCCTATTTCAGAGGTGTTTGGGGTAATTTCATTTTACTCATTCTTTTCTTTGAATCCAAAGGGCAAGCACAAGATTTCCATCTGTATGGGAACAGCCTGTTACGTCAAAGGCTCTGGCCCGATTTTGGACAAGTTAAAAGAAACTCTGGCAATTGGGGTCGGTGAAACAACCGAGGATGGTGAATTTACCCTTGAAGACTGTCGCTGTTTGGGTGCCTGTGGCTTGGCGCCAGTTTTGACCATTAATGGAAAAGTTTTTGGTCGTCTGACTAAAGACGATATTCCCGAAATTATTGAAGGCTGTAAAACTGAAGGAGGAAGTGTCCTATGAAAACCATTGCCGAACTAGAGGCCATCAGAGAAAAAACGTTAAAAGAAGTGGGCATGCGTACTGACAATGATTCAATCCGAGTGGTTGTGGGCATGGCGACCTGTGGGATTGCCGCTGGCGCTCGTCCAGTCATGCAAGCTTTTCTAACCGAAACCCAAAAACGTGATATCCATAATGTGACGGTCACTGCTACCGGTTGTATTGGTGTTTGCAGTTTAGAACCGCTTGTTGATATCATCGATAAAGAAGGTCATAAGGTTACCTACGTAAATATGACACCCGAAAAGGTTGCCAAAGTTGTTTTGGAGCATCTGGCCAACGGCAAGGTTTGCTCAGAATACACCCTAAAAGAAAATCAATAATATAAATTTTACGAGGAGGAAAACTACATGCAATTGTTTCGTTCCCATGTTTTAGTTTGTGGTGGTACAGGTTGTACCTCTTCAAATTCTGAAGCAATAATGACTGAATTAAATGAAAAGCTGGTTAAAAATCAACTTGATGCTGAAGTGAAGGTTGTTCAAACCGGCTGCTTTGGGCTGTGTGAAGAAGGCCCAATTATGGTTATTTACCCGGAAGGTACGATGTACTGCCGGGTGGATGTGAAAGATGTCCCTGAAATCGTCGAAGAACATCTTTTAAAAGGCCGTCTGGTGACCCGCTTGCTGGAAGCCAGCAGCCAGGTTCAGGAAGACGAACAAGATATTGAAAAATCCAGTTTCTTCAAAAAACAATTACGGGTTGCCCTGAGAAATTGCGGCCGGATTAATCCTGAAGAAATTGATGAATACATTGCCTTTGATGGTTATAAGGCGTTGACCAAAGCCCTGACTGAAATGTCTCCTGGCGAGGTTATCCAGACCATCAAAGATTCTGGTCTGCGAGGCCGCGGCGGCGGCGGATTCCCCACCGGTACTAAATGGGATTTTGCAGCCCAGCAGATTAACGATGAAAAATACGTCTGCTGTAACGCCGATGAAGGCGATCCCGGGGCTTTTATGGATCGAAGTGTTTTAGAGGGCGATCCCCACTCAGTTATTGAAGCGATGACCATTGCTGGCTACGCCATCGGTGCCACTCATGGTTTTGTCTATGTCCGGGCCGAATATCCGATTGCGGTTCATCGGCTCCAAATTGCCATTGATCAGGCCCGTGAATATGGCTTATTAGGCGATAATATTTTAGATACCGGTTTTAAATTTGATCTGGAAATCCGCTTGGGTGCTGGCGCATTCGTCTGTGGCGAAGAAACCGCCCTGATGACTTCCATTGAAGGCAAACGTGGCGAGCCACGGGTTCGACCGCCATTCCCAGCGGTTAAAGGACTGTGGCAAAAGCCGACCATCCTGAACAATGTTGAAACATTTGCCAATATTCCGGTTATCTTATTAAAAGGTGCCGACTGGTTTGCCAGCATGGGTACTGAAAGAAGCAAGGGTACCAAGGTATTTGCCGTTGGTGGCAAAATCAATAACACTGGTTTAGTGGAAATCCCCATGGGCACGACCCTGCGGGAAGTTGTTTATGAAATCGGCGGTGGTATCCCTGGCGGCAAGCAATTTAAAGCCGCACAAACTGGTGGACCTTCCGGTGGATGTATTCCGGCCAGCCATATTGATACCCCCATCGATTATGAATCGTTAATCGAATTGGGTGCGATGATGGGCTCCGGTGGGCTGATTGTTATGGATGAAGACACCTGTATGGTTGATATCGCCAAATTCTTCCTGGAATTTACTGTTGATGAATCCTGCGGAAAATGTACCCCCTGCCGCTTAGGAACCCGACGCATGAAAGATATTCTGGAAAAAATCACCTTGGGTAAAGGTGTCATGAGTGATATTGACGAACTGGAAACTCTGGCCCGGGATATCAAAGCATCATCTTTGTGCGCCCTGGGACAAACCGCTCCAAACCCGGTTTTGAGCACGCTCCATTATTTCCGGGATGAATATGAAGCGCATATCCGCGATAAAAGATGTCCAGCCGGATCCTGTAAAGCGTTATTGGCTTATGAAATTATCGAAGAAAACTGTAAGAGCTGTGGACTTTGTGCGAAAAACTGTCCAGTTAACGCCATTAGCGGTAACAAAAAAGAAAAAATCCCCTTTGTCATTGACCCGACTGTCTGTGTCAAGTGTGGTGTCTGTTTCGAAAAATGCCCGTTTGAAGCGATCAAAAAATAATAATAATTGATAGGTAATTGCGAAATGAAAAAGATTTAGAGCTCAGAGAATTCGGCGGTAAGAAACAGACAGACTTCATGAAGTCAGAAGGGAAACGAACAACAAAGCGAAGAAAATGTTGCAGAAGATGAAAAAAAGGCGCAAAAACAAAAGCTGGACAAAGAAGATAAAAAGTCCAACTAGGCAACGAGTGGTTTAAGACTGCGTAAGTACTGATGCTGATGAATATTATCGGAAAGAATTGCAGTAATCAGCTGGGTAATTCCGGCCAACAGCAAGTCGGCGTGAAGTGTTTTGGCATTCTGAGTTTTACGGTTGGCCAGACAGAAACTGTCTTTGAAATGATTAATGGATTGTTCAACAACACCCCGGATTTTATAGATCCGAGCCCATTCGAGTGTTCCGCGAAGGGTACCGGGGTAGGCCCGGAGATTCTTTTCAGGATAGATGTAAAACATCCGACCACAGGAAGACGAAGTACAGGGATTTTCACAGAAACACTGACGTTTAGCTTTCCCGGCTTCCTGTTTGATCCATTTTGTTTTGGGACAGGTGAATTTAAACCGAACCAGGCCGTTCTTTCGTTTGGCCCGCCCTTCAGATTTCATGGGAAGTGACGGATCGTTTGGACAACAGGTAAAAAAT